>CAYODA010000009.1:0-25324 GCA_964402625.1 uncultured Syntrophomonadaceae bacterium | reverse complement strand
TCTTTCTAGTGGTGGCGCTGCGCTAGCAGCGCCGGGGTGACTACTCAGAAAATACATTTGCTTTATCGACTTCCAACTTCTAACTTCCAATTTGGGCCCGGCCGGTTAAGCTCTTTTCCACCGGACACCCTGCGGGGTGTCCTCCAGGATGATTCCTTTTTCTTTTAACTCGTCCCTTATGCGGTCAGCAGTAGCAAAATCTTTCTTTTTGCGGGCTTCTTCTCTTTCCCTGATAGCCCGTTCAATTTCTTCATCCAGCGAGACTTCCCCGGCTTTCTCCATATTCAAAAATTCCAGTACTCCGTTGCAGCTGCTAAAGAAATCCCATACGGACTGCAAAGTTTCCCGATGGAGCCGTGATTGCATCATATACTGGTTTACTTCCCTGGCCAGGTTAAACATGGAGCTTACAGCACCGGCAGTGTTAAAGTCATCATACATTGCTCCCATGAAGCTTTCCTTTTCCTTTTGGAGTTCCTGCTGAATCTTTTGCTCTTCTCCCCCGGCCTCACCGGTTTCCGCACCCTGCATGGCAGAAGCCAGGTTTTCTACAAAATTCTGCAGCCTTTTCCGTCCGCTTATGGCATTTTCCATCTGTTCCTCATTGAAGTTGAGCGGGCTACGGTAATGCGAAGAGAGAAGGAAAAAGCGCAAGTCCAGGGGGTTGTACTGCCGGATTAACTCCCTTACCGTCAGCACATTACCCAGCGATTTGGACATTTTTTCCGCATTTATGTTGAGGTAACCGCTGTGCATCCAGTAGCGAACAAAAGTTTTTCCTGTACAGCCTTCACTCTGTGCTATCTCGTTTTCGTGGTGGGGAAACACCAGGTCGGGTCCACCGGCATGAATGTCTATAGTTTCTCCCAAATACTGCATGGACATGGCCGAACACTCAATATGCCATCCCGGCCTGCCCCTGCCCCAGGGGCTCTCCCAGGAAGGCTCACCGGGTTTTTCTTTCTTCCATAAGACGAAATCCAGGGGATTCTGTTTCTTGTCATCAACTTCAACCCGGGCGCCGGCCAACAGCTCTTCCTTTTTCTGTTGTGACAACACACCGTAACGTTCGAATTTTTCCGTGTCAAACATCACGTCGCCGTCACTCAGGTAAGCCAAACCAGCCTGCATGAGTTTTTCAATAATTTCTATAATCTTGTCCACATGCCAGGTGGCCCTGGGCTGGTAGGTGGCCTCTTTTACTTTCAGTGCGGCCGCATCCTCCCGGTAAGCCTCAATAAATCTTTCCGCCAGTTCAGCCACCGTAACACCCATTTCCTCGGCACGGTTTATCATTTTGTCTTCAATATCGGTAAAATTCTGCACAAAAGTAACCTCGTAATCAAGGCTTTCCAAAAAACGGCGCACTACATCAAACACTATAAATATCCTGGCATTACCCAGGTGAATATAATCATAAACAGTAGGTCCGCATACGTAAAAGGTTACCCGGTTGGGGTTAAGTGGTTCAAATATTTCTTTCTTCCTGGTCAGGGTGTTGTATATTTTAAAGTCCATCTTACATCACTCCTTTTTTATCCTGGCTATTATCACCGGGCTGGTTTTTGTTATTTTCTTTTACCTCCTCCAGGTGATATCTTAAGCCGTCAATTTGGCTCTGCAGTGAAGTCAGTAGCTCAGCAACCGGGTCGGGCATGTCGGTGTGATCCAGGTTTATTGAGGGTATCCGCTCACCTTCGTATACTACCGTCCTGCCGGGGATGCCCACTACAGTTGTGCGGGAAGGAACCGGGTGCAGTACTACCGACCCCGCACCTACGCGGGCGCCTTCCCCTATTTCTATAGGTCCCAGTACTTTGGCCCCGGCCCCTATTACCACATTTTTTCGCACCGTGGGATGCCTTTTACCGGTTTCTTTGCCGGTTCCCCCCAGGGTCACTCCCTGGTACAGGGTGACATTTTCATCAATTTCCGTGGTTTCTCCTATCACCACTCCCATTCCGTGGTCTATAAAAAACCCCTGCCCGATTTTTGCACCGGGATGGATTTCAATACCCGTTATAAAGCGGCTTAACTGAGATATCAACCGCGGTAAAAGCACCAGTCCGCGGCAGTGCAGAGCATGTGCTACATGGTGAAATATTAAAGCGTGAAGACCGGGATAACAGAGAAGCACCTCAACAATGTTCTTTGCTGCCGGATCCCTTTCAAATACCGCGCGTATGTCTTTTCTTATTCTTCCAAACATCCCTTTAAACCCTCCGCTTTTAATTAACTTTTTCTTTCCCAAAAATAAAAAAACCGTCTCTATTTTCGCTTACAGAGACGGCGATGGCCGCGTTTCCACCCTGCTTGGATACAAGTATTCTTCTACCTGTATCCCACCTCTACGGAAAAGTTAACGGCCTCACGCCGGGCTTTCCTATTAGGAATCCGTGCCTGGTTTCCGTTCAGAAAGCCTGCTCCGAAGCGCACTTCCGCCAGACCGATGCCTAAACCCCTCTCAGCCGGGTGGAGGTTTATCTCTGTGGCTCCATCATGGCGTACTCTTCTTCATCCTTGCATTTATTATATGCTGTTGATAGTTATGATTATATAAGCTTATTTTTAAACTGTCAACGAGTGCAGCATAACCACACAATAAGCAGCAATGCCCTTTCCACTCCCAAGGGAATCCAGACCCTCATTGGTTGTTGCTTTTACGTTAATCCTTTCCCGGTCGGCTCCCAGGACCCCGGCAAGTCGCCCCCGGATAGTGGGAATGAAAGGCTGTAGCCCGGGTTTTTGGGCAATAACTACGCTGTCGGCGTTTAACAGCCCGTACTTTTTTTCCTGCATTAAAGATACCACCCGTGCACACAGCTCCAGGCTGGATATATTACGGTATTGTTCGTCTGTATCGGGAAAATGCTGCCCCAGGTCACCCAGGGACAGTGCACCCAGGATGGCATCCATTAAGGCGTGGGTTAAAACGTCCGCATCGGAATGACCTTCCAACCCCTTTTCAAAAGGTATTTCCACCCCTCCCAGAATCAGCGGACGACCTTCTATCAGCCGGTGCACATCGTATCCAATCCCGCTTCTATACATTTCTTCCCCTCTTTTCCAAAAGCATTTCCGCCATAATCAAGTCCTCCGGGGTGGTAATTTTAAGGTTATCCCCGGATCCTTCCACGGTCTTTACGGAATAACCCAGCAGCTCTACCAGGGAAGCATCGTCGGTTGCTTCACTTCCCTGCTCTCTTGCTTTAAGGTGGGCCTCCTCAATTAATTCCCGTTTAAAACACTGGGGAGTTTGAATAAGGCGGTACCTGCTGCGGGGAAGGGTTTTTATCACGTTCCCCTCCCCGTCTACTTCTTTTAAAGTGTCTTTCAAGGGCACCGCCAGTGTTGCTGCGCCGTGGAGACATCCCGCCTGCATCACGCTTTTTATAAGTGAAGGAGTAACCAGGGGCCGAACTCCGTCGTGTATACAGATATTTTGCACCTGCGGATCAAGCGCAGAAAGGCCCCGGCGTACCGAGGCCTGCCTTTCATCGGAACCCTCAACCAGTTTTATACTGCCGGTTTCCATACCATAAGGTTGAAAAAAAGGTTTAAAAATTTTTTCCCGCGCATAATCCAGGTTTCCTGCGGGAAGCACTACCACCGTTTCTGAAAACAGGTCTTCCAGCTGGTTAAATTGCTGCAGGGTGTGTACCAGGACAGGCTTGTCCTTAAGTTTTAAAAACTGTTTGGGAATTTCTCCTCCCAGGCGGACTCCCTTACCGGCAGCAACTATTACCGCGGCGTTCAATTTTATTTCACCCCGGTAATCTTTTCGGAAGCGTTTTTGGGTTTAGCAAAGATCATCCTGCCGGCGGCGGTTTGTAAGACGCTGGTAACCAACACTTCAATAGTTTCTCCAATGTACTTTTTACCGCTTTCCACTACCACCATGGTTCCGTCATCCAGGTATGCCACACCCTGTCCTGCTTCTTTGCCGTCTTTTATTATCTGGGCCTTCATCTCTTCACCGGGCAGAACCACCGGTTTTACTGCATTGGCCAGCTCGTTAATATTAAGCACTTCTACTCCCTGCAACTCGCAGACTTTATTCAGATTATAATCATTGGTAACAATTTTCCCTTTTAATATTTTGGCCAGCTTAACCAGCTTGCTGTCTACTTCTGCTATATCTTCAAAATCGCCCTCGTAGATTTTTACATTGATGTTGTCCAGGTCTTTTTGAATCTGGTTAAGTATATCCAGCCCCCGTCGCCCGCGATTTCGCTTCAGCAAATCGGGAGAATCCGCAATGTGGCGCAGTTCCTCCAGAACAAACTCCGGTACAATTATAGTGCCTTCCATAAATCCGGCTTTGCAAATGTCAATTATTCTACCGTCTATAATTACACTGGTATCCAAGACTTTTGCGCGCATGGGTTCCCCGGCAGCAGACTGCCACTGTTTCCTTCCAAAGAGAGAGGTTATGAAGGAAAACTCTTCTTTTCTGCTTAATACAAACCTGATACCCAGGTAAGCCAGAAGTGCACATATAACCAGAGAGAGATATATACCCCAGTTGCCAACCTGCGCCAGTGGAATACTTATTAAAATACCTATAACCAGAGCAATAAAAAGTGCAAATACTACCAGTGCCAGGTCCTGGGTAGCAACAGTTTTTAATCTTAATTCTAAAACAGAAACTGCTCTTCCTACAATGCCACCCATAAATGGAGTTAAAAAGAAAAATATAATTGCACCAAAGAGGCCTCCTAAAACCGGGACCAGAATGGTTTCTCCCAAAAATGTACTCTCCAGTCCACTCATTTCAGCAGCTTCTAAAACTATTCCTTCTTCGTAACTTCGTCGCATAAGGCTATATCCTAAAGCAAAGCCGATAGCCAGCCCTATATAGCTTAATACCCTTCGAAACAAACTTGTCTCACCTCCTGACCTGTGGAATAAAACATAAATAAATGAAAGTATAACTAACTCATCTGCTACTTATTATTTCCCCGGATCTCTTTAAAATACTTACAAAAAAAATTTATGGTAATACGTTACTTGATATGCATTATTTAAAAGCCGCTTCCAGTTTTTCGTTAATCTCCTCCTCCTCTTCTCCCTGGACCAGCACCAGTTCACTTAAAAGAATTCTTTTTACGCTTTCCAGCATTTTCTTTTCCCCGGTAGAAAGTCCTTTTTCCATTTCCCTGAATTTTAAAGTACGGTATACTTCGGCTACCTCAAGAATATTGCCGCTCTTGATCTTCTCCATATTCACCATATAACGCCGGTTCCAGTTATTTTGGGAAGAACAAGCTCCATCATTTCCCTTTATAACCCGGTAAACTTCCGCTAGCTCCTCCTGACCTATAATCTGCCGCAAACCCAGTCTGTTTGCCCTATCCATGGGTATCATTACTTTCATTTCTCCCACCGATAGATTCATGACATAATAATGTTTTCTGTTCCCCAGAAATTCTTTTTCCTCAATTGCTTCGATAGTGCCGGCACCATGCATTGGATATACTATCTTATCTCCTATACTAAACAATACACTCACATCCCACAATATTTTCATTAAATTTTTACGATAATTTTATATTTTCATAGTAACACGGCTGTTAACAAATGTCAAAGGAATTAGTTTATCATAAATCACCATTTAATTCAAGCCAATTTTTGTATTCATTAGTTGACTACATAAAGGCAAAATCACCAATAATTCGTAAATAAAAGTTGCAACCTGCCTTATTTCCCCCGGATTATCCTGTAGACAGAAAGTCGGCCCTAAAGAGTACCCCTGTGTTCAAGTTGACAAGGGGAGATCGTTAAAAGTATAATCGGAAGTGAAAAGAAGAACATCGCTTAGAGGTAGCTGTTTAACGGGGACTACATAAGTGAATAAAATCAGATAGCTGCCGGGAACGGTAAATGAAGCCGTGGAGTTGGTGAATTTTTTTCTGGTATTTCTCAACTTAAGCAAGAGGGGTGAAACCATGAAAGACAGCGAAATCCAAGAAGAAAAAGACGGTAAGTTTGTAGGTGAATTTCAAGATATAGTGGGGGGACTGCTGGTAAGGCACAAAAGCATTCTGGATAGTATTACCAAGTACCAGGAGGCCTCCTCCAGGGTAAACCGGGCTATTACCAAGACAGTGACCATGTGCGGCTGTATTACTATTAAGGCAAGCCGGCAGGAATTTCCCGCGGAGACCCCCCTGGAGGAAGCGGGCAAACACACGGAGACACACCTGGAAGGTGAACTATGTGATAACTGTAGAGAGGTGGTTGAAGAAGAGATAGGCAATCATCTCTTCTATTTGGCAGCACTTTGCCATCTTCTCAATATTGATCTTCAGGATGTGCTGAATAAAGAATTGAGCCGGTTAAATACATTGGGATACTTTTTTTTAAGCTAACTTCAACTTTACCGTTACTTCATATTACTTCCAGTGCTTCTTCTATCGTGGTAACTCCTACCAGGTGAAGGGGTAGGTCTGTGCTTTTTGTTACTTCCTCTTTGTTTTGACGGGGAAGAACACAGTAATTCATGCCAAGTTTTTCTGCCTCTTTTACCCTGGAGATAGCCCGGTGAACCGGGCGTATCTCCCCGGTGAGGCTTACTTCTCCAAATACGGCCATATTTTTACCTGTCAATCGCTGGCGGACGCTGGAAACCAGGCTAAGCGCCACAGCCAGGTCCACTGCTGTTTCAAACAGCCTGACCCCTCCCACCACATTTACAAAGGTGTCGAATCCAAAAAAAGATATTCCGGCGTGTTTCTCCAAAACCGCCATGATCAAGGCCACACGGTTCAGGTCCACCCCGGAAGAAGTTCTCCTTGGAGAAGAGTAACCGGTATTGTTAACCAGGCACTGTATCTCTACCAGTAAAGGACGTGAACCTTCCATGCTCACGGTTACCGTGGAACCACTGGTTTCTTTGTCATGGGGAGATAAGAACAAATACGAGGGATTTTCTACTTCTTCCATGCCGCTTTCTCCCATGAGAAAGACTCCCAGCTCGTTGGTGGAGCCAAACCGGTTTTTAATACCCCGCAGCAACCGGTAAGTGTAGTACCGGTCACCCTCCAGATAAAACACGCCGTCCACCATATGTTCCAGCAAGCGCGGTCCGGCCAGGGACCCCTCTTTGGTTACGTGCCCCACCAGGAAGAGGACGATGCCTTTCCGCTTGGCTTCATTTATCAGGCCGTTGGTTACATCTTTCACCTGGGAAACGCTGCCCGGGACCCCGTCGGCATTTTGGCGGTGTATGGCCTGGATAGAATCTACAACTATAATATCCGGGGAATACTTTTCCATCAAGGCCAGTACCGCTTCGTATTCGGTGACTGAGGCTACCAGCATTTCGCGATTTACTCCGGTTCTTTCAGCCCTCATCTTAACCTGTCCACGGGACTCTTCACCACTTACATAAATAACAGTATTCCGGGTAGACATGTGGCTGGAAGCCTGCAGCAGCAGGGTGGATTTACCCACCCCGGGATCTCCGCCGATTAAAAGAGAAGAACCTTCCACGGCTCCTCCCCCCAGAACCCGATCAAATTCTTCCATACCCGTACTGATGCGTCGGACATCTTTTTCTTCTATTTCTCCCAGTTTGACTGCTTCTAAAGCGCCTGTAGCCACACTCGAATCTATAGAAACCAGGGGCGTTTTTTCCTCCATGCAGTTCCAGCCGTGGCAGCCGGGACACTTTCCCATCCACTTGTAAGTCTCGTGCCCGCACTCGGTACAGTAATAAATCGTCCTGTTTTTTCGATTGGCCATAATACTAGCCCCCCTTTTTTAATGGTTTTTATTAACCATCCCGTCATCCCTGTCATCAGTCATTCAGTCAAATGAAACGAATGTTAAAGGCGGGTGGCTCTGCTTTTATCTGTCCCGGAGCTTTTTTAAAACTTCCAGGTTCTCCTTGTCTTTTTCCGTACCTGTTTCAGGGGTTTCCAGTATGAAAGGAAACTCGACCGGCCATTTCTGCTGTAACAGGGAAGCAAAACCCTTTTCTCCGATATTTCCTTCACCTATATGCTGATGTCTGTCTTTGCCTGAACCCAGTTCCACCGGGGTATCGTTAACGTGGATTACTTTAAGAAGGGATGGATCCAGGTGCCGGTAAAGCTCATCCAGGGTTTGCTCCACCCCCGGTTGATCCGAGAGGTCATAGCCGGCTCCCCACGCATGTGCCGTGTCCAGGCACATGCCAAGGGGGGCTCCCGGAAAGCGGTTTAGTATTTCACCTATATCCCGGAAACCGCCCCCCAGCAAACTTCCGCCTCCGCAGGTATTTTCCAATAGAAGGGTCACACCATCCGGCCATTCGTTTATTTGTTCTTCCAGGGCTTCTGCCACCCGGCTGATTCCTTTTTCCCTGCCAGATGAGGAATGGCTTCCCGTGTGCACTACCACGTAAGGGGCCCCGTAAAGGTACGCCCGCTGCATGGTTTGCTTTATCATATCCCGCGATTTTTCAAAAACATCCGGCTTTGGTGAAGCCAGGTTCACCAGGTAGACGGAATGTATAACCAGGGGGTAAATCTCCATCTCTTTCAGGTAGCTGGAGCGTTTACCTAACTCTTCTTCGTCCAGGCGGGGTAGTTTCCAGGAGGTAGGGTTGCCGGGAAAAACCTGCAGGCATTCCATACCTGATTCCGCCGCTTTTTTAACGTTTTTTTGAAAGCCCCCTTTTTGAGGCATATGTACTCCCAGACGCAAAACGGGTTTCCTCCTTTAAATTGGAATCTAATAGCTCCACGCAAACAATTCTTTTACCGGGGGCGGGCGGCGCCCACCATTTGAGGCAACTCCCGGAAACCGTGCAGTTTCATGTAGTCTTTAATCCCTTCTACTATGTCCAGGTGAACCCGCGGATTAACAAAAACCGCCGTCCCTACCGCCACTGCACTGGCACCAGCCAAAATAAACTGCAGGGCGTCTTCGGGGGTAAATATGCCACCCATGCCCACCAGGGGTACACTTACCGCCCCGGCCACTTCCCAGACCGCCCGGACCGCCACCGGGCGTACGGCCGGCCCGGAAAGCCCCCCGGTTCCTTCCGGCAATACCGGTTTTTGTGTTTTTACGTCTATTACCATGGCCTGCAGAGTATTTATCAACGACACGGCATCCGCCCCCGCTGCTTCCACCGCCGCTGCTATTTCCGGCAAATTACCCGTGTTCGGGCTTAACTTGACCAGCATTGTGCGGGAAAAAACACTGCGCACCTTTTCCACCAGTTTTTTTGCCGTTTCCGGGTCCGAGCCAAAAGATATACCGCCTTTTTTAACATTGGGGCAGGAGATATTTACCTCAACTGCCTGTACTGCGGTATTCCCTTCCAGTCGCCGGGCTATATATTCATAATCTTCCTCGGTATCACCGGCCAGGTTAATAATTACAGGCACCTTTATCTCTTGCAATACAGGAATTTCCCTCTCTATTACTTCTTCTATACCCGGGTTTTGCAGTCCCACTGAATTAACCAAACCTGAAGGAGTCTCTACCAGGCGGGGCGGGGAATTACCGTTTCTGGGGTAGCGAGTGGTACCCTTGACTACCAGGGCACCCCACGTTTCCGGGGACACCATCGCACGGTATTCACTTCCATAGCCATAGCACCCCGAGGCCGTCATAACCGGGTTTTTTAGCTGTAAGTTTCCCAAGGCTGTGCTCGTATCAGGCTCATACATTGAATACCACGTCCTCTCCGTTAAAAACCGGGCCTTCCTTGCACACCCGCAGGTAACTCACACCTTCCGGAGTTTTTACCGGATGCACACAGCCCAGGCAAGCTCCTATACCACATGCAAAAGTTGCTTCCAGGGAAACCTGTACGGGAATTCCACGCAAAGAAGCCTCTTCCACTACTCTTTCCAGCATGGCAGGGGGGCCACAGGCGTATATCATTTCAATACCGTGCCCTGCACCGGGGTAGCTTTTCAAGTAATCAACCACGGTACCGTGGTAGCCGCGACTTCCGTCTTCAGTA
The DNA here is from genome assembly GCA_964402625.1 of uncultured Syntrophomonadaceae bacterium. Classification (GTDB taxonomy): domain Bacteria; phylum Bacillota; class Dethiobacteria; order DTU022; family PWGO01; genus PWGO01. The sequence goes on along the minus strand of CAYODA010000009.1, from coordinate 15,360 downwards.
ACCCAGGCCAGCTTCATCACTGTAGAATGAAAAAACTCTTCCCCGGGCAAGTATTCTGAACTGGCTCCTCCCACTACCAGTTCCGGTTCTCCTCCGAGTGAAACTATCTGGCAGCCCAGGTAATACAGCGGTGCAACCCCGATGCCCCCGCCAAGAAGCAATACCTTTCCCCGGGAAGCCGGGGTGAAACCTGTTCCCAGGGGGCCTAAAATATTAACGGTATCAGCGGTCTTAAGTTTCTTTAACATTCGCGTGCCCTTGCCTTTTACCTGTAAGAGCAGGGATAACACTCCTTGTTCTGGCCGATAAAAATGTACACTAAAAGGGCGCCTTAAAAGGGGATCGGTAGTGGAAGACACACGAAGATGCACAAACTGTCCCGGAACGGGAATCTCCAGCACTGCTCCCTCCAGTTGAAGCAGGTGCCAGTCCTTTGCTACTCTATCATTACTACGTACCCTGACTTCAATCAACATTTTTCTCCTTTGAAAAAATAAAATGCCTTACAATTTTTATAATATATTACCTGTTATATCAAGCGAGCCCCCGGAAGGAATTATTACAGCTACCGGGATTCATGTTCTAAGATTTTGCCGTCTTTCATCTTTATTTCCCCGCCTACTATGGTCATAAGCGGCTTTCCAGTAGCAGACCATCCCTCAAAGGGAGTGTTTTTACCCTTGGAATAAAATCCTGCACTATCAATCTCGCCTGGTGCTTCCAGATCCAGCACAGTTATATCAGCCGGGGCACCTTCAGCCAGGGTGCCTCCGGGTAACCCCACAATCTCCGCCGGCCGGACACAGAAAGAGGAAACCAGCTGTTCCAGTGAGATCATTCCCGGCTTAACCAGGTACGTTAACAGCAGGGGAATAACTGTCTCCAGTCCGGAAACTCCAAAAGCTGCACTGGAAAAATCGCCGTTTTTGTCTTCCCGGCAGTGGGGCGCGTGATCCGTGGCTATGGCATCGATAACCCCGGACTTTAACCCCTGCACCAGGGCTTGCCGGTCTTTTTCGGTTCTCAACGGTGGTTTCATCTTGGCCAGGGTATTGTATCCCTGCAGGCAGGCGTCGTTAAGCAATAAATGGTGTGGAGTAACTTCTGCGGTAACTCTTACTCCCTGCTCCTTGGCCCAGCGCACCCAGCCAACCGTTTCCGCCAGGCTTACATGGGCCAGGTGCAACCTTGCCCCGGTCTCCCTGGCCAGGAGTATATCGCGAACCACGGCCAGCTCTTCCGCCACGGCAGGTAGGCCCTGCAGTCCCATTATATTTGCCCAGTACCCATCGTGGGCCTCTCCACCTTCCGAAAGGCTTTCCTCTTCACAATGGGAAATAACCGGGACATCGAATTTCCTGAGATAGCACAGGGCGTTATACATAACGCTGCTGCTGGCAACAGTCTTGCCATCCTCACTGAAGGCCTTCACCCCTTCCGTTAGAAGGGCCCCGAAGCTGGTAAGCTCTTCTCCCCTCTGGCCTAAAGTCAATGTACCTACGGGATAAATACGCGACATACCCGCCCGGCAGGCCCTCTCCTGGACGTATTTTACCGTCTGCCGGTTATCTGCAGGGGGGGAAGTATTGGGCATACAGCAAAGGGAAGTTATTCCTCCGGCTGCCGCCGCCCGGGAACCGGAGGCTATAGTCTCTTTTTCTTCCTGGCCCGGTTCCCGGAGGTGCACGTGTATATCCACAAAACCCGGTACCAGCACTTTCCCTTCCAGGTCTACTACCTGCACCTCTTCACCGGCCTCTAGCTTACCGGAAATTTTCTCTATCTTGCCCCCGTTTATCAAGACTTCATTTTTACTGTTTATATTTTGAGACGGATCTACTACCAGCGCGTTTTTTAAGAGTAATCTTTTATTCATCTTTATTCTCCCCCAGTAAATAATCCAGTACTGCCGCCCTGACTACAATACCGTTTTCCACCTGTTCGTTAATACTTAAACGGATCTCCGGGTGCTCTTCCATTTTCTCCAGGGCTTCTGCAGTAATTTCAACTCCCAGGTTCATGGGGCCCGGATGCATTACAATTGCTCCCGGCTTTAGCTGTTTTACCCTTTCTTCATTTAAACCATAAAGGGAAGTATACTCTTTCATGGAAGGGATTAACCCGGTTTTTTGCCTTTCTTGCTGCAACCTGAGCATGTAAACCACGTCGGCTTCCTGTAAATGAGGGGACACTTCCCAGCTTAAGTTTAAACCGTCCCTGGCAAACTCGCCGGGCAAAAGAGTGGGTGGACCTATTAAGGTCACATCGGCCCCCAGCGTTTTCAAGCCGGTAACGCTCGAGCGAACCACGCGGCTGTGTTTGATGTCTCCAATCATTACCACTTTTTTGTTCTCCAGGCTCTGGTGGTATTTTTGAATTGTGTACAGGTCCAGCAGCGCCTGCGTAGGATGCTCGTGGGCACCGTCCCCGGCATTGATCAAGGAAACTCCGGAGACCCTGGAACTTAGCCATTCCAGTATTCCAGAGGCCCAGTGCCTGACAATCATGGCGTTTATCCCCATGGATTTAAGAGTATTAACGGTATCCAGAAGACTTTCTCCTTTTACTACACTGCTGCTTTCCGTGGAAAAATTGTAAAAATCGGCAGAAAGCCACTTGGCGGCTACTTCAAAAGAAAACCTGGTCCTGGTGCTGGGTTCAAAAAAAAGAGCAGCCACGCTGGCCCTCCTTAAATTACTTAGCTTTTGATGGCGGTAACCGTCAAAATATGCAGCCCGTTCCAGTATTTTTACTATTTCTTCTCTACCAGTTTTCTGCAAGCCCAGCAAGTGTTTACTCAAAAGCCTTACCTCCCGTTATAATACCTTGTGATCATAATTTGTACCAGAAAATATCTCTTATTCTGCACCTGTTTTACCCTGCCCGGGTTTAACTTCCGGGCTCTCATTCCCGTTATATCAAAAAGCCTTTTTACTTCTCCTGTTGCCGCTTGCTTTCCAGCTGTTCCTTCAAGGCGTGGTACATGGCAATAAAAATCATTCCTTTGCCCATTTCCTCATATTGAAACATGATTCTATCCAGGCCCCGGGCATCTTTTTCTTCCAGCATCTTTATTATATTGTTGATTTCTTCGCTGTAATCTCCCATTGTATCACTCCCTTTTTACTTCATAATCATAGCCATATTCTTTCTACTACTTTTATTCCCATGACATAGAGCGTGGCAGTAGGAAGGTGGTACGGGGAAGCACTGTCAAACAAAACATTAGCGTGCGGGGGAAATTCGTCATCCCCTCTCCTTAAAATAACCAGCAAATTAATCAGGGGAAACACCCGGATCAGAAAGGAGGCATCACTAAAATTTTGTTCCTCTCCCCAGCTTTCCCCGGCCCGGCAAAACTCAGATAAATTGTTACCGTATTTTGCAGCCAGGGGAAAGATGGCTTCCTTTTGGAAAGGGACATGGTGGTGCTGCCCAAAAGGCAGTTCCAGAAAGGAAAGCCACTTGCCCCGCGGCGGAACGCTTTTGGCCCAGCAAAGATACTGGAGGAAAACAATTTTTTCCTCCAGGGAAACTGAAAAAGGAGCTCCTTCAAGGTGTGCTCCGGGATAAGATACCCTAAAAGTGTTACCGCAGTAATTAAGTATAAACTCCTCCCGGGAATAATCGTACTCCACCCCGCTGTTTTCACTTATGCTTTGTGGATCCTTGTTTTGATATTCTTCTTTTATGGTTTCCCAGGTATGGCTAAAAGGCAACGTTTATTCCCCGTTTTACAGTATAATATATGTAATAGAGAACTACTTCAAGCTTTTTAGAAAGAGGAGAATTTAAATTACAAGTTTTAAAATTAAACCTGGCGCTGCATCAGCGCATCTTTAATTTGGGGAAGAACCACGGATATCTTATCTTCAATCACCGCGTCCGCCCTGTCATGGTAAGGTGTGAATCCCCGGTTTATTATTACCAGCCTTTTGGCAAACTGCGGCAGCATATTGGCAGGTGAAACTACCAGGCTGGAACCCAGTACTAGCATGCCATCGGCACTCTGGGATTCTTCCAACGCTTCTTGATAAGCCGGCGGCATGGCTTCACCAAAAAGTATAACATCCGGCTTGATGGGTTCTCCACATTGGCTGCAGAGAGGAGGAACATCTCCGAAGCGCACCCTTTCCATGACATCTTCTATACTCATCTGTTTTTTACAGGAAATACAGCTGGCGGTTTGCAGAGTACCGTGCACCTCTATTACTTTTTGTGAACCGCCTTTCTGGTGTAATCCATCAATATTCTGGGTAATCACTCCCTGTATCATGCCGCACTTTTCCATCTCTCCCAGGGCCCGGTGACCATCGTGAGGCTCTGCATTCAGGATATCGTACAGGAAATCAGCCCCCAGGGTGTAAAACCTTTCCGGCTTGCTTTTAAACCTGTCAATAGTAAAATCTTCCGGATCCATTTTGTTCCATATGCCGCTTCCAGGACTGCGAAAATCGGGTATCCCGCTCTCTGTAGACATACCGGCCCCGGTTAAAACCATAATCTTTTTACACCTGGATAAAGCCTGAGCCGCCTGTAACACCTGATCACTGTAAAACAACAACACCCCTCCCCCCGGGAAATTTTATAAAAGCTATTTTATAAAAGAGTTCTTACTCTTGAAGTTCAGGAACAGTAAAAAGGTCGCGGCTAATCTCTACCTGGCTGGTTATTTGACGGTATTTATTACCTACACTGCTGCTGGAAACCCCGTATTTTTGTGATATTTCTTTCTGGGTAATTTCCAGCAAGTAGTGTCTGCTCATACAGTACTCCAATCCTGCCGCCCAGGCTTCAGGCTTCATTATTCGCGGTTCTTGGGGATGTTTTTTGTTTAAAAAACCCAGCCAGAGCGCCTGGACCGTTTCCAGGGTCACTTCATCGTTTAATGTATTGTTTTTCCGCATCTGGTTTAACACGCAGACCAGAACTCTTTCCCATTCTTCTTTCCAGCGTGGAGCTTGCAAGGGATACCGGTTTAAATCTACTTTCTTTCTGTTTCCATTCAAATATATATGACAGCGGGATAAAGAATTCATATTCTTTAATTTAAGCAGGGCCCATAATTTTAGCCTGTCTTTTATCCAGGGACTTCTAACAAACTCCTTTAGCGTGTGCCGTGCTTCCTTGTTGTTAAGCAATCCAAAAAGCCTGATTATATCTTCCGTTTCGCGGTCCTGGGCAAAATAGAGCATTTTTTTCAAGGACTGCCGGAAAAAAACACTGTTATTGTAGGTTTCTTCGAATTCTTCTCTTTTCCAACGGTTTATTTCTCCCAGCACTTCTTCTTTCTTCTCCAGAAACTCCCTGCCCTCTATTGCCTTTCCTTCATCTTCTTGCATATCTACTTCTATTTCTTCACCGTCACCGAGGGCCCAGTAAAGCTCCCTGGCTTCCTCAGCCATCTCGCCTTCCGGGCTCTCTTCCAGGTACAGGTACAGGTAATACCTGGCTATCTCTAACTCTTCCAGTAAACCGTAATTTATTGCCATTAAAAAATAACATTCCGATAATGAAGGATCCAGCTCATCAACGATGTATGAAAAAACCCGGTTGGCTTCTTCCAGCTGCCCCATTTTGCTAAGCAGGCAGGCCAGGTTATAATGATTAAGCGCGTTTAACGGTTCCAGTTCTACCGTCTTCTTAAAGTACAGCAGCGCTTTTCTAAAATTGTTTTTTAAAAAGTATTTATTTCCTTTTTGGAAATAGTAATTTATATCTCTTTCAAAAGAAACTATCTTACCACCAGTAGCAGATGCTTCTTTATTGGCCAACCTGGAATAATCATTCATACCCGTTCACCACCCGTTTTATTACCAGAAATAGATCCGAATTATATCTATTTTAACAATTTATTAAACACTAAAATAATTCTCCGCAAAATTTTTAAATTCCTTCTTTAAATTAACATTACTCGAAATTATCTGCAGCCGGTTGAGGATCGGGCTTTTTCAAGTAGACGCTCCTCTCCAGGAAGCGATCCCACTCCGACCAGTCCGATTCCCCGGAACGGTTGCCCTGCATTAACTTTATAAACTGGCTCATTCTTGCACTGAGCAAATCAGCATGGAAAAGGGCAAAAGCCTGGACGGTTTTGGGTATTTCCGGAGACCCCCACTCTTTATGCCCGTGATGAGTAAGCATAACATGTTCCAGCTCCAGCCTTAAATCTCGCGGAAAACCCTCGATTTGTGCAATATGTCGGTCCAGTATTTCTTTACCTATACTAATATGTCCCAGTAATTTTCCCCGGTCTGTTATATCAAAATTAAAACTAAACGGATCGTATTCTTCTATTTTTCCCATGTCGTGTAAAATAGCTCCCGTTAATACAATATCTCCATCTATCCCGTCCGGATAAACCTCCATCATTTTTCGACAAAAATAAACTACTTCCAGGGTATGCTCCAGGAGACCCCCTACATAATTGTGGTGGACAGTCTTGGCCGCGGGAGAAGCAGCAAATTTTTTAACAAATTCTTTGTCACTGAACAATAGTTTTAACAGCTTTTGCAGGTAATAATTACTTATCTCTTCTGTTATTATCTGTTTTATTTCCTTAAGCATCTCCTGTGGGTCCCGGTTCGATACCGGCTGAAACATCTTTCGATTCACTTTTTCCGGGTCCAGCTTCCTGACTTCGTTAATTACCACCTGCGGCCCGTAATATTCCGTAACTTCTCCCTTTATAAATATTACGTCACCTTTGTTGATGGTGTCCTTTATAATATTTAAATCCCATATTATCCCTTTTATGTTTCCGCTTACGTCCCCCAGGACCATTTTCATGAAATGCTCCCCGGCACGGTGAGGGGAGGAATACTTCTGTTTGTTGGCTTCCACTACCAGGGCCTGGGTTTCCACTTCCTCTCCTACTTTTAAGTCTTTGATTAACTGCTTCTTCATTTACCTTCTCCTTTTATTTGTATAACTTCTTATAAATGTTGTACTAATTTATCATAAATATGCTTTCATGAAAAGACTGCATTCAAAAGTAAGAGTTACTACTTAGAAAATACATTTGCCTTTCTAGTGTCGCTGGTGTAGTGGTTGGCTCGGCTCATGTTACCGTTCGAGGGCCACAAGGGCGGCTTAAGCTTTCGGTCTCCGCATTGATCAAAAAATAATATCTGCCGCCGCAAGCGAAAGCGCCGGCGACGGCAGTACTTTTACATCAAATATCCTTTACCCGTGTTATGCAAATATCTGTTAACTTATCATTATTCCGGGTCTTATTACCTGTAGTCGTAAAAGCCTTTGCCGGTTTTGCGACCCAGGTGACCTGCCCGTACCAGTTTGCGCAAAAGCGGACAGGGGCGGTATTTGGAATCACCCGTTTCTTTATAGAGCGTCTCCATTACCGAAAGCTGTACATCCAGGCCCACCAGGTCCGCCAGGGCCAGGGGACCTATAGGGTGATTGGCTCCCAGCTGCATTCCCTTGTCTATATCTTCCGCACTTGCCACCCCTTCCATTAAAGCAAAAGCCGCTTCGTTCATCATGGGAGCAAGGATACGGTTAACTACGAATAAAGGAGCTTCTGTTACTGATATGGGTTCTTTGCCCAGCTTTTTGGATACATCCATTATTGCATTAAAAGTTTCTTCGTCGGTATCGTTACCTTTTATAACTTCTACTAGTTTCATTACCGGGACGGGGTTGAAAAAATGCATTCCAATAACTTTATGGGGCCTGCTGGTTACTGAAGCCATTTCTGTGATACTTAATCCGGAAGTGTTAGAAGCCAAGATAGTTTCCGGCGAACACACGCTGTCAAGTTCTTTATAAATCTCTTTTTTTATCTCCATCTTTTCTATGGCAGCTTCTATTACCAGGTCCGCCTGCTTCATCTCCTGGAGATCGGTAGTTCCTTTAATGCGGTTTAAAACTTCATCGGCGGCCGATTGATCCATTTTGCCTTTATCTACCGCTCGTTTAAGGTTTTTTTCTATAGCCTGCTTCCCTTTATCTACCAGGGATTCTTCCAGGTCTCGCATAATAACTTCATAACCGCTTTGAGCAGCCACCTGGGCAATTCCGTTGCCCATGGTACCGGCACCGAGTACTCCAATCTTTTTAAAATCCACCTTTCTCACCCCTCCTGTTTTTATGCCTGGTAATGAAACTTATTTTCCTTTAAACTCCGGTTTACGCTTTTCCAGGAAAGCGTTGGCTCCTTCATTCTTGTCTTCGGTAGTACAAAGTTCGCCAAATTTGGTAGCTTCCAGCTTCAAACCTTCATCCAGAGGCTTGTCGCGTCCTTCGTTTACTGCTTTTTTGGCTGCTTTTACCGCCAGGGGTCCGTTTTTAGCTATCTTTTTTGCTACCTCTTTGGCTTTATCCATTAATTCCCCGCTCTCAACCAGGTAGTCTCCCAATCCCAGGCGGTAGGCTTCTTCGGCTTCGATCATGGAGCCGGTGAATATGAGTTCTTTGGCTTTCCCCTCGGGGAGCAATCGAGGTAAAAGCTGGGTTCCCCCGTAACCCGGCAGTACTCCCAGGGTAACTTCGGGTACCCCCAGCCTGGCATCTTTAGAAAGTATCCGTATGTCGGAAGATGCCGCCAGTTCCAGGCCTCCCCCCAGTGCGAATCCATGCACAGCGCTAATTACCACCTGAGGAAGCCGGCTTAGCTTTTGAAAAATCTCCTGCCCTTTCCCGCTTACTTTCTCCCCGTCTTCCCGGCCCAGCTTGGGAAATTCGCTTATGTCCGCACCAGCTACAAAAGCCTTGTCCCCTTCACCACTCAGGATAACTACCAGCACCTCTTCGTCTTTGGCCAGTTCATCCACTGCCTGTTCCAGTGCATCCAAAACTTCGTAATTAAGAGCGTTTACCGGGGGATTGTTTACTGTTAAATAGGCCAGTTTCCCTTCCTTTATTAACCTTGCCTGTTCCATTATTTCACCCCTCCTGCAATTAAACTAAACTCTTTCTAGCACAGTGGCCATACCCATACCTCCGCCGACACAAAGCGTGGCCAGACCCCGCTTCAGGCCGCGTCTTTTCATTTCGTAAAGCAGTGATAAGATTATACGATTACCGGTACTTCCCACGGGGTGGCCCAATCCAACACCGCTTCCGTTGACGTTTACCTTATCGCGGTCCAGTTCCAGGAGTTTTTCACAGGCCAGGTACTGCGCAGCAAAAGCCTCATTTAGTTCTATGAGTTCCATATCCTGGAGGGCAAGGCCGGCTTTTTCCAGCGCTTTCCTGGTAGCGGGTACCGGACCGTATCCCATAAGGTGCCCCTCCACTCCAGCAAAGGCATAAGAGATTATTCTCGCCATGGGAGAAAGCCCCAGCTCTTTTACTTTCTTTTCATTCATCATTAGCAGGGCGGAAGCACCGTCGTTAATTCCTGAAGCATTACCGGCGGTCACGGTACCATCTTTCCGGAAAGCCGGCTTGAGAGCTGCCAGTTTTTCCATGGTCAGGTCGCCGCGGGGGTGTTCGTCTTTATCTACTACCAGGGGATCGCCTTTTTTCTGAGGGATTTTTACGGGAACTATTTCTTCGGCAAAGCGTCCCTCTTCAGTGGCGGAAGAGGCATTTAAATGGCTGCGCAGGGCTACTTCGTCCTGTTCTTCTCGGCTAATATGGTACATTTCCGCCAGATTTTCCGCCGTTTCGCCCATGAGGATCTGGTAATGAGGGTCAGTCAGCATTTCCCAAAGGTAATCGGTTAACTGGCCGTGCTGCAGGCGCTGGCCCCAGCGGGCACCTTTTAATACGTAAGGAGCATTGCTCATGGATTCTACTCCACCGGCTACTACCACATCAACGTCTCCCAGGACCAGTTCCTGGTATCCCATGGCCGCCGCCTGCATTCCCGAGCTGCACTGGCGCTGTACCGTTACACCAGTAGTTTCCTTGGGAAAACCGGAATCCACAGCCACACATCTGGCTATGTTGGGTTCATCCGATCTCTGGATGCAGTTTCCCATAATAATTTCCTCCGCCTGTGGCTTATCCACTCCTGCTCTTTCCAGGGCGGCTTCTACGACAGTTTGAGCCAGGTATAAGGCGGACACACCGCTTAAAGAACCACCGAAATCACCAATGGGAGTTCGGGCTCCACTGACAATGAAGGCTTCATTCAAATGTTTCACGTATACTACCAGCCTTTCTTAAGAGTATCTCTAATCCACCTTGGGTCTTGGGTAAAGTCCCGCTCTTTCCACTATTTCCGGGACTTTTTCCTCCCAGGCTATAGCCATTACGTGAGCACCTGCTACGCCTTCAATTTCTTTTAATTGCTCGATGGTTTCTACAGCTATCTTGAGCCCTTCTTCTTTTTTCTTTTCCGCACCCTTGATGCGGTCAATTACTTCGTCGGGGATGGTTATACCGGAAACGTAATTCTTCATATAGCGGGCAGCACCCAGGGACTTGATAGGAGTTACTCCTCCCAGGATAGCTACTTTTTTGTGCAGCCCTCTTTCTCGCACCAGCTCCATCCACTTTTTAAACCGCTCTATGTCGAATATACACTGGGTTTGAATAAAGCTAACCCCTGCATTTACCTTTTTTTCCAGCCGGTCTACCCGGTATTCAAAAGGATCGGCAAAGGGATTCTCCACCGCCCCCAGGTAATGATTTACCGGTGCCTCCAGTTCATCCCCACCGATAAATACACCGTCATCCCTCATGTCCTTAAGACCTTTAATTAGCTGCATGGAGTCAATATCGTAAACTCCTTTGGCGGCCGGTTCATTGCCAAAATTTTGATGGTCGCCGGACAGGCACAGGATGTTATTGATACCCAGGGCAGAAGCACCCAAAACATCACTTTGTATGCAGATCCTGTTGCGGTCCCTGACCGTGATCTGAATAATAGGTTCCAGGCCCATTTGTACCAGCAGGGCGCCGCATGCTATACTGGAAGTCCGCACAATTGCCGTCTGGTTGTCAGTGATATTGTAAGCATCCACATAATGGCGCATCTCTTCGGCATGGTGCTTTAAGGTTTCCAGGTCGGAACTCTTGGGCGGACCCAGCTCTCCGGTTACTGCAAAATTACCACTGTCTATAACTTTTTCTAAATTACTCCCCACTATCAAGTCTGACATCCTCCCTTACTATGGTTCTAGGTCCTCCATGATGGGACGATGACCAATCCTTTGGAGGCTGGATGGTTTCCAGGTCCTTCAGGTGGCCCAGATTAGAGAGGCGCTCGTGTATCAGGTGCCAGGCACAATCAAGTTCCGGGCTCACCTCACACTTGCCTTCCGCAGAACCACCACAGGGACCGTTTAAAATGCTCTTGGCACAGCGGGTTATAGGACATATACCCCTGGTCAGGTGTAGAACGCAGTCCCCGCATCCCAGGCAGCGCTCCGACCATACTCCCTGCTGCAGCGGGTAACCCATAAAGGTAGTATTAAGACCGGGCATTACCAACATGGAAGGGTATCCTTCGGTAATGGTTTGTACTCCTACCCCACAGGCCAGGGAAAGAATCACGTCGTACTGTTCCATCCGGGGTTTTACCTGGTCTATAAATTCAAATTCGCACTGCCTCTCAATGGTGAATGAGTCGATTTCCGCAGGCTTACCGTCTTTTTTGCGTTTTAACCTGAGCTGTGCGGCCAGTTCTTCGGCTTCTTTCTGCCCCCCGGACAGGCAGACCGTAACACAGGCGCCACAGCCCATCACCAGAATCTTGTTAAAAGGCTCAAGCATTTGCTCTATTTGCTCAAAAGGTTTTCTTTCCGCAACAATCATTTTCCTTCACCTTTCTTTTTAGGTGTTCTTTTTTTTAAACCTAAAAAAGGGGTCGCCACTGTCCTGGTCAGTATACTGCAATGAAACCAATAACGGTATTCAGTTCAGCGGCAACCCCTCTTTTATTCTTCTCCTACTGCTGCTTGAAAACGTCTATATAAGAATCGCAGTAGATATCCATGTTAAGAATAATCCTGGCAGTTGCCACTGCAGCAACCAGCTCTTCGTCACATGCATCGGCTATGGCAGCATCCAGGCCGTTAGCCATGGCCATTACCGCAAAAGTGCGGTTAACCAGTTCCCGGTTCTTAATTCCTCCCTGAGAAATGTTGCTTAATCCCACTACCGTCTTGGGAGGGGGATCGGAAACCAGCTTGATCTGCCGAAGCGTTTCAAAAACCTCGGGCCCGTGATCCTGGGCCACGTTACAGGGCAGCACCAGGGGATCGATATAGAGCATATCGGCGGAAACTCCGTATGCGTCGGCAGTAGCCACCAGCTCCATGGCCAGGGCCATCCTGCTTTCAGCATCCTTGGGTATACCTTCCTGGTTCTTAGCCAGGCCAATAACCTCGGCGTCGTGTTCTTTTGCAAGGCTGAATACACGGTCCATCTTGTCGGGCTCTGCCGGCACCGAGTTGATCATGGCCGGGTTTTTACATACCTTGAGGCCTTCTTCGATAACGTCATAGTTGGTGGAATCCAGGCACAGGGGAAGGTCGCTTGCCTCCTGGGTGGATTCGATAAGGAATTTCATGGCTTCCTTGGGATTGGCTGAACCCGGCCCTACGTTGATATCCAGGTAGCGGGCTCCGCCTTCCTTCTGTTTCTTGGCCCATTCATGGACTGCCGAAGGGTCCTCATTGTTTATAGCAGCCTTTATATCGTTAAACATCCCGTTAATTCTTTCACCTATGATAATCACTTTCCGCCAACCTCCTTTACTTTTAACTAATTAAAACGCAGGCTTAATAGCTGTTATCCTGCATCAGGTCTTCGATATGCTTCTTGGTTATCTCCAAGGCACGGGGATGCCGCATAACCAGCAGGTTGATACCCGACTGCAGGAAAGCCATGGCAGTAGAAGCTTCCCAGAGCAGCCCTCTTTCTTCCAGCTCGCCCCAGCCGGGCTGTTCTTCTTCACTAATATTGGCTTCCTTGCTCTTCCATACTTCGGCCCCGATTCTTCCTATCATGGGCATGGCAAGCATCTTGTCTCCCTGCAGGGCACCCAGGCGGGCCCTTTCCATAATGGAATAGCTGTATTCAATACCGTAACCCAGGGCCGCCACAGTGGGATCGATAACGATCTTGCTGGCCAGAGCCTGGCTCATCTCCAGGATAAGGATGTTGAGCTGCTTGCAGATGTTGATATCGATGGGGGACTGGGCGATAATGTTGTGGCCGTGGGCCATACAGGCACTGGTTATGGCCTTGTAATTCTCCTGCTCGGCTACTCCCAGGAGCAAGTTCTCCCCCTCGGCAGCTTCTCCAATTTTAGGCATTACCTGGTTATCTTTTTCGGCGTTGCCGCAGCCGTTAACAATCAGGGGTACCCCTACCGCCTGGAGGACTTTCTTTACATTCTCCGCGCACTCTTCCGGAGATGCATCAGTGGTTTCCGGGTCTGCGCTCATCAGGCGAAGACAGATGACTTCCGCCCCGTATTCTTCCACACATTTTTTCGCCCAGGCGGCGGGATCATCATAAACATCACCAAAATAGTTTTCAAAAAGCGGATTCCAGGTATCAGGCCTTTTATCCCACACTTCCATGGCAACAACAGGTTTGTTGGGAACCTCGCCTTCAAAATGGAGGAACGGAAGTGTGCTTTCCCCTCCTAAAGTAACGGTACTGGTCCTGGTACCACCCTGGTCGGAAGTGGCACCCAGCACGACTTCTCCAACCTTGCTACGGTACTTCTCTTTTAATATCTCAACGGACATCTCTCACTTCTCCCCTTTCTCAAGCGTCTTCTGTATTAAACCTAACCAATTCTCAACATTCATATTACAGCGTGTTACGGCCGTGAGCCGGTTTTACTTACTCCCGGCCGGTGTAATTTTAAGCAAAATTCTCCTTGGCAAACTTGGGAATACCTGCAGCTTCACGCGGCCCGACCATGACTTCCCAACCGGATTCGTCTTCCAGCGAACCCTTGAGAACAGCAACTCCGCCGGGTATTATTATCTTCTTGTGATTTACTTTGGAATCCAGGTCGTTTTCTTTCATCTTCTTGGCAATGATTTCTCCGTCGAACTTGTTGTCCGCGTAGGCTGTCAGCACAGAAATTCCGCCGGTGTCTATACAGAGAATATAGCTCGGGATACGGGAGTTTTCTACTTCGCCCTGCACTATGAAGTAGGTCAGGGAGAAATTGGTGGTAACATAAACCGGCGAATTCTCGTTTGCATCTCCTACCGGGTAGAGGCCGGCTTCCACCTGGATAGGTTTCTGCGGGTCGGTATAGAGGTTCAGCCTCCAGGAAACCAGCGGCAACAGCTGCTGCTTTTCTTTGGCGTTTACTACTACTATGCTGGCATATTTACTAATATATGCACCGGCCTGCAGGACTTCTTCCTGGGGATCTTCCTTGGAAGTAAACGCTATAGTAGGGAAGCCAAACGGGCGGAATTTCTTCTTGATAGCCTGCCGCCTCATCTGGGTCATGTCAGCAATAACCTGGGATGTTTCCCGGGCACCGCTGTCCAGGACCAGTTCGGTATATCCCAGATCGCTTATCTTCTGAGAAAGTTCCGCCAGGTGGTTCAGATCCTTGGCTTTAACTCCCAGGGGGCATCCCTTGGACTTGGCCAGTTCTGTCATCTTCTCGTAGTTGTCCTCCGTGGCGGCATAAACCAGGGGATTACGTTCGGCTACTGCTTCCAGGGCCTGTTCCATGGCTCCCGGGTCTTCGGAAACCAGGACCATGGCCTTGTTGGTCTTGGATGCCACGGTTTCTGCTGCCTCTTTAAATTTAGCACCGTCTCCGGAATCGTTAACTACGGCTACCATGTCGGTAATAAGATCCAGGCCTACCCTGTAGAATTCCAGCTGGTCAAAATGCTCTGCCTCTTTAGCTACATCGGCAGTGTCTTTTATGGCTACCGCTATACCGGTAGGATGGAAAAACTTCTTGTCGTGGCGGAAGAGTTCCGTTTCATCTCCGATCTCTACCACGTTATCCCCCGTGCCAACTTTTACCAGCTTGATGGGGGGTGCCGCTGCCGAATCCAGAGCCTCCTTGGCCTCATCGCTTACGTAAGGGCACTGGTCCAGCGACGCTTTTCCACTTGCTAATGCCATGGCAAAAGCCAGGCAAGTTGGAGAACCGCATTCCTTGCAATTAGTCTTCGGCAAGTGCTTGTAAATTTCCAGTCCGGTCAAACCCATTATCAACTCGCTCCTTTCTGGTAAAGCTTTTCTTTGTAGACAGAAAAAAGCGGGTTTCATTGCCCGGCGGGCTCCACCCTCTTTTTACTTTAATTGTTTTACATTAACGGATCCATCTTCATTGCGGGATGGTCTTTTTCTTCCAGGAACGGCAAGATCTCATCCGCTGAGGTACCTACCGTTTCGTCGGCTATCTTATCTACGAAGTCGGCTCCCAGGCCGTCTTCTTCGGCGCGCTTC
>CAYODA010000008.1:25125-27593 GCA_964402625.1 uncultured Syntrophomonadaceae bacterium | reverse complement strand
AGCCGCGAGCACCGTTCAGAGCTGTTGCATCTCAGTTTGGCGAAGGTATAACCACTCCTGGAGTGCGGAGGCAGCAATGAAGAAAAAAAAGAGCGATGCAGAAGTTATTTTCTGAGTAGTCACTGGATATTCTTCTGCGGTCTTTCTACACACTCCCTTGCTCCAGTTTTCTGCCCCGGTTTAGCTGTATACCGCCGGGAATTCCCGGCAAAGTTCCCCTACTTCCTGCTGTAGTTTTTCCAGAACCTCCTGGTTATTGCGGTTTTCCAGGGCATCTTTAATTATCCGGGCAATGCGCCGCACTTCTTCAGTGCCCATGTTCCTGGTGCTGACCACCGGGGTGCCCAGCCGGATACCGCTGGTAACCCGCGGCGGATTGGGATCGTAAGGCACCGCGTTCTTGTTGCAGGTAATACCCACGTACTCCAGTACTTCTTCGGCTTCCTTGCCGGTTATATCCTTGTTCTGCAGGTCCACCAGCACCATGTGATTATCCGTTCCACCGGTGACCAGGTCAAAACCGTATCCCAGCATCTCTTCCGCCAGGACTGCAGCGTTATTTTGAATACGCTTTTGATACTCAACAAACGAAGAAGACATGGCTTCCTTGAATGCTACTGCCTTGGCCGCCACCACGTGCATGAGTGGCCCTCCTTGCAGTCCGGGGAAAATGGCCTTGTCAATTTTGGGAGCGTGCTCTTTTCTGCACAGAATCAGGCCACCCCGTGGCCCCCTCAGGGTCTTGTGGGTAGTAGAAGTCACAAAATTGGCGTAGGGAACCGGGGAGGGGTGGAGTCCGGCTACTACCAGGCCTGCTATATGCGCTATGTCGGCCATTAAATAAGCACCGCACTCTTCTGCTATCTCTGCAAAGCCGGCAAAATCCACCGTGCGTGGATAGGCACTGATACCGGCAATTATCATGCGGGGCTTTTCCTTTAAGGCTGTCTGACGCACTTCGTCCAGGTCGATGCGGTGTGTCTCTTTAGATACCCCATAAGTACTGACTTTGAAGTAGTTTCCGGAGAAATTCACCGGGCTGCCGTGGGTAAGGTGACCGCCGTGGGCCAGCTCCATACCCAGGATACTGTCTCCCGGCTTCAATACTGAATAATACACCGCCAGGTTGGCCGGGGTACCGGCGTGAGGCTGCACGTTAGCATGCTCCGCTTCAAAAAGCTGGCAGGCCCTTTCAATGGCCTTGCTCTCAACTATATCCACATACTGGCATCCACCGTAATAACGCGCCCCGGGATAACCTTCCGCGTACTTGTTGGTTAACTCGGAACCCTGGGCCTCCAGAACCGCCCGACTGGTCATGTTTTCCGATGCAATCATTTCTATTTTATCGTTTTGCCTGTCGCCCTCGTCCCTGATTGCCTGGTGTACTTCCGGGTCGACATCTTTTAGACTCTGCGTAAAAAAACCTTCCTGGGCAACACCTGTCATTTATTTTAACCTCCTTAATTAAGAGCTTTACTAAACCGGTTTATACATCATACTGTACATTTATAACATAATTCTGTTCTTACTGCACACAAAAATATTTAACCCCGCTTGATCTGCATAAATTTTTCTTTTTAATCACAGGGGCAGACCTTTACGTCTGCCCCTGTAAACTGCATTGAGTTTTAAACCTCAATTAAGCGTTTTTAACCTTTTTTATTCTGGGCTGCTTTATCGTCAGCCTTCTTGATTATTTCCTTCATCTTGTCTTCCACGCCGTCCGGCAGAGGAGCTGATTCATGGTTTTCCAGTATATAATTCAGCTGCTCATTGACGTGGTCCAGGATAGTTTTCTTCCCTTTTGCCGTCCAGGCCTCAATGTTGTGCCGGTCCAGCAGTTTGGGGAAATAAAACTCCTTTTTGTAATGCTGGTGTGTATGCCCGTGCGTCAAGAAGTTTCCGCCCGGCTTAACCTCGTCAATAACATCGGAGGCCAGGGTATCGGGATTTACGGTAATACCTTTACCCAGGTGCTTAACCATCCCAATTATCTCGTTGCAGAGCACCAGCATTTCCAGGGAACCGTTGAGCCCACTGTCCAGGTAGCCTATATCATGCACCAGGCTTGCCCCCGACAGGAACGCGGTCTCAATGGAGATCTGCGCTTCCAGGGCAGCCTGCTCATCCACCGTGCGGGAATCCGTGCAACCCGCGGTAGAGAACATGGGCAGGTTGAGGTACTTGGAAACGTCGGTGAGAGCCGCCGAAGAGAGACTCAGCTCCGGGGCCCCATAGCAGTAATTGGAAGTCTTCATATCCATTACCGTCACCACGCCGCCCATCACAAAGGGCATGCCCGGCTTTTTAAGGTGAGCCAGAACCAGTCCCTGCAGGCTTTCCGCCAGCGTCTGGATAAGCATGCCTGCCAGGGTGGCCGGTGCCGTTGCTCCGGCACTGGGGCAGGGAGTGTATATGGCGGGTATACCTTTTTCCGCACAGAACAGCAGCTTCTCCAGAACCTC
>CAYODA010000008.1:347-25115 GCA_964402625.1 uncultured Syntrophomonadaceae bacterium | reverse complement strand
CCAACGGCGAACTCGGCTCAATATAAACGGCAAACCGCGGGTTTACGCGGAATTCATCTTCCCCGCCGGTAATAAGCTTTTCCATTTCATACAGGTCTTTTAAGCCTTCCCCGTCTACGGCGGTCAGTACCAGCGGTTTGCTGGTGCCTTTCACCATGGAGAAGTACTGGTGCCGGTCGTAGGTCTCGTCGTGAGGTACATCAGAAGCAAGACCGTGCGACATGAAAAAGTCTATGTTGGGAAGGTAGTCCGCCAGTTTGGCTGCCTCGTAAACGTCGTTGGTGGTATACCGCCTTCTCTCGCCGGTTTCCCGGTCGTAAATAAAGGGGCAGTCCGACCCGGTACCGAAGTTAACTTCGTTTCTCCCCAGGTGAACCTTGCGTTCCCCTTCCCTGGAACAGAGGGTTATCTTGGAAGGAGTCTCCCTCAGTGCTCTCAAGGTCATGGAAGAAGGAATCTTTACCAGGGTTTCGTCGGTTACCAGTGCATCGCTGTTCCGGAACAGCTCCAGCGCTTCTTCGCTAAAGAACCGGCCGCCCACTCTTTCCATAACTTCCAGGGCGCCGCGAAAGATCATTTCGCATTCGTCCTGGGACAGTACCGAAAACTGGGGGGTGCTGTAATGTACCTGATTAACTTGCATTGTTTCTTACCTCTTTCACCAGTTCCTGGGTAATGTCTATAGCATCAGTAGCGCTGGGACCGTAAGCGTCCACACCATTTTCGTCTACAAACTTCTGGTCAATAACCGCACCCCCGGCTATGGTTTTGACGCCGTCCTTCAGGCCTTCTTTTTCAAGTGCATCCAGGACTTCTTTGATCTTGGGAGCAGTAGTAGTCAACAAGGCTGACATCCCAACTACTTCCGGTTTTTCTTTCTTGACTGCGTTTACAAAGCTTTGTGCCGGCTGGTCTATACCAATATCGATTACCTTAAAACCGGCCCCTTCCAGCATCAGGCCAACCAGATTTTTGCCGATATCGTGCATGTCGCCTTCCACGGTTCCCAGAACCACGGTGCCCTTGGAAGATTCATCACTTTCGGAAACCAGTTTGGGCCTTATTATATCCATAACTTCGTGCATAACCTTGGCCGAACTCAGCACTTCCGGGATGTACATCTCATAGTTCTTAAACCTTTCGCTGACAACCTCCATCCCGGCCAAAACTCCGTTATCGAGAATATCGTTGGGGCCGTAGCCCTCATCCAGAGCTTTTTGCGCCTCGCTTTTACCGGTTTCTACATCTCCTTCAATCATAGCATCTGCTAACTTTTGAAGTGTCATACTGTTTTACTTCCTCCTTTTTTCGCTTAGAATTACATTATTATAATTTTACTTACTAGATATATTATTTACCTGATTTTTCCCGGGCTACCCGGTCTTCTGCTTCCTGGAGTATGCGATTTATTTCATCCCATACCCCGTCGGGAACCTGGGGCCCCTGGTGATTTTCAATCAAGTGCCTGGTCTTCTCTTTTACCTTATCTCCCAGGGTTTTGCTACCTGCACTCTTCCAGGCTTCAAACGGAACCCGGTTGAGAAGTTCCGGCTCCCATATCTCCGTACGGAAATGCTTGTGGGTATGTTCGTTCGTCAGGTAATGTCCCTGGGGACCCACCTCCTCTATTACATCCAGCGCCATGGTTTCTTCGTTAACTTCCATACCGCGGGTTATACGGAAGGCCATTCCCAGGATCTCGTTGTTCATTACCACGTTAAACAGGTTGCCGGTCAACCCGGATTCCGAATAACCGGTGTCATGTATTATGTTACCACCACTCAGTACAGCGGTGTAGTTGGAAATGGCGTTCTCCAGGGCTGCCTGGGGCTCGGTAATCTTGGCGTCTGTGCATCCACCCGTGGAAAATACCGGTATATCCAGGTACTTGCCAAGGTCGGTTATACCGGCGCACATAATGCTGAGTTCAGGTCCCCCGTAAATATAGGTGGAGGTCAGCATGTCCATAACTGTCATGACGCCGCCCATAATAAAGGGAGCTCCTTTACGCTTAAGCTGACCTATTACCAGGCCGGTAAGGCATTCCGCCGTAGCATTGGTCAGAAGGCCGGCAAAGGTAGCGGGTTCTGTGGCCCCGCCCATGCAGCACGGTGTATATATAGCGGGAATATGTTTTTCCGCGCAAAACAGGGCTTTATCTACAGACTCTTCATTACTTACCAGCGGCGGAATGGGCTCCATGTAGAACATGAAGTTGGGACGGCGCTGAAACTCTTCTTCGCCTCCCGCCATGGCCACGGCAACCTGGTAGATACTCTCGCAGCTTTTGCGGTCAAAAGACCAGGCTGCAATAGGCTTGGTGGTGTTGGTAATTAGCTCTACAAACTCGTAGAGATCTGCCAGCTCGGCAGTGGTATCACTGATAGAGCCCAGTCCCTCCACAAATTTAATATTCTCCAGGGCATCACAAACCCTGGCTACATCCGCCGAGTCCTTGCGCAGAAAATGTCTTCTCTCTTCGGTAAACGGGTCTATATAATTGGGCATACTGGGTCCCGTTCCGGGGTATACTTCATTTCTTCTTAACCGCAGTACATCTGACCCGTCCCAGTGATGTACAATAAAATTATCCGGTACCATTGAAATAGCTTCTTTTACCAGGTAAGGAGGCATATATACCCTGACGCCGTCTACCTGGGCGCCGGCATCCTGGAGCAGCTTCCTGGCTTCTTTGTGGTAGACATCCACGCCGGTGCGCTGCATGACTTCCAGGATGTTATGATAAATCGCCTCGCACTGGTCTTCTGATAATACTTGAAACTGAGTTGTCCTGTTTGATGTAACGTTCGTTCTCATTCTTTTCCTCCTTTTACTTTCCACTTTATAGAGCTTATCGATTATTATCGAGAGTTACTCTTTAACAAGTTAAATGCTCTTTTCACCTCCTTACAGGTTAATCATTATATCAAATTAACTATTCCTGTTGTAGTTGTGCAGATCTTTGCCCTGTAGTTCTACAAAGCGCGTATCCACAATACCATCCAGGACTTTCACTTTGTTTAATAGCTCTTTTGGTATTACATCATCTACCTGCAGCACCATTACCGCCTCTCCGCCAATAAATTCCCGGCCTACCTGCATGCTGGCAATATTGATGTCTTCGTTCCCCAGCATGGTTCCCAGTTTGCCAATAATACCGGGACGGTCTATATAGGAACACACCAGCATATAGCGGGAAGGAGTAACATCTATGGAATAGTCGCCGATACGGACTATACGCATATCGTTCTCGTTAAACAGGGTCCCGGCGATGCTGTGGGTTTCTTCCTCGGTTTTGACGGTAAGCGTTACCAGGCTGGCATAATTCTCAATGGTGCGGGATGTAGTTTCCCGGACGCGTATTCCCCTGCTCTTGGCAATGTGGGGAGCGTTAACATAGTTGACTTCATCACCTACTATCACCTGCAACATACCTATCAGGCAGGAAGTAGTAAGGGGTGCGGCGGGGACATCCGCAATTTCCCCGCTGTAACGCAGCTCTACTTCTTTGACCTTGCCGCCGTAAAGCTGGATATAAAAGCTTCCCAGCAGGCGCATCAAGGGGAGATACGGTTTAACCTCGTTCAACACCTCCGGGGGCAGGGAGGGAACATTTACCGCGGATACCACGGGTTCCCCCTGCAGGGCTTTTAGCCCCTGCTCGGCCACCTGCACTGCTACGTTTACCTGCGCTTCCTCGGTGGAAGCAGCCAGATGAGGAGTAAGTACTACATTCTCCAGCTCCCTCAACGGGCTTTCACCCAGGGGCTCTTCTTCAAATACGTCCAGGGCAGCCCCCGCCACTTTTCCTTCCCGAAGAGCTTCCGCCAGGGCGTCTTCATCCAAAAGGCCACCCCGGGCACAGTTAATAATACGTGCCTCTGGTTTCACCATCTCCAGCTCTTCTTTACCTATAAAGTGGAGGGTAGATTTATTCTTGGGCATGTGCAGGCTGATAAAGTCAGCACGCTGCAGTACCTCTTCCTTGCTGGCCGCCTCTACTCCCAGCTTCTGCGCTCTCTCGGTAGAAACGTACGGGTCGTGAACTATAATTTTCATACCCATGGCACGGGCCCGGCGGGCTACTTCGCTGCCAATGCGCCCAAAACCGAACAGGCCCAGGACTTTGCCGTTTAACTCCACGCCGGTGTATTTTTTGCGTTCCCATTTCTTCTCCCGCATGGAGCTGTCAGCCGGAGGAATATTGCGGGCCAGGGACGCCATCATGGCTATGGTGTGCTCCGCGGTAGAAGTAGTATTACCTTCCGGGGCGTTAATTACCATGATACCTTTCTCCGTGGCCTTATCCACATCAATATTGTCTACTCCCACACCGGCTCTTCCGATAACCTGCAGCTTTTCTCCTTTTTCTATGAGCGAAGCGGTAACTTTGGTACCACTTCGAACAAAGAGGGCATCGTAATCACCGATTATCTTTTCCAGTTCCTCTTCATTTTGATCGGTTCTTACGTCAACCCAGGCACCTTCCTCCAGTTTTTGCAGTCCTTCTGGAGAAAGGGGATCACTAACCAGTATTTTCATAATCATCACCTCATGCACCTGGTGCATTTATATTATTTTAACATATTTCTTTCTTAACAGTCCCTGTTTCATACAAAATTATTCAAGTTCAGCTACAAAAAGCCCCCAGTTGATCTTGTCTTCTGAAGCTTTTTCTACCCAGAACTTGAGTCCGTTCAAAGCATTGTTAACAATTTCTTCAGGGATACCTTTTTCATTTAACAGGTAATCTTTCTTGCCTTCGATGGTGTCATGTACCGCCTGGTAGGATTTGCCCAGGTTGGTACTGCCGAGCTCCTGGACTTCCACTACTTTAAACCCGGCCTTGGGGAGATTTTCTTTGTAGAACTCAAATGTGGACAGGTGAGGCACTTTAATACGGGAATAAATCCTTTCCGCCTCTTCGCGGCTCAGGTCTTCTTCCAGTATGTCGGAAAATACAAATCTTCCACCCGGCTTCAGGACCCTGGCACATTCTACCAGCAACTTGCCTTTATCCGGGCTGTGCAGCATGGAATCCTGGCTTACCATAATGTCCATCTCGTTATCGGAAAAAGGCATGCTGTTAAAGTCACCGTCTATTACCTCAATCTTGTCTCCCAGTCCTTCTTCTTTATTCTTTTCCCGGGCGTACTCGTTTTCCTTTTCAGAAATGTTTAATCCTACTACTTTCTTGCAGGGTGTATTGCGGACAATATAACGGGGTAAACCGCAAAATCCGCTCCCGATATCCAGGACCACATCTCCTTCCTTAACATTCAGCTTGCCAACCAGGTTTTCGTTAGCCCTCTGGGCAGCTTCAAAAAAGTCATCTGTGCTGTCAAAGAGCCCCAGGTGATGGTTTTCACCTCCCCAGCACTCCTTGTACATCTCGTGGGCAGCACTGTTGTAATACTCCCTGGCTACTTCTACATGATCGTTATAAGACATAATCAAACCTCCTCACAGGCAATTTTCTCGAGATTTTTTGAATGACAATCACAATTTTCCCCGGCTGCCATATCCAAAATCGCACTTCAGTTTATATATTATAAGCTTATTGAAGTCAAGCTTCAACTTCAGTAGAGCTCACTGTAGCGCTGCACAGCAATCAGCCTGAGTATAAAGCATAAGGTTCCCCGTGCTTTCTTAAAATAGCAATGTGACAGTTTTATAACTTAGCTCATACTAGACTTTACTTGCAAAAAAAGCAGATAATTTTCCATAATTTAGTATCAAGTCTGACTTTTCCTTGTGAAATTATCGTATAAGTAATAAGATATTTATAAAGTAGTTTTACATTTTAAAATTATGGAGAAAGTCAATAATAAATTAAGTAAGTTCAACGAAAAACGGGGGCATGTAAATTTGCAGGGCAGCAGCAAATTTGTAAAAGGAGCAGCCATACTTGCTTTTACCGGGTTAACAGTCAAATTCATTGGCCTTATTTTAAAAATCATACTGGGCAGGCTTATTGGAGACGACGGGATAGGGCTCTACATGTACGCTTACCCCGTATTTTCCACCCTTTTAATCATCGCTACCGCGGGGGTTCCCGTAGCGGTATCCAAGCTGGTGGCAGAAAAGCTAACCTTGAACGACTACCAGGGAGCCCTCAAGACTTTCAAGGTTTCTCTTTCTATAATGATGATAACTGGTTTCATATTCTCCCTGATGCTTGCCCTTTCCGCCGACTATCTCTCGGAAAATGTATACCAGGATCCCAGGGCGTACTGGCCCCTGCTTTCTATTTCCCCTGCTATTTTTTTAGTAACCATTATGGCTTCCTTGCGGGGGTTTTTCCAGGGACAGCAAAACATGTCACCTACAGCCCTCTCCCAGCTCATAGAACAACTTTTCCGGGTAATAGTCTCTATTGGCCTGATTTACTTGCTGATACCGCTGGGCATAGAATACGCTGCAGCTGGAGCAACTTTTGGTGCCGTAGCGGGAGCCCTGGCAGGCCTGATAACCATTCTGGTAATTTATATAAAACAGAGAAACAGCTTTAAACTGCAAATTAATGCAAAAGAGAGTCCTTCAGCCCCCCGCCTAAAAGAGACTGTCTACCGTATTGGAAGCCTGGCTGCGCCGGTAATGGTAGGCTCCATGATAATTCCAATAACCAACCTGATCGACTCTGTGATAGTCCCCGCACGCCTTCCCGACGCCGGGCTGGAAGCAAACGCCACCGCCCTTTTTGGACAACTCCTGGGTTTTGCGGGTTCAATCATCCATCTTCCCATCATGCTGGGTATTGCCCTGACCATGAGTATGGTTCCGGCGGTTTCTGAAGCCAACGCCTTGCAAAATCATTCCCTGCTCCGGCACCGCGTAGAAACTTCCCAGCGGCTTGCCCTTATTTTCTCTATTCCCTCGGCAGCCGGACTCTTCTTACTTTCCGATTCTATAACTTTAATGCTTTTTGATAACGAAACAGCCGGTTTCCCCCTCTCTATCCTGGCCTGGTCCGTTATTTTCACCGTACTGTACAAAAATACCACCGGCATTCACCAGGGCCTGGGGAAACCCGGCATACCGGTGATAAACATGCTGTACGGGGGAATTATCAAGATAGCAGTAACCTGGCTCTTGACCGGTTTACCTGCCGTAAATATCGGCGGAGCTGCCCTGGGGACGGTGCTGGGAACGCTGGTAGCCGCGATATTAAACATCCGTTCCACCGCCCGGTTAACCGGTTTTAAAATGGATTACCGGGAAAGCCTGTTTAACCCCTTGCTGGCAACGGTCATCATGGGTATACTGGTTCAAGGAAGCTATCTAGTAGTAAACCACTTTGCCGCGAATTACGCCACTGATCAGCTTGCCAACACTGCAGGAGTTATTATAAGCGTACTGCTTGGTGCCCTGTTTTACAGCCTGTTCCTGATGCGCCTGGGAACCATAAAAAAGCAGGACATTCATCTTCTTCCCGGCAAATACGGGAAAGTATTTGCCGACTGGCTTGAAAAAACCGGCTGGTTGAAATCATAACGGGACCCTGTTTTAATAATCCGCTTAGTCCAAAAGTTTAGTCCAGTATAAAGTATTTGACAGTCATCCGGACTTGCACCTCTATGTCTTCGGGGTCTGCCGGAACCGGCTCAAATATTAGTAAATTCTTTATTCGACCTATTCTATCCTTCCATCTGTAACATTTTAATCCATTAAAGTTATGTTTTCCTTCTTCAGGGGGAGCGAGACAAATCACTACAAGCCTGCCTGTATAATAGTTTTTGCATTAATTTTATTGTTTCCCGGAGGGACATACCGGGGAAGTGCCTCTTTCCCCGGATGGAATATGTGTGGCTTTATTCTAGAAAACAGCCGGGCCAGGGATGCGCCCTCTCCCACGCTGCAGAAGCAGCAAGTACAGCGTGCTCGTCAAACCGGTCCCCCACCAGCTGCAGGCCAACCGGTAGCCCTTCCCCTGTAAAGCCACAAGGTACGCTGGCTGCAGGCTGGCCGGTAAAATTAAATGGAAAGGTGAGGGCTATCCAGGATATCGGGCCGACTTCTTTACCATCTATCGTTTCCGGTCCCGCCGGACCCCCCTCACCCGAGTTAAAAGCAGGAACGGCAGTGGCAGGAGTTAACAGCAAGTGGTATTTCTCCCAAATGTGGTGGAGCCGGCTCCAGAGTTCCTCCCGTCGGAATTGCACCCTGGCCATATCTTTACCGGTTATCTCTTCTGTTCTGTGCAAAAGCCCCAGGTAAGGAGGATACGCCACCTTTTTCCACTCTTCCAGGTACGGTTCTACTACTGCACCAAACTCTGCCGCCACCATAGTCTGCAAGTCAGCCTCCATGTCAGGTATATCCAGACTGACTTCTTCTACCACACACCCCATATCTTCAAAAGCCCTTGCGGCTTTTTCAGTAATCTTTTTCACTTCCGGGTCCACCAAAGCATGTCCCAGGTCCGGACTGTACGCCAGCCTCATACCTTTTACGGATCTCCGCAGCGCTTCCGTGTAATTCAAATCTCCCGGCGGAAGCGACTGCCTGTCACCACGGTGTGGACCGGCCATTATTTTTAGCATAACCGCGGCATCTTCTACTGACCTCGTTAAGGGACCTTCATGGGTCATCGTTTCCCAACCCGGAAACCGTGGATGCACCGGCACGCGCCCAAAAGACGGCTTTATGCCGTAAACACCACACAGGCTCGCCGGTATACGAATGGAACCTCCCCCATCGTTGCCGGTGGCAGCAGGAAACAGGCCCGCCGCCACACCTGCCGCCGATCCCCCGCTGGAGCCGCCAGGAGTTTTTTCCGGGTTCCATGGATTTCGTGTAGCCCCTGCTACCGGGCTATCCGTAATGGGAAGCAATGCAAATTCGGGAAGGTTGGTTTTGCCCAGCACTATAGCCCCTGCCTCTTTTAACCTCTTAACCAGGACTGCATCTTCCCCGGGTATGTAATTTTCCAGCAACCGGGATCCGCAGGTGGTACGGGTGCCGGCCGTAAAAACATTGTCCTTGACCGCCACGGGAACCCCGTGCAGCAAACCTACGTTTTCCCCGGATTCAAGCTGCTTTTCTGCCCTTTTAGCCGCTTCCATGGCTTTTTCTTCTTCCAGGGTGATGAATGCATTTATACCGGGATCATGCCGTTCTATTCTTTCTAAAAATGCCCGAACTACTTCTACAGATGACACCTCTTTCTGGCAAATCATGTTTGCCAGTTCAACTGCGGTTTTCTTGTAAATTTCGTTCATCCAAACCCCTCCTTGCAGGTTTAAAATCAAGCAGGTTTAAAATTAACCTGCTTGATTGTTCTCCCTGTGTCTTCTTCTCTATGAGATTAATTTTCCCTACCACAATATTCAGAAATAATAAAAATATTTTAATAAAAATGCAGCTGCTCAGAAAATACCCCTTTACTACACCCCTTTTTTACTTTTGTTTGTATTGTCAAACCCTAAACTGCATATAATACCCTTGAGGGACAAAGTAGTTTCTCTATCCAGGGTTTTTTTCAATTTACCGTGATTCCCAAGTACATGTTTACATTTAGCGTTATTTCCTATATAATGTTGATAGATAATAATATAAAGGAAGGTGATAGGGTGGATAATAAAGGAGATTTCATGGCAGGTGTAATTTTAGGAGGTATTGTAGGTGCTGTAGCAGGAATCCTGATGGCTCCTGCATCCGGTGAAGAAACAAGAACCAGGATTGCCGACAAGGGAAAGGAATACAAAGACGCAGCAAAAGACAAAGCGTTGGAAAAATCCCAGGAAACCATCTCTTACGCTAAAGACAAGGTGCAAAATTTAAAAGGACACTTTTCCAACAATCCCTCCGTGCAGGAGGCTCTCGACAAAGTAGAACAGAGTCTTTCCGGTAAAGGCGAGTAAAGTATGGAAGACACCATTTTACTTTACGTATTGTTATTCCCTACCTTCCTGAACACGCTTTTACTTATAGCCCTGGTGGTAATACTGTACAGGACCGCAACTATTATCGGGAATCTGGCCAACAAGATCGATTTTTTCCTGGAGCGTGGGAAAGAAGAAATCTTTTCCACCAGCGCTGCAATACGTAATGCGGCTACCCAGGGCGGTCGATTACTAGAAAAAACAGTAGCTTTTATGGACCAGTATTTGTTGATACACTCATTCAGGCAGCCCTTTGGCGGCGGCGGGGGCAGAAAGTCGACTATATCCCAGCTAACCAAAGGGGTAGGCCTGGGAATAAGTGTTTACAGAATGCTTGCCCAGTTCCTGCAGAGGAAAAAAGAAAGATAACTGTTCAGCTTTAAATGTTTCATCTTAAAAAAAAAGCTTTACTGCGGGGACAGGTTTAAACATTACCGGAATAATACAAGTGGCCGAGAGGGAAGACGAGGGAATCATCCCTGTGGATAACGGTTGTACGTGAGCAGTTACACAGCAAAACCAATATCCTTAAAAATTGCTAAAGTTAAACCGCCGGCCTGCAGGCTGATAAAGCCTAAGGGAAGGCGGTTTTTTTGTTAAAAGTGTAAAATCCATTTAATCTGTACAAAACTTAAACAGGAGGTATTGCCTGGACGGGACAGGTATTAGTTCTCACCTGCAAATGCAGGAAAAAACAAACCAGGAGGTGCCTGAAATGTTGATTAAAGAGATAATGACCACCGAGGTAGTCACTGTAACGACAGAAGATAGCGTGGAGAAATGTGCCAATATACTACTGGAAAACAACTTTAGCGGCGTCCCGGTTCTGGACGAACAAGACAAACTGGTCGGCATAATTACCGAAGGAGACCTGATCCGTAGAGCTTCCCGCATTAAAGCCCCACCCTACCTGGAAGTACTGGGAGGTTTAATTTACCTGGGCAACCCTCAAAAGTTTGTTGCAGAAATTAAGAAAGCCATGTCTTTAAAAGCGGGAGAGCTAATGACCAGTAAAGTAATTACTGCACATCCCGAAGATAGTGTGGAAAAAGCAGCCACCCTGATGATAGAAAACGAAGTAAGGAGGCTGCCCGTGCTGGATGATACCGGTAACCTGGCAGGCATAGTTTCAAGGCGTGATATAATGCATCAACTCTATCAAAATGAACACTACAGTTAGTATTTCTGCATTATGCTTCTATTTATAGAACCCGACCTGCTCCCCTGCACAGCAGCAGAGGAGCAGGTGCCTTTTAAAGACTGTTACTTTTGTAGTCGTGCTTGCACGTTTAAAGCTGTTTGTTGTCTATGCATAAAAGCTATTACCTTTCCAGGATAATTAAAATCCCTGCTACCAGTGCAAGTATAGCCATTAACTCCGATTGGCTAGGGATGGCGAAATTGATAAAAGGCTGGATACCTGTAATAATCAGCCAGATCCCCAAAAGAACTTTTCCCAGTCCCTTCATAAGTAAACCCTCCTGACTCCAAGCAGATTGAACTAAATATAACATAAAAACATGATCCATTATAACGTACATAAATAAGAGGTGCTTAACTGCCGGCACCTCTTAACCCCAAAATTTATTATTTAAATTCAACTTTTCTGCTCATGTCCTGTGGTTCAAGACAATGGAACCTTACATAAAAATGATAGCGGTGTTGCACATCCCAATTAAAAAACTATTTCTGTTACTGCTGTTTGACATCCCTTATC
The DNA here is from genome assembly GCA_964402625.1 of uncultured Syntrophomonadaceae bacterium. GTDB lineage: Bacteria > Bacillota > Dethiobacteria > DTU022 > PWGO01 > PWGO01. The sequence continues at coordinate 13,514 of CAYODA010000008.1, read as the reverse complement.
ACCAGATAATAAACCATAAACGATGTCACCAAAAACGCCCCTAAAAAGATAAAATAATTTGCCCCGACCATGAAATCACCCCTGTTCGAGTTTTAATTATATTAATTCTATGTTTGAAAGGATAAAGGATATAAGGTTAATTGTCAATATATTTAGTCAAGTTAAATTTTTCTCAAACAAAGGTGAATTGTTTCACATAATTTATACTGTTTAAAATAGCGGTTTAAATAGACAGGTTATTTTAAGAAGAGGACTACGCGGTTAGTGTTGGTACCGAAGCGGTTGTTGTTAATCCCCCAGATGTTAGAAGTTTTGGTGAATTCCTGCAGGTTAACCAGAACTCCCACACAGGTAAATCCCGCTTCTAAACCCAGGGGTACTACGTATTCGTCCAGGTTGATAGAACTGTTCTTAACTTCTCCTACTTCAAAGGCAACCCATCCGCCGGGTCGGGTAATACGGTACAGTTCTTTAAAAGTTTCTCCCATAACCAGCGACCACTCTTTGACCGTAACTGCCTGGGTGAGCTTCTTTTCAATTTCAACGGGGTCTATCATGTTAAACCAGCAGCGGAGCCAGTTATCCCGCGAATACTGTACCACATCCAGGAAAGGCGGGGAGGTAACTGTAAGCTGGATGGTTTCAGAAGGGATCTCGGGAGTGTTCCTGGAATCACTTTCCAGCAACAATGCAGTTTCTGAACATTTCCGGAGATTTGACAGGTCCTCCCTGCTAAGGCCACGGAGCAGGCTGCGGGATTTTTTTAATATTAGCTGCCGGATATCACGGTACGGGGGAATCAGGTTGCGCTTTTTATTTATTTTTACCTGTCTCTCCCGGCTAACCGCCTGGTTGGGAGGAAGGGTGTAAACGGAAAAAAACCCGGGAGAGTGCCCGGTAAGGCGGTTAGTGGCTACCATGCGAATCCAGCGGTCCACTTCGTCCTCGCGGCCTTTTTCCCAGCGCTTTTGCAGGTATCGCCGCAGGGAAACAATCTCCGCTTCTGTCGCCCGGTGATAAAACATGGAGAGATCCAGTCCCGCCCCCAGGCTGTAATCAAAAGTAATTTCCGACAACCTACGGCTTAATTCCTCTATCGAAGGGACCTCCAGGCGGGGACGTGTAAACAGCCTGCTTAAGGGATTTACATCGCTGGCCACCGCCTCTCTCCCCCGCAGCGCCGCTTCTACCACAGTGGTACCTCTTCCACTAAAGGGGTCATAAACTTTATCACCCGGGGAAGTTAACAGACCAATAAAGAAACCGGGTAGCTGTGGTTTGAAGCAGGCGCGGTACGATACCTCGTGGATGGAAGATGCCTGCCTCTGGCGGGAGGTCCAGAACTCGTTAACGTAGCGAGGCAGGCTCACTTTCCCGATATGCACCTGCTCCACCAGAGTGGCGTTTTGCGCTCCGTCATCTGAAACAGAGGGATTTTCGCTGGTTAAAGTAAAATCTTTTAGATATTCCTCAACGGTTTCTTTTTTGGTAAGGCTCATCTTGCACTTCCTTAATCATTTATGAATCAAATTATATTTTTAAAAAGTTATTTTTTACCGCTCCTGGCAGATAGTTCAGGTAAAAGTGCCCTTCCTTAAAGACCCCGGAATATTTCCGGCCTGAGGCGTTGAGTTTCGCCTCCCCGCAATACCCGATCTATCATCTCTAAAAGTTTATTTTTATCTTCTGACAGCGTTCCCCGCAAGGGCAGGTAATTGGAAGCATGGTTACTGCGAAAAATGCAGCCTTTTAAATCTATATCCTTCAGCATTAATTCAATTTCCTCTAGCACTTCCCGGCTATCCAGGGGAACAAACTCTCCTTGCTCCACCTGCCGGGCTATGGAAGTTCCGGGCTCTACCATAAGGGTCAACAGCCCCAGGTACTCCGGCTCTACCTGGTTTAGAAGTGTGGCCGTATCCCGGGCATGAGTTTCAATTAGTTCTTTCCCTCCCAGCCCGTTAATAACCGTAACAGAAAGTTTCATGCCTGCTCCCCTGGCTTTCTGTCCAGCTTCTATCATCTCGCTCCGCGAAACGCCTTTGTTTATTTCCTGCAATAAATCGTGGTTTCCTGTTTCTACCCCGAGGTAAACGAGGGTGAGGCCGGCTTCCTTGATTTCCTTTAAATCCTGGACCGATTTGTGTAAGAGGTCATGGGGATTGGCGTAGGAACTGACCCGCTCCAGGCCAGGAAATGTGTTATAGAGCTTCTCCAGTAAGGCCAGGAGCTTCTTTTTGTCCATAGTAAGGGCATTCCCATCTGCCAGGAAAATTCGTTTAATGTTACGGTTAATTTTCCCCACATAATCCACATCGGCAAATATCTCATCCAGTTCCCTTTCCCGGAAGTTTTTCTTTAAGTAAGCATTACAAAAGCTGCACCGGTTGTGGGAACAACCTATAGTGACTTGTAAAATCAAGCTGTTGGCTTCACTGGGAGGACGGTAGATATCTCCTTCGTAGCGCATGATAAAAAGGAGCATTTTCCCCCGGCAAAATGATAATATTAAGCCGGATACATGCTCCAGGCACCCCCTTTGTGCATACAATTTCCTGTTATTTATAACTTTAACGTAACGGAATCCAAACGTCAATCTTCCTTCTGCTCAAAATAAGGCGGAAGGAATGGGAAAACAACCCATCACTCCCGCCTTAAGAATTGCAAAACGGTTTTGCAAACAGCTGCTTAATTACTTTTTGGATTTGAACTGATTGATCCAGTTCTCCAATTCCCGTGCCGCCAGATCGCGGCCGCCTATACCAAACGCAATCACCGCGGTTAAGGCAATTGCACCTACGAGAACTCCAAAAGCGATTACCACGATATCCTGTGCTACTCCAACCTGGCTGAGTGCCATAAAGCCAGCCAGAACCAGGACGCCAACGCGTGCCAGCCTGGCCAGTAGTGTAGACTGGGGACCAGCAGTAGCCTCGACTACTTCATACGCCAGGTTGGCCAGGTAAAGGCCGATACCGAATATCACTACACCTACGGCAACCTGTCCCAGTATTACTGTAAATTGAGATATTAAATCAGCCAGCCGGCCGAATTCCAGCAGGTTGGCTGCCTCAATAGCGGCAAACAACATTACCGCAACCAGTACCAGAATACCTACAATTTCCGAAGGAGTCCTTCTACCCTCAGTGGAAACCTGCGTTAAACCAACTTTTTGGAGAATGTTATCAAAACCTGCTGCCGACAACAAGTTGGCTACCAGTCCGGACAACACCTTACCTACCAGGTAGGCTACAGTCAAGACCAGTATGGCTGCTACTACAGCCGGCAGGGCCAGCAGAATCATTTCCAGCATGTTGCTGGCCGGGGCAGTAATGGCTTCCAGCTGCAGGGCATTCAATGCAGCTATAATAGTAAATACCAGCACCAGCGCATAAGCCAACAAACCAATCAAGCCCGACAGCTTTCTTTCCCCCAAGACCGGGGCTATGCCTGTACTATCACTTAACCGGTCCACTCCCAGAGCAGCCGTTGCTTTAGCAATCAGCCGCTGCAGGATGCGAGCTCCAATCCAACCAACCAGTAAAATAACTGCGGCCGCCAGAATCTGAGGTAAGTAACCCAGCACGCGGGTAAACATCTCCTGTACCGGTAACAGCAGGCCTTCCAAGTCCAGTGCCGTTAAAATTAGCGGCAGGAAAAAGAGAAAAACCAGCCAGTAGACTACATTACCCAGCGGCTGTACAAGTGAACTTTTCTTTTCTTCGTCTATTTCCAGATGCTCTCCCAGGCGTTCATCAATTTTTAAGGCATGGAGTGCCCTGGTGAGTATCATTCTCAACAGGGAAGCCAGTATCCAGGCCAGGAGCAAAAGTACTGCGGCACCCAGTACACGTGGCGCGTACTCAAATATGGCCATCAAAAAGCCTTGCAGAGGATCGGCAATTAAAGTAAGCCCTATCGACTGGAAAAAGGCTATCAAAACAAAGAACATGACCAGATAGAAAGTTGCCGTGCCGGCCCATCTTCCTGCTTCATCTGCTTCGCTCTTTTCCTCTCCCTTTAACCAGCCCGCTACAGTAGCTCCTGTTTTTGTGCGACGCACTGCACCACGAACCACTGAAGATAATAATAGAGCAACCAACCAACCTACAATTAGAATGGCCAGAGCAGTCAGAACTCCAGGCAAGTAATACATCACCAGGTCGGAAAAATCACTGATGGTTGCAAATTCCAGTTCTGCAGGCATAGTTCACACTCTCCTTTCTCTGATTAGGTTATTGTTTTCCTTACATTCATATTTCTACATTTGATTTTTCTTTCCTGCACATAAAATTGAAGATTTTATATATTTAAAATACTTGACATTTCGTCGGATTCATGTAAATCCGATGCAAGTTTCTTTTAAAAATCGCGGGTGTCTTTACCTGAACCCCTCAGGTGACAGGTATCGTTTATTTTAACAATTACAAATGTGTCCCCTTTGATGTGCAATTCATTTAAACAGGCGGTGTCCTGGCGAAGTTTCCAGAAACCCTGCATACCCGCTCCCAAAAGCAAACAAAACAGGGCCTTGTTGATAGCACGGTGAGCCACAATCACTGAATCACCTTGGGGATTTTCCCGGGCAGCCCTGAAAATGCCCTCTCGCGCCCGGTTGGCTGCTTTTTCCAGTGTTTCGCCACCCGGAAAGACCGCCTTACCCGGGGTGTTTTCCCAGATGCTGTAAAGAGAGGGATACATCTTCTCTACCTCTTCCCGCGATTTTCCTTCCCATTCCCCATAGCTAATATCTAAAAAAGAATCATCGCTCTCAACCCGGGTGCCTTCAATAGAACCGGCAACTATATCTGCCGTTTCCCGGGCCCTCTGAAGGGGACTGGCAAGAATTACAGGATTATGGAGACCCAGTTTACCCAAACGTTCTGCAAGAAATTTTGCCTGCCTGCGACCGGTATCATCAAGAGGAACATCAGTCTGTCCCCTGAATATTTTTTCCCGGTTCCAGGCAGTCTGCCCATGCCTTAAAAGATAAATAACTGCCATAAAACACGGCGCTCTGCCAGGAACGCCGATACTCCCCCTTTCTGTAGATGCCTTTGTGATAAAACACCATTAAACTCATTTCCCGGGAAATGAAGTCGAACTTTGCTGCCAATACAGCTTTTCCTGCCTATTCTTCATCAGCTTCCGGATCCACTTCTTTATATTCTTCCCGGGCCTTTTGCCATACATCCCGGGCCATACGGGACAGGGCCGGATCCCCTATAGTGCGGTCACTGGCTACCTTGGCCAGAAAGAATACTGCATCCTTGTAATTTCCCAGGCGGCGGTTAAGCTCACCCATTAAATACAGAATTCTTCCCGTGTCACCTGCATAAGAAGTCTGGTAAGTGTCGTAATAGTATTCATAGGCTTTTTTAAGTGCTTCTTTTTCCTTTTCTTTTTCTTCCATAAAGCGATATACCCAGGCCAGGTGCAGGTATAACCCGGCCAGGACAGCACTTTTTTCCCGCTGTAATTCAGCGCACTTTATAGCCCTAAGGTATGCCTCTTCGGCCAGCCTCTCATCTCTCTGAACCAGAAAGTCCTCTTCAACATGAGGGATCTCCTCCTGCATACCTTTCCTGGGTCTGCCAAAGGAATCTGTATAGGAGTAGCCGCAGTTAGGACAAACAGTTACATAATAATATATGGGGTTTTCTGAAGAATAATGCACACAAAAATCGGTATCTGTTTTTACAGCCCTCTGTGCTTTTTTCTTAACCCGGGGGGTTTTAAAATTATAGCCGCACAGGCTACACTGCGCAGATTTATATACCAGGTCTGCCATGACAACGCTCCTTTAAACAAACAAACTCATTTGCCTTTTTGATTTCTAAAAAAATATTTTCTTACCACCTGTTTAATTCTCCGTGTTTCCGCAATTTCCCTTCTTTACTTTATTGAAAGCAGCAAGGAAAGCTTCCTCGGCTCTATTAATACAGGGGTTTTGAATGTAGGGAGGGGAATGTAAAATAGACGAAGGTGGGTGCGGTAAAAGGGGTACTTTCTGAGTTATTTTTATTCGATCCCATCAGTGACTTCGTAATCCAGCACTTCCAGGAAAAGTTCCACTACTTCATATAGCCCACCACGTAATACAAGATTTGCATACTAAATCTGCTTTAAAATTTCGATAAATTATCCCCGATTACCTTCCATTTTGCACCCCGTAAAATAAATGAGTAAACCACAGTGCATTCTTTACTGATAGTGCAACCTGTAACTGTATAGTTTGATTATTGACGGTTATAAAGGCTTAATTTAAAATATAATGAAGTGCTCAAACATAAAAACCGTAACTACTAAGGCAACATTGCTGTGTATCAGGGAGAGGATCCCATCGCTTTCCCTTAGGAACTTCGTGTCTCTTTGGTGACGCTCTAATCTAGCCCTGCCACAGCTCACTTCTCCTTAATTTTCGCCTGAGTAGTTACCAAAAATTTTATTAATAAAAAGGAAAAGATAATTTGACAATAGAAGAGAAAATACAAAAGGAAGTAGAAAAGAGGAAAACATTTGCCATCATATCCCATCCCGATGCCGGCAAAACTACCATAACGGAACGGCTGCTTTTACTGGGAGGAGCCATCCGACTGGCCGGAGATGTGAAAGGAAGAAAGACCAGGAAATACGCCACTTCCGATTGGATGGAAATTGAAAAGAAGAGAGGCATATCCATCACCTCCAGCGTACTGCAATTTACCTACCGTAATTACTGTATAAATATCCTGGATACCCCCGGACACCAGGATTTCAGCGAAGACACCTACCGGACGTTAGCCGCTGCAGATTGCGCCGTAATGGTAATTGATATGGCTAAAGGGGTCGAGCAACAGACGATTAAATTATTTCAGGTTTGTCGCCGACAGGGCATTCCCATTTTTACCTTTATTAACAAGATGGACCGTCACGGAAAGGAACCTCTGGATTTGCTGGATGAAATTGAAAAGGTTCTGAGTATAGAATCTTACCCCATGAACTGGCCGGTTTATTTACATGACAGTAACTATGGATTGTATGACCGGTTTTCGCAAAAGGTGCAAGTTTACCAAAGGGAGCAAAATATAGAAATAGCCCTCAATGAAGAATCGGAGAACAGCAAAACACAAAGGGAGCGCTTTTTGCCGGGGAAAATGTATGAAAATCTCTGTGACGACCTGTCTCTTCTTGATGTGGCCGGCGACTCTTTTGACAGACAAAAAATCGACCAGGGACAACTTACCCCGGTTTTTTTCGGTAGCGCTATCAACGGTTTCGGTGTGCAGGAGTTTCTGGAGGCTTTTCTTCAGCTTGCTCCCTCCCCCTCTAAAAGAGAAAGCAACAAGGGAACGGTAGATCCGGCTGATCAAACTTTTTCCGGCTTTGTTTTTAAGATCCAGGCCAATATGGACCCTGGACACCGTGACCGCGTGGCTTTTTTACGAATTTGCTCAGGCAAGTTTGAACGGGATCTGGCAGCCGTCCATAAACGCACCGGCAAAAAGATCAGGCTTTCCCAGCCACAACAGTTTTTGGCCCAAGATCGCCAGATTACCGAAGAAGCATACCCTGGAGACATTATTGGCCTGTATGATCCCGGCACATATCAGGTGGGAGATACTATAGCCCAAGACGACCAGCTGGAGTTTCCCAGACTACCCCGATTTTCACCGGAACACTTCGTGCGGGTAACCGCCAGTGATACCAGAAAATACAAACAGTTCCATAAAGGATTGTGGCAGCTGGCAGAAGAAGGCACCATCCAGCTATACCATAAGCCGGAGAACAACGAAATAATTTTGGGGGTAGTGGGCAAACTTCAGCTGGATGTATTCCAGTCCAGGATGGAGGCAGAATATGGAGTGTATGTTAACCTGGAACCTCTACCCTACCAACTGGCCCGCTGGGTTAAAGGAGAGGTAGCCGAGGCAGGCGATTACCTGGTTTACGATGATTACAAGAACACTATAGCGCTATTTAAAAACAAGTTCTCTTTAGAGTGGACACAGGAGAAAAATCCTTCAATAAAACTTTTACCCCTGGAAGAACGGCCACTTGGATAACCTGATGTAAACGGAACCAAGGAGGGAAACAAGTTACATTTTCTTTAACCAGGGCGATGCACAGACTTTTTGTTTATGAAGTGAATAACAAGCAGCCTGATTGCGAGTCTCAAATTTATGGATTATGCCCCGAAAAGGCTATTTAAGCACTATAAATGAGACATGGCAGGTACTTTTGAAAAAGCAACTGCCATGTCTCTTGTTTTATTCCTGGGCTCTTTGTTCCCTTGAACGTTCTGCTAGCCGGATCTCTCGCCTTCTTTCTGCTTCCTTAAAGCGCCTTTTTTCGTCTTCGGTGACCAGTGTCAAAGGACGTACCCGGTGGGGCTTGCCTTCGCTGTCAATAGCTACAAAAGTAAGGTACGCAGAAGCCGTATGGCGTGATTTGCTGGTCCTGACGTTTTCTGCTTCTACTCGAACTCCAATTTCCATGGAGGTAGTCCCGGCATAGTTTATGCTGGCGTAGAGTTTAACAAGCTCTCCTACATATATAGGATAATGAAAATCAAGCCTGTCTATAGAAGCGGTGACCACGGTGCTGGAAGAGTGCCTCGATGCCACTATCCCGGCCGTACTGTCTATTAACTTCATAATAACGCCGCCGTGTACATTGCCCGACAAATTCGCATCCGTTTGGACCATCTGCTGCACAATCATTAACTTACTATCTTCTACCGTTTTTGCTTTCATTCCTTGCTCCTTTATTTTGCTTGATATAAATGCTAAATAATCATCAATATATTACAGCATTCCCATGATTTTATTTACATAATATTATATCTATTGCCAGCAATACGTGTCAAGTTGCGGGTTTATCTGCAAAATTACACGCCTTTTTTCACGGTACCTATTTTTACTTTAAACTTCCTTAAGTCCGGGATAAAACCCGGATAACCACCAGTTCCGAATTCAGCAATCTCATTCCTGGCTGAACAGATGCTTTTTCTGCAAATATACCACGGTGAGGTTGGCCAAAAAAGTAATACTCAATAGAATAATTCCAAAAGCAATGGCCACCCCAAAGTTTCCTTTCCTGGTTTCCAGGACTATGGCAGTAGTTAAAACCCTGGTTTTACCTTCGATATTGCCACCTACCATCATAACCGCACCCACTTCAGAGATAATACCGCCAAATCCTGCAATTATGGCTACCAGTACTCCCACGCGGGCTTCTTTGATGGCCGACCAGGAAGCCTGCAGCCTGGTAGCACCCAGGGCTTGAAGCTGATTCATTAGGTTTTTGTCCACCTGCATCACTGCCGCCATGGTAAACCCGGCAATCAGGGGAAAAGCTATAATGGTTTGGGCGGTTACAATAGCTTCCACGTTGTACAGCCATCCCAGGTGTCCCATGGGTCCGACCGAAGAAAACATGATAAATACAAACAGCCCTACTACTACCGGCGGAAACCCCATGCCGGTGTACAGGAGTGCTGTAACCACAGGTTTCCCCGGGAAACTGGTCAGACCCAGGAAAGCACCTATGGGTATACCCAGCAAAGTACTTAATAATAATGCCATACCGGTGACTTTCAATGAAACACTTATAATGTTATACACGTACGGGTCCAGCTCCAGCAACAGCTTCAGGGATTCAGTTAAGCCCTCCATATTCACTCTCCCGGGCAAGTTTTGTTATAATTTCACTTATAATGGCTATTAAAAAACTCCATTTTACCGCAACGGTAAGAAGGAGTTTTTTAAAACCGTACAGATAAAACTTCAGGTTTTGCCTTCTCCTTTCCGCTGCGGGAGGCCCTGTCGTTTCCAACAGAACCCTGTCGGCCTGCTGCCTTAGGGCACTCCCCTTAGGGAAGCAGGCTCGGAGGATATTGCCGGTGGTAAAAATTTACCGGTTACGTTATGAATACTGTAACATATCGAGCAAATTATACCGTAAATAAACAACAATGGTCAAGAACAGTTTCGGTCAAGAACAGTTTCCGCCTTACAGGTACAATATTTTTACTGTCATTCCAATCCCCGGCGAAATACATCAGTATTATAACGAATAAGTTCCAGGTAACTATCCCGGCCGGGGATTTCTTCCCCGCCCAGGGGATCCAGTATAAGGACTTCACCTTCTATCTCTTCAGCAATAACCTGCGCGTTGTCTTCTCTTAGTTGAGGTTCGGCAAAAATCACGTCTATACCGTGTTCTTCTGCAAGACCGGCCAGTTCGGCCAGCCATTTTGCCGATGGTTCTCGACCCGGGAATTCTTCTACTGACGCCACTTCTTCAAAACCGTACCGGCGGGCATAGTAATTCCAGGCGGAATGATAAGAAATAAACTCCCTATCTTGAATGCTTTCAACCGCCTCTTCAATTTCCCGATCAAGCTCCTGAAGTTCTGACTGGAATTCCTCCAGGTTTTCAGCAAAATATTCTTCTTTAGCGGGGACAGCTCCGGACAGTTTTTCGGCTGCCAGAGGGGCTATTTTTTCTTTTACCAGTATCGGATCCAGCCACAGGTGAGGATCAAAAGCACCGTGGTGGTGTTCATGAGAATCTCCTCCGCAATCATGATCTTCCCGGTTTCCGTGATGCTCTCCCTCCAGGTGTTCCGATTCGTAATCCAAAAGAACATCTTCATCCAACTGTTCCGTAACACTCACCAGGGTGACCTCTTCTTCTTTACCCATTTCCACCACCCAGTCGTCCAGGCCTCCCCCTATGTAAAAAAGGAACTCCGAACGGGCTATTTGGCGAGCCTGCTCTACCGTGGGATCAAAAGTATGCGGGCTGTCCCCCGCCTCCAGGAGATTATTAACCTCTACTTTCTCTCCCCCTACCTGCAATATGATGTCACTTAAAGGAAATATAGTCGTAACTACCTGTATTTTACCACTATCGCTTGCCGGGGTATCTTCTTCCATTAGAGAGTTACACCCCACCACCAGCAGGGAGAGTACCAGCATGGCAGTTACTTTTATTAAACACTTGTTCAAAAAATTCTACCTCCTGCTCGTTAGTCTTACAAATGCAACTTGTTTGCATTTGTAAATTATACTAACCCGGTACCTCTTATATGTCAAGTTAATTTAAGGATATGAATAAAAAAAGACGGGAATAATACCCGCCTTTTTTTAGTTAACAGTGTGTATAATCAATTTGCAGTATCGCCATTTTTAAGAGTGTTGTATTTTCAATTAGCTTTTACAATCCAGTATCTGCATTTACATCCAGGGAGGGTAGCTCTCCGTTCAGGTACCTGTTCCTACAGAGTCCCCTTTGCAATTTGCCTGAACTGGTCTTGGGAACCGTCCCCGGCGGTAACAGGGCAATATCCCGCGGCGGAACGCCGCATACTTCCACCACCGTGTTTTTAATCTTCTTTTGAAGATCCGGGGAAGCTTCCTGCTTGCATTCTGCTACTACACCCAGGGTCTCTTTACCTCTGCCCCCACCCAGACCAAAGGCTATCACGTTTCCAGCCCGCACTCCCTCTATAGAGCTAACGGCCCGCTCAATATCCTCAGGAAAGATGTTGCGTCCGGAAACTATAATTACATCCTTAATCCTTCCGCAAATAACCAGTTCCGGGGTTCCGCCTTCCGGGGGTTCTACAAAATAGGCCAGGTCTCCCGTGCGCAGCCATCCATCCCGGAAAAGGCTCTCATCCAGTTCCGGTCGCCTGTAGTAACCTGGCGTCACCGCCTCCCCTCTGATTTCCAGTTCACCCACCTCCCGCAAAGACTTTACTTCTCCGGTTTGGGAATCGCATATGCGCATCTCCAAACCAGGGACAGGTGGACCCAACAGTGGGAGCCTGCGAGTGTCATTTTCCGAAGGTTCAACCGGGCGGGCCACTCCCTCACTTTCCAGGGCGGAGCGATTGACAATATCACAGGCCATCCCCCTCATCAGGGGAGAGAAACTACCCCCAAGAGTTACTTCGGCAATCCCGTAAGCGCAGAAAACCGCACCTGGATTGAAACCAAAAGGTTCTGCCACTTCTACAAATCGATCTACCGCTTCCGGATCGATAGGTTCTGAACCATTAAGGGCAATACGAACCGGGGATAAGTCCAGTTGTTCTCCTTCCCCTTTCGCACGTCGCAGGGCCCGGGTAGCCAGAACATAAGAGAAATTGGGACCAGCCGTTACCGTGCCCCGGTATTCGCTCATCCAGCGCATCCAGTCGGCCGGGCGGGAAAGAAAATCCTGGGGAGAAGCCAGTACCAGTGAACAGCCCATGGTCATGGGTAAGGTAAGGAAGCCTATCAGGCCCATGTCGTGATACAAAGGAAGCCATGATACGAATATATCATCGGTGCTTACCTGTGCCGCTTCCTCCATGCCATCAATATTGGCTCCCGCCTGGTGGTGCAGCACCTTTACCCCTTTAGGCTCCGCCGTAGAACCGGAGGTAAACTGGAGAATAGCAAGGCGCTGCGGATCTTCCGGGACTTCCCGGTAATCATCGGCACCCGGATTACCCGGCCCCGGCTGGACCTGGTCCAGGGTAACCACAGGGGGATCCTGTGGTTCCGGCTGGTAGTACGCAGCCAAATCTGGATCTATCAGCAGCATACTGGCATCGCCGTGATGCAGCAGGGACCTGGTCTGGGACATAAACTGTTCCAGGGAATGAAAACGCATGGGTATATGCAGTATGGTGACGCAGCCACCAGCCAACCACACACCCTGGATGGCGGTAACCAGCTGCCGGGTAGTAGTCCCTAAAAGGTGTATATGATCTCCCGGTGAAATACCTCGCTCCTGGAGAGAAGCGGCTACGGCACGTGCATCCTGGTAAAGACGCCCCCAGGAGACGGTTACCGGTTCTTCCCCTCCGGCGGCGGTTCCTACAAAAGTAATTCCGTTATCCAGTTCAACTGCCCGGGGCATGCGGTTCAGCAGTCCTTCCGCCAGGGGAGCCCCTTCCGGCTTCACACTTCTATAAAAGGTGGTTTTTGGGGTCATAACATCAACTCCTTGCACATGTTTTTTTTCACCGTTTCCTCAAAATTTCCCGTACAATTAGTCGGGAATATTTCTAAACATATGAATATTCTTATTTCGATAAATTAACCCCAAAAACCTTCCCGGAGACTTATATTAAAGCTATTTAAGAAAATGTTTTCTTCCCTTTATAATTAATGTTTAACTCAAGACTTT
>CAYODA010000008.1:0-337 GCA_964402625.1 uncultured Syntrophomonadaceae bacterium | reverse complement strand
CAAAAACCAAAATAAAAACAAAAAGAGGACCGAATGCTTTCAGTCCTCCAGGTTATAGAACCAGGACGCCTGGTTCTATATTAATACTCCAGGTTATTATTCATTTCGCCTACTTTACTAAACTTACTTTCATTATAATTTAATGCCGTTCCTTTGTGTTTATATATTTGATTCTACTGCATTATATTTCCATAAATCATACCTGAAATGGTTGCCATTATAGCCACCAGCACGATAAATATTGCCGTCTTCCGGTTGCCAAGCACGCTGCGAATAACCAGCATGTTGGGGAGGCTCAAGGCCGGACCGGCCAGCAGCAGAGCAAGAGCGGGTCCCT
>CAYODA010000007.1:0-29469 GCA_964402625.1 uncultured Syntrophomonadaceae bacterium | reverse complement strand
AATCCAGGCATCTTCGATTGAACATAAAAAACTGGGAGCTTTTGAGCTGGCTTTCATGCTGGCTCCCTCCCTTAACGCGGCGGGACGCCTGGGGAGTGCGGATCCCGCTGCCGAACTGCTTCTTAGCGCGGAGGAAGAAGAAGCCCGGGAAACAGCGGAGTTTCTGCGGAAGGAAAACCTGAACCGGCGCAATACCGAGCAGAAAATACTGGAAGAAGCACGTTCCATGGTGGAAAAAGACCCGGAAGCTGCAGGGAGACGGGTAATTGTGCTGGCCAGTGAAAACTGGCACCAGGGTGTAATCGGTATTGTAGCTTCCCGGCTGCTGGACCTTTATTACCGCCCGGTAGTTATGGTATCCCTGGAGGAAGGTACCGGCAAGGGTTCGGCCAGAAGTATTCCCGGTTTTAACATAACCGCGGCCCTGCAGGAATGCCAATCGCTGCTGGAGCGTTTTGGAGGACATGAACAGGCGGCCGGGTTTTCCGTAGAACCGGAAAACATCCCCGCCCTGCGAGAGAAGCTTAACGAGATTGCTGACCGCTGGCTGAAGGAGGAGGACCTGGTTCCCAGGTTGCGCCTGGAAGGCGAACTGTCTCCTTCCGAAATAAGCCTGGAGCTGGCCCGCTACATGGAAATGCTGGCTCCCTATGGCGTAGGCAATCCTTCCCCGTGCTTTTGCAGCAGGGGTTGGGAGCTGGAGGACTGCCGCCTGGTAGGCAGGGATAAAAAACATCTCAAGTTTATAATCTCCAGGGAGGAAAACCGGGTGGAGCCTATTATCTTTTCCGGGGAAAAGTATTATACCCGGATGCTGCCGGGAAGGCGCCTGGACTTTGCTTTTACAGTAAAAAACGGCGTATGGGATAAACAGCCCGTGTTAAACCTGGAAGTAAAAGACCTGTATTTCAGTGATGCCGCAGCCGGGGGAGGTCTTGAAATAATTGACCGGCGCGAAAGCTCCAATCGCTTGAACTATTTAAACAGGGCGGTCCACAGGTCCGGAAACGTAATTGTTTACGCCGGGACAAGCACTCGTAAGGAGTTTATTATTAACAAGTTCCCCCGGGTGGGAGAAGAAGCCTGGAGAATTTACACCAACCGGGTGGCCGGTGAGAAGCTGAAAAATGCCGAAGCCGATCTTTTCCTGTTTCACCTTCCCATGTATCACGATATCCTGCGCAAAATAGTAGATAATTGTAATCTTATCTCTACTTTGAGGGTTCACTTGTTGTATAATGGTGGTGACAGGGAAATTAATCAAAAAGTATTGGAGGAAGCCCTTCCCGACCCCGTGGAAGTGGAGAAGGTGTACCGGGTTTTAGCTGACACTGCCGGTTCCGGTGAACTGTTTAACATCCCGGAAGTAAAAAAGCTGGTCCGGGAGGGCTTAAAGTGGAAAAGCAGTAATTACTATATCAAGCGCTGCCTGGAAATACTTCAGGAAACGGGTTTAATCGAAGCCTCTAAAGACGGGTGGAGGATCCGGGCGGGCCAGGCTACCGATTGGTTTGCAGGTGGTACCAATGAGCTGGCGGCAGCGGAATCCTTCCGCGATTCCACACAGCTGCAAGAAGAGTGTTCTTCTTTTCAAGAGTTTATGTTGGGCTCTTCGCGCCGGGAAATACTGGAATACATATATTCACTTTGGAAGGGATAGAAAGCCGGGGTGATAAAGTGGAGGTTAAAGAGAAGCACCTGGAAGATTTGAAAAAGAAAATAACTTCGTATGCCTCGGGGGAAGAGGACTGGCCCCTGGTGGAAAAAGCCTACCATTTTGCTCTGCAATCCCATTCCGACCAGAAGCGTGAATCGGGGGAATCTTATATAATGCATCCCCTGGGAGTGGCGCGTATCCTGGCCGAGCTGGAACTGGATTATATAACCATAGCCGGGGGGTTACTGCATGATGTAGTAGAAGATACTCCGGTGACGGTAGAAGAAGTCAGGGAAGAATTCGGGGATGAGGTAGCCCTGCTGGTTGACGGTGTTACCAAGCTGAGCCGGTTTCAGTTCAAATCCAAGGAAGAACAGCAGGCGGAAACCCTACGCAAAATGTTTTTGGCCATGGCCCGGGACATAAGGGTTATACTGATAAAACTGGCCGACCGCACGCACAACATGCGCACCCTTTGCCATTTAAACACCCGCAAGCAAAAAGAGATTGCCCGGGAAACCCTGGATATTTACACCCCGCTGGCACACCGCCTGGGAATTTACAAGATAAAAGGAGAGCTGGAAGACGAGGCTTTCCGCTACCTGCAGCATGATGAGTACTACCGGCTGGCAGAAAAGCTGGACAAGAAGCGCCGGGAGAGGGAAAATTTTATTAATGAAACCATCAGGCTTCTGGAGCAGCGCCTGGAAGAAGCCAATATTCCCGCGGAAATACACGGCCGCCCCAAGAATCTCTACAGTATTTATACCAAGATGCAGGAGCAGAACAAAGATCTATCGGAAATTTACGACCTTACCGCGATAAGGGTCCTGGTGGATTCGGTTAAGGACTGCTACGGCGCCCTGGGAGTGGTACATACCATGTGGAAACCCATTCCCGGACGCTTTAAGGATTACATTGCCATGCCCAAGCCCAACATGTACCAGTCCCTGCACACCACCGTGGTGGGTGCCAAGAACGAGCTGGTGGAAGTCCAAATTCGTACCTGGGAGATGCACCGCACCGCGGAATACGGGATTGCAGCCCACTGGCGCTACAAGCAGAAGACTAAAAACGAGCAAGAATTTGAAGAGAAACTCTCCTGGCTCAGGCAGCTGCTGGAGTGGCAGCAGGATTACCGTGACGCACACGAGTTTATGGAAAACCTGAAGATAGACCTCTTTACCGACGAGGTTTTTGTATTTACCCCTAAAGGCGATGTTATCGACCTTCCCCAGGGTTCCATACCCCTGGATTTTGCCTACCGCATTCATACCGATATCGGTAACCAGTGCACGGGAGCCAGGGTAAACGGAAGACTGGTTCCGCTGAATTACACTCTTAAAACCGGGGATATCGTGGAGATAATAACCAGCAAACAGGGCTCCCCCAGCCGGGACTGGCTGAAGATGGTCAAGACTTCTACGGCCAAGAATCGCATCCGCAACTGGTTTAAAAAGGAACGTAAAGAGGAAAACATTGAAAGAGGAAAGTATATCCTGGAGAAAGAGCTCAAGCGCATGAATATAGATTCCAGTACCCTTTTAAAAGAGGACTTCTTGAAAGCCGTAGGTACCCGCTTTAACCTCCAGTCGGTAGATGACGTTTACGCCGCGGTAGGTTACGGTGGAGTGAGTTCCCAGCAGGTAATAGGCAGGCTGCGGGAAGAGTACCGCAAGGTATACGGGGAAGAAAAGGACGTACAGATGCCGCCCAAGGCACGCCCGGTTCCGCGCAAGGAGCGCGATAAAAAAGGGGTGCGGGTGCATGGTCTGGACAACTTGCTGGTGCGCTTTGCACGGTGCTGCAATCCTGTTCCCGGGGATGATATTGTAGGCCTGATAACGAGGGGAAGAGGTATATCCGTGCACCGCAAGGATTGTCCCAACCTGAACCAGGAACCCAACCTGGCCCAGCGTATGCTGGAAGTTTCCTGGGAAGAGAGCGGGGACAGCTATTACCCGGTGGATATAGAAGTTACCGCCATGGACCGGACCAACCTTCTTTCCGAAGTAATCTTTTCCATTAGCGAAAACAGGGTTAACATCAGCGCGGTAAAGGGCCGCACCGACAAGAATAATATGGCTATAATTAACCTGACCCTGGTGGTGAAGGACGCGGCCCACCTGAATTACGTGATGAACAAGGTAAAAAAGATCGATGACGTCTATACGGTTCGGAGATATATACCCGGATAAAATATAAAAAGAGGTGTAGCAAGTGAGGGCTGTAGTGCAGAGGGTGAGCAGGGCGGAAGTAAAGGTAAAAGACGAAGTAGTGGGAAGCATTGGTCAGGGACTGGTAGTTCTCCTGGGAGTAGGTGATGAGGACGGTGAATCCGACCTGGAGTACCTGGCAGATAAAGTTACCGGCCTGAGAATTTTTGAAGACGAAGCCGGAAAGATGAACCTGTCGGTAAAAGACGTAGAAGGAGAAATACTTTGTGTTTCCCAGTTTACCCTTTATGGAGATGCCCGTAAAGGCAGAAGGCCGGGCTTTACCCGGGCCGCTGATCCCGGGGAAGCCGACCGGCAATACCGCCTCTTTTGTGAGAGGCTCAGGGAGAAAGGAATGACTGTAGCCACGGGAGAATTCCAGGAAATGATGGATGTGGAGCTGGTCAACCATGGTCCGGTTACCATTCTGCTGGATAGCAAGAAATACTTTTAGCACGTGCCTGCCGGAAGTACAATTTTTTTGGTTTAAATCTTTTTTTTATGGGGATATAATAAGAAATATCAATTTAATTTAAAATGGAGGGGTACGGTACCATGGCTGACGAGCTCACACGCTGGATTAACAAAATAAAGGAAAGAAGACGCCACCACGAAGAAATGAAAGATATACTGGAAGACTACTTTGAAAGTGATATTAACCGGGATGAAGATGTGGCCCGTGCCTTGAACATGGAAGAAGAAGAGATTAAAAGGCTTCGCAAGGAGTACGAAGGATAAGGTAAACAATTAACAGTTGACAGTTGATAATTGACAATTGACGGTTGAAAGTTTTGTGTAGTAGAGAGTTAGTGTTAGAGTGATAGTCAGTTGATAGCCTCTTATTATTGGGGCAGTTAACAGAAATTGCTTTATTTCAAAAGGTTTTTCTTTTTTTGTAGTGAAATAAATCATGGAGTATATTTATTACAGGCTTTGACAGCAGGAGGAGGTGGGCTTATGAAGTACAGGCCCCGCGGAACGAGGGATATTCTTCCGGGAGAGATCCGTCTGTGGCAATTTCTGGAGGAAAAGATAAGAGAAGTTTCCTGGAAATACGGGTACGGGGAGATAAGGCCCCCGATTTTTGAACATACAGAAGTTTTTACCCGGAGTGTAGGGGAAGATACCGATATTGTTTCCAAGGAGATGTATACATTTACTGATCCTGGCGGCAAACATTCACTTACCCTCCGTCCGGAAGGGACCGCGCCCGTGGTAAGGGCTTACCTGGAAAACAACCTGCACGCGGAGCCCAGGCCGGTGAAGCTGTATTATTACGGGCCCATGTTCCGGCATGATCGTCCCCAGGCCGGGCGGTATCGTCAGTTTTACCAGTACGGCGTGGAATGTTTCGGGTCTTATCATCCTTCTTCTGATGTGGAAGTAATAGCGTTAACCATGGACCTGCTGGAAAAGCTGGGGCTACAAGAAGTAAGGCTGGAGATAAACAGTGTAGGTTGTAAAGAGTGCCGACCTGCTTACAGGGAAAAGCTACAGGATGCCCTGGAGTCTTGGGAAAAAGAGCTCTGCCGGGATTGTAGAACGCGTCTGCATAAGAACCCCCTCCGGGTCCTGGACTGCAAGGAAGATAGATGCAGGGAGTTAACCCAAAACGCTCCTCAAATGGTGGACCATCTCTGCACGGATTGCAGGGAACACTACCGGGGAGTAAAAAAATTGCTGGAGGCGCAGGGAATATCCTTTAATGAAAATTCCCGGCTGGTGAGGGGACTGGATTACTATACCCGTACCGCTTTTGAGTTTATCTCCGCCGAGCTGGGAGCCCAGGATTCCATAGGGGGAGGAGGCAGGTACGACGACCTGGTAGAACACATGGGGGGCCCTTCCATCCCCGCTGTAGGTGTTGCCCTGGGGATAGAAAGGCTCTTGCTTTCCCTGACCGGGACTTCCCAATTAGAAGAAGAAAGGGCCAGTTTTTATGTGGCGGTATCCGGTGATGAAATGCTTCCGGAAGCCTTCCGGGTGGCCGAAATCTGCCGGGGGGCCGGCAGTGTCGCCGAAGTAGAAATTACCGGCAGGAGCCTCAAGGCACAGATGAAATATGCTGGCAAAAAAGGCTTCTCCCACGTGCTTATCATTGGAGAAGAAGAAAAGGCCAGGGAAGAGGTCACCATGCGGAACATGATTACCGGGGAACAGGTGGAAGTTCCCGTTACAGAACTGAATAAAGAAATACTTGCTATAAACGTACCAGGCAGGAAGGAGGAAGTTTAATGCGCTATCAAAGAACTTATCGCTGTGGGGAAATAACCAGGGAAAACGCCGGGGAAAGGGTAACCCTGGCCGGTTGGGTGCAAAAGGTGCGAGACCACGGAGGGCTCATATTTATAGATTTACGCGACCGCTCTGGTGTAGTCCAGGTGGTAAGTGACCAGGAAAAAAACAGCCGGCTGTTTGATGAAGTGGAGAAGCTGCGCAACGAGTACGTTATTCTGGTGGAGGGAGAAGTTTCCCCCCGGGCGGAAGAAACAGTAAACCCGCACATTAATACCGGGGACATAGAAGTTTTCCTGGAAGGTGTGGAGGTATTAAGCGTATCCGAAACACCCCCGTTTTACATAGAAGATAATTTAAATGTGGATGAAAACCTGCGCTTGCGTTACCGCTACCTGGACCTGCGCAGGCCGGAAATGCAGCAAAAAATGCAGACAAGACACCGGGCAATCAAGCTGGTCCGGGACTTCCTGGATGAAGAAGAATTCCTGGAGATAGAGACCCCGGTACTTACCAGGAGTACTCCCGAAGGAGCCCGGGATTTCCTGGTACCCAGTCGACACCACCCCGGAGAATTTTACGCGCTGCCTCAGTCACCGCAGCTGTTTAAGCAGTTGCTGATGGTATCGGGCATGGAACGCTATTTTCAGATAGCCCGTTGCTTCCGGGACGAAGACCTGAGGGCGGACCGTCAGCCGGAATTTACCCAGATTGACATGGAGATGTCTTTTGTGGATCGGGAAGATGTATTTTCCCTGGTAGAACGTATGATGGCGTTTCTATGGAAAAAACTTCTGGGAGAGGAGCTAAAGCTCCCCTTCATGAGGATCCCCTACCGGGAAGCCATGGACCGTTTTGGCTCGGATAAACCCGACCTGAGGCTTCCCCTGGAGATTAAAGAAATGAGTCACCTGGCGGAAAAAAGCCAGTTCAAGGTTTTCCAGCAGGCCCTGGAAAAAGGCGGGGTAGTTAAAGGACTTAAAGTGCCGGGCGGGGCATCCTTTACACGGCGGGAAATTGATGAGCTAACTGAAAAAGCCAACCAGTGGGGAGCTAAAGGACTGGCCTGGATAATGGTGGAAGATGAAGGTTACAAGTCACCTATAACCAAGTTTTTTGACGGGGACCTGTTAAACCAAATCACAGAAGAGCTGGAAGCCGGGGCCGGGGACTTGCTTTTGTTTGTGGCCGACCGGTGGGAAGTTGCCTGTGAGGTATTGGGCCACATGCGGCTGCATGTGGCGGAGTTAAAAGGGCTGGAGTTGGAGCCAGGTCCACGTTTTGCCTGGATTATAGATTTTCCATTGTTTCATTATAACCATGAAGAAAAGCGTTACGAGCCCAACCACCATCCTTTCACTTCACCCGTGGATGAAGATGTGGAACTGCTGGATAAAGAGCCCTCCCGGGCAAGGGCACAGGCTTATGACCTGGTAATGGACGGGGTGGAGATCGGTGGAGGAAGTATCCGTATACACAACCGGGACCTCCAGGAAAAGATCTTCTCCCTCATAAACATATCCCGGGAAGAGGCCCGGCAGAAATTTGGATTTTTACTGGAAGCGCTGGAATACGGTCCCCCGCCCCACGGCGGCATAGCTTTTGGACTGGACCGGCTGGTCATGCTTTTAACCGGTGACCGCAGTATACGGGAAGTAATACCGTTTCCCAAGACAGCCAGCGCTACCTGCCTGATGACGGGAGCTCCATCACCGGTGGAAGAAAGACAGCTAAACGAGCTTAAAATAAAGGTAGTACAGGAAGAGAAAAAACACGACAGCAGCAGCCAATAAATGCAAGGAAGAAGGAAGGGGGGAGACCCTTGCAGGGAGAAGATAATACCATCAACCGGGCGCTGCAGGAAATAATGAACTATTACCGCACGCAGGGCATGGGAGAAGAGATGGGTCCCGGGAACAGTCCCGCCCTGCTGGTAATAGATTTCCAGAAAGGTCTTACCGACAAAAATAAGCCCGCCGGGGCGGATATGGACGGCGAAGTTGAAAATACGGCGGTCCTCCTGGACAAAGCCAGGGAAAAGGACATCCCGGTTATATTTACGGTAATTGGGTACCACCCCAGTCTGAAAGATGGGGGATTAATGGTAAAAAAGCTGCCTGTTTTTAAGAATTACCACCTGGACAGCGAGTTTGCCGAACTGGATCCCCGCCTCCAGGCGAGACCTTCCGAGCCGGTCCTGGTTAAAAAGTACTTTTCCGCCTTTTACGGTACTCCCCTGGCTTCCATGTTGACTGCAGAGGGAGTCGATACCCTTATAATTACCGGGTGTATAACCAGCGGTTGTATAAGGGCAACGGCTATTGACACCATACAGCACGGTTTCCGTGCCCTGCTGCCGCGCGAATGCGTGGCGGACCGCTCCCGCATTCCCCACGAGGTAAACCTGATGGATATTAACGCCCGTCACGGCGATGTGGTAAGTCTGGACCGGGTGCTTACCTGCCTGGATAAAGTGAAGGAGCATTAGAGCTCCTTCTTCTATTAACTGGCTTTTCTTTTACGGGTAAGCCGTCTAAACTATCCCAGGTGGGGGTATTTCTCTTCTATTAGCTTTTCAGTTTCTTCATCCACGTAGCTTACCCGGGGCCTGTCCAGCATCTCTTTGGCCAGCTCTTCCGCTCTCTGCCAGCTGTCCTTGCTGCCCGCGTCCAGCCAGGTTTTATAGTGCTGGCGGTCGCTGGTTTTGGGAAAATACTTTTCGGAACGCAGGTGTTTTACGGTGTGTCTTTCTGCCAGGTAGTTTCCTCCCGGGCCCACTTTAGTGATTACTTCCCTGGCCAGGCTGTCTTCGTTAATTTCTATTCCTTTCAGGGTCCTCAAGCAGCTTCCCACGATATCATTATCGATAATGTACTGGGCGTAGGAAGCAGTCATGGCACCGTCCAGTAGCCCGATAGCTTCGTGAATAAAGTTTCCCCCCGCCAGAGCAGCCAGCATGGAAGTGGAGGCGCTTTCGTGCGCTGCCTGGGCGTCGGGAAGCTTTGAATCGGAAGTCCCCACGGTGATGTAGCAGGGAAGGCGATAATGGTGTGCCATCTGGGTGATAGCCGCATTCATTAGGCCTGATTCAATGCTTCCCATGAGGAAAGACATGGTTCTCATATCCATGGTTACCGGCACGGCACTGTAGAGAACCGGCGTTCCGGGGTTTACCAGCTGGCTAATAACCACTCCCATGAGGGCCTCTGCGTTCTGCTGCACCAGGGTTCCGGCCAGGGTAATAGGAGAAGTGGCACCTGCCACAGGTGCGGTGGAAATCGCCAGGGGAAGTCCGTAATGCGCAACTTCCATTAGATATTCCACCTGGTCTTCGCTAATTTTCAGGGGACTGGTAATAGAAGCAATAAATCCCACAAAAGGACGGTGTTTGAGCTTTTCCAGGCTTCCGGCTATAGTAGAGGCAATATCTACCACGCAGTCAAGTTTTGTCTTGCTTAAAATCCCCCCCATAACCGGTTTGGCCGTGTTTTTAAAGGCCCGGTAAAAGCTACTTATATCTACGCTGTCAATGTTAAGGTCGTGGGGGTAAACCGGGATAATGAAAAAATCCACGTATTCAAGATTATCGGCCAGGCGGGCCAGATTCGCCACATCATCGATTTGGGAGGGTCTTTTTTCCCGGTTAAGGTCCAGCACATATAGAGCCAGTCCGCCGGTCCCGAAGTAGACCCTTTTTCCGCCCAGGATGATACTTTTTCCCGCTTCTCTTCCGTATAAGGTAAACTCTTCGGGCGCCTGTTTTATATGGCGGGAAATAAACTCCCGCGTAGGGTATACCCGGTGGGTTTCTTCATCGACTTCTGCTCCATGCTTGTGAAAAAGCTCCAGAGCGGGTTTATAAGGAATTTCAAACCCCGCTTCTTCCAGCACCCTTACGCTGGTATCGTGAATTTGTCGGATCTCCTTTTCAGATAGAACATGGTATAATCCTCCCTCGTATACGGTACGATCCATTGCAGCACCTCCTGAAGCAAAATATCTACCAAGAGCAATGATCGGCCTTAGTTATCAGTAAAATCATGCCAATTATCTGATAAAGCTCTTATTATATCCTCCCTGCTGATCAGACCGGTTATTTCCCCGTCATTGCTTACTACGGGAACCCGGTTTATGTTGTGTTCATGCATGCTCTCTACCACTTTTTTTATAGAAGTGTTTTCTTGTACGGAAATTACGTTTCGGGACATTAGTTTCTCAATAGAGGCGGATGCTACCAGTTCTATTAGTTCCACGCCGCGGTGTAGTGCGTTGACGTGTAAAACTTCCATGTTCTGTTTAAGAAGCTCGTAGGGTTTTTTAATGGGGTGGCCAATCACCTGTTGGGTGTAATGAAGTATGTCGGTTTCCGAAGCTATTCCCACGATCCGGTTGCTTTCATCTACCACGGGTATCCCGCTGAAGCTGTTATCTTCCAGTATAGTTATAACCTCTCTCAGGGGAGTATCCGGTAATACGGTTACTACCTCGGAAGTCATCACATCTTTTGCCAGTAGGGTCATTTTATCCCTCCTTTCCGGGTATGTGGCTGCTTTCTTTTATACCTCTTACCACACTTTTACCTTTAATAAAGATTAACGTGTGACTAATAAACTTGACAGAAGAAAGATAAAAATCGGAAGGTCCGATTAAATCTTTTATAAGTTTATGATATCACACTTCAATGTATAAGGGAGCGGCTCCTTTAACATTTTAAGCAAGATAAAAAAGTTTCCAAAAAAATATTTAAGTGATCCTCCCATTGTTCCCTTGTGATTACACCGCAAGTATGCTATTATCTTTGTACAAAGGAAGCCCTGCTTTGTGCGTGAAGACCGGAAAGTTTTGAGCTAACATCTATTAAATGGGAGCCTGGGCTTTAGGTGCGGAGTATATGCCCCCGTAATGGGGACATACGAAGCATCTAAGAGGGCACCCACCTGAGGTAAGGCGTTCAAAACCAACGGTTCACGGCAAAGTGGGGCTTTTCTGTTATGTACTTAAACATGCCCTGCAACGATTAAATATGGACGGATAGCCTGCCCCGGTCTCGCTGCGCCCGATGCCCGGGCCTGTATTAAAGGCTGGAACCAGGAAATTGGAAGCTGGAAAAAACAGGACTTTGGAAGAACACCTCGTCCCACTTTTCTCCACCACTGTACCTGCACGCAGGTACAACAGCTTTTGACAGCTGCACCGGTAAGCTTTGCACGAAAATATTCTTTTAAGTGAACAGCACCTTGCATTTTATCTCAACTGACACTTTATGAGACCCCTGAATGCAGAGATTGAAGGAGTTCGTGAAGGTAGCGGTATATAGCGGATAATATGAGGGGAAGCTCCAATACCAGGGGAGTATTGTGTCGATTACAACAAATAGATCCATGATTTTTCAAATTTTTTAATAATTTTTTTTTAATAATGTGGGATTCAGGAAGGATTCTTTAACCCTGTATAGAATTACTATGACACAAAGTGGTGGAAAGTGGTTCAAAGTGGAGAATAAAAACCGGTCGGCAATAATTAAGTTAACAATCCTCTTAAACAGATTTGGCCGGTAAAAACGCGGATGGTGAAGATATCATGTTCATGGGAGAGTTCAGGCATTCCATTGACAGCAAAGGGCGCCTGATAGTCCCTTCTAAGTTCCGGGAGGGGCTGGGGGATAGTTTTGTGGTTACACGCGGGCTGGACCACTGCCTGTTTGCTTACCCCTTTGAAGAGTGGCGCAACCTGGAACAGAAGCTGAAGCAGCTTCCCATGAACCGTGGGGATGCCAGGGCTTTTATGAGGCTATTGTTCTCCGGGGCGGTGGACGTAGAAATAGACAAACAGGGTCGCGTTTTGATACCACAGAACCTTAGGGATTACGCCAGGCTGGACCGTGAAGTGGTAGTACTGGGCGTTTCCAGCAGGGTGGAGGTATGGAGCCAGGAGCTGTGGGAAAAATATAGCGACGAAGCAACTGAATCCTTCGAGGAGTTAGCGGAAAAGCTGGATGATTTTGAGCTATAAGCCTGGAAACCGGAGGTCAGGTATCATTCATCAGCCTGTTTTGTTAGAAAGAGTAATTGAATACTTGGACATAAAGCCTGACGGTATATATGTGGACGCTACCCTGGGTGACGGGGGACATGCTGAAGCTATCTGCCGCCACCTCTCTGCAGATGGGAGACTGTTGGGACTGGATGCAGACGAGGATGCGTTAAAGCGGGCCGGCGAAAATCTGAAAGCACAAGACGATAAATTGTTTCTGGTTCAGGATAACTTTTGCAACCTGGTGGATGTGCTTGCAAAGTATGGTATTTCCGGGATAGACGGGGTGCTTCTGGATCTGGGAGTTTCCAGTTACCAGGTGGACACCCCTGAAAGAGGGTTTTCTTTCCATTACGACGGCCCCCTGGATATGAGAATGAGCAGGCATCTTTCTTCTTCCGCCTGCGAAGTGGTCAACAACTATGAGCGGGGGGAGCTGGTCCGGGTGTTTAAAGAACTGGGAGAAGAACGGTGGGCTTCTCGAATTGCTTCTTTTATAGTGGATTACCGGGAAAAGAAAGAGATCAGTACCACTGCGGAACTGGTAGAAATAATTAAATCGGCCATACCGGCCAGGTACCGGCGAAAAGGGGGGCACCCCGCCCGGAAGGTATTCCAGGCCCTGCGCATTGAAGTGAACCGGGAGTTGGAACACTTGAAGGCAGTATTGCCCGGTGCGGCGGATAGCCTTAATCCGGGAGGTCGGCTGGTGGTTATAAGTTATCACTCTCTTGAAGATCGCCTGGTAAAGCACTTTATCCGGGAACGTTCCAGCTGTAGTTGCCCGCCGGAACTGCCGGTGTGCCGGTGTAGCCCGGACTTAAGGATTGTAAGCCGGAAACCCGTACTGCCGGGAGAAGAAGAAGTGGTTTCTAATCCGCGGGCGCGTAGTGCCAGGATGAGGGTAGCTGAAAAAAGGTTCTAAACGAAAGAGAAGGTGAATACATTGTTAGAAGCCAGAGATGTGAGGTTACAACAGCAACTCGGGAGAGAAACAAGGACTCCCTACCTGCCAGGATACAGAAGGCACTATCAACCTGACTCTCATCCGTCCAGGAAAACCAGGGCACTATTGATGATAATGGTGCTGGCCTGTTTTGTTATGGCCCTGGCGGTAATAGTACAGTACTCCCGTATGGTGGGGGTTTCCCGGGAGATCTATCGGACGGAAAACAGAATAGAACAGACAGTTGAAGAGAACCAGGCCCTGGAAAGGGAGATAGCCCGTTTGAGTTCGGCGGAGCGGATCGAGACCATTGCCAGGGAAGAAATAGGTATGCGTACCCCGGAAAGCAGCCAGCTTTACCTCCTTTCCCGGGATATAGGAGGAGATGCAGAAGAACGTTCTGTTGGGGAGGATTGATTAACCTTTGCCACAACTTCAGGTTTCCCCCATGAACGTGAAGAGAAGGCTTTTTGTTCTTTTCATTATATTCTTAATAGTAAGTCTTACCCTGATTGCCCGGCTGGCCTGGATACAAATTGTGCAGGCGGATGAACTTTACGAAAGGGCCTGGGAACAGTGGAACCGGTCTATACCCGCACAATCTCCCCGCGGCGCCATATACGATCGCAACCAGGAACTGGTGGCTGGCAGTTCCACAGTGGAGACCATTGTTGCTATTCCTCCCCGTATTGAAGACCCGCATCGGACAGCAGAAGCCCTGGCAAGTGTCCTGGAAATGAGCAAGGAAAACATTGAAGACATGTTGACCATGGAGCGGGCAGCCGTGTACCTGAAAAGAAAGGTAGATGACGAAATGGCACAGGAGGTCCGCGAAATGGAGCTGGAGGGTATAACGTTTACTCCCGAAGGCAACCGTGTTTATCCGCGCGGCAACCTTGCTTCACAAATCCTCGGGGTAGTGGGCATAGACCAGGGCTGGAGTGGTCTGGAACTCTACTATGAAGAAGAGCTGCAGGGAAGTGAGGGGCAGATGTATTTCCCCTCCGACGCCAGGGGCGAACAGATTCCTCACGAGATAAAAAGGTTTGTCCCACCCCGCAGTGGCCTGGATTTGCACTTAACCGTGGATGAAACCATACAGCATATTCTGGAAAGAGAATTGTCCCGGGCCATGGTAGAACACGAGGCCCGCAGGGTAATGGGTATTGCGGTAAATCCCCAGACGGGAGAGGTTCTGGCGGCTTCAAGCAAGCCGGATTTTGATCCCGAAAATTATTCCGAATATGAGCCTCGAAACTGGTCTCTGGCACCGGTAACCGACAGTTTTGAACCTGGATCTACCCTTAAGCTGGTAACCCTGGCTGCCTCAATAGAGGAAGGGATATACGACATGGAAGAAGATTTTTACTGTAAAGGGTATAAAGAGGTAGCCGGAAGCCGTATCAGTTGCTGGACCAGGGACGGTCACGGGGATATTGATTTTCTGGAAGCGGTACAGGGTTCCTGCAACCCCGCCTTTATTACCCTGGGAGAGAAGCTGGGCAAGGAAAGACTGTTTAACTATTTGGACGGCTTTGGTTTTGGAGAAAAGTCCGGTATAGATTATCCCGGTGAAGGCGAGGGTCTTATCTTTCACCCGGACAATATCGGCCCTGTAGAACTGGCCACTTCTTCTTTCGGGCAAGGTGTCTCGGTTACCCCGCTTCAGCAGGTTATGGCTGTATCGGCCATGGCCAACGGCGGATACCTGATGGAGCCCTACCTGGTTAAAGAAATAAGAGACGAGGAAGGCGATTTAATAAAAGAAAGTGAGCCAACGGTAAAGAGGCAGGTGATCTCCGAGCAAAACTCTCAACTCATGAAAGAAATAATGGAGAGTGTAGTGGAGGAAGGAAGCGGCGTTAATGCATATATGGAAGGCTACCGGGTGGCGGGTAAAACCGGCACCGCCCAGAAGGTTGGTCCGGAAGGGACTTATCTTTCGGGTGATTTTATCCTTTCTTTTATCGGTTTTGCACCGGTGGAAGACCCCCAGGTTCTTATTTACGTGGCCGTAGACGGATCGCTGCGTGGGTCCCAGTGGGGCGGGCAGGTTAGCGCCCCGCTTTTCAGGCGTATTATGGAAGATGTGTTGAGCTACAAGGAAATATACCCGGACAATACCGCCGAGCCTCAGGAGGTTTCCATGGTAGAGGTGCCCGGATTGGTAGGGCTGTCTGCCGATGAAGCAGCTGAAGTGCTGTATGAAGAAGGATTGAAGCTGGAACCCGTAGGCACGGGGGAACAAATTGTAAAACAAACGCCGGAACCCGGCAGCAGAGTCCCCCTTCAATCCAGGATAATAACTTATTTTCAGGAAGAGGAGCTTTCTTCAGAAGAGACGGTAGTGCCCGATTTAAAGGGTTTTACCATAAGAGAAGCACGCCAAATAGCCGGCTGGGTAGACCTGGACCTGGAAGTTCGCGGTTCCGGCATAGCAGTTGACCAGGATCCCCCTCCCCACGAGGTTGTTAACAGGGGAGAAAAACTGGTGGTGGAATTTGAATCGTTAACCAGTGAAGCTCACCGATAGGCATAAAGCTCGGGGTGGCGGTGAATAATACTATTTTACCCGGTGATTTAAAACTAAAAAGGGAGAGGGTGTATGCCGGTTAACGCAGGAGGTATTTTAGGAGCACTGTTGCTAAAGGATACCAGTATTTCCCTGGAGGAAGAGATAACCGGGATGGCATACCATACAGACGATATTAAGCCGGGATGTCTATTTTTTGCACTTCCAGGGACCAGGTATCACGGGTGGAAGTACGCTTTGCAGGCGGTGGAAAAGGGTGCCAGGGCGGTAGTAGTAGACCGGGATGCTCCAGAAATGCAGCTTCCCCTGGTAAGGGTACCCGATGTTCGCCTGGCGCTGGCAGTAGCTGCAGAGGTTTTTTACGGGCAACCTTCAAGCAAAATCAGGATACTGGGCGTAACCGGAACCAACGGTAAAACCACCACTACTCACCTGATAAACAGTATCCTGGAGCATGCTGGTTACTCTACCGGGATGCTGGGGACATTGCAGTACCGGATAGGGCAGGAAAGAATTCCCCCGGTAGCTACCACCCCTGAAGCCAGCGATTTGCAGCATCTGTTGTGCTGTATGGCAGAAAGAGAAATAAACTACGGCGTCCTGGAGGTTTCTTCCCATGCCCTGGAATGGAAACGGGTGACGGGTATAGACTTTGATGTGGCTGTTTTAACCAATATAACCGGGGATCATCTGGATTTTCACGGGGATTTTGACTCTTACCTGGCGGCAAAGACTTCGCTTTTTGCCCGGATGGGAAGCAGTTTTTTGGGGCAGGGAAAACCGCGGGCAGCGGTTTTAAACTCCGATGATAACAGCTTCGAGCACATCAGGCGCATGGCGGTGCCCCAGGTGGTTACTTACGGGATAAACGAATTTTCCGATGTGGCGGTATCCCGGGTACAGGTAGACCGGGAAAGAACCGAATTTAAGGTGGATACATTTGCAGGGAGTACCGATATAAGCTTGAAGTTGAGGGGAAAGTTTAACGTATACAATG
Source organism: uncultured Syntrophomonadaceae bacterium (assembly GCA_964402625.1). Lineage (GTDB taxonomy): Bacteria > Bacillota > Dethiobacteria > DTU022 > PWGO01 > PWGO01. Next base: position 12,852 of record CAYODA010000007.1, on the reverse strand, counting down.
CAGCTGCGGCTACAGCGGCGGCACTGGTGGAAGGGATCGACCTGCAGCTGGTTAAAGAGGCCCTGGAACAGGTAGAAGGGATACCGGGCAGGTTTGAAAAAGTAGAGGCAGGACAGGATTTTACGGTGCTGGTTGATTATGCCCATACCGCTGATGGTCTGAAGAATGTATTGCAGACTGCACGCGGACTTTTGCGCGGGGGAGGAAGGCTCATAACGGTGTTCGGCTGTGGAGGCGATCGGGACAGCGAAAAACGCCCGCTTATGGGCGGGATTGCAGGGAGATACAGTGATATTTGCATAATAACTTCCGACAACCCCCGCAGTGAAGAACCTGCTTCTATTATAAAAGAAGTGGTCCCGGGAGTAGCGGAAATATTGGACTGCAATTTTTATCGTGAGGTGGCAGATAGGGAAAAAGCTATTTGGGAAGCTATCGAAATAGCAAAAATGGAAGATGTAGTGCTTATTGCCGGTAAGGGTCACGAGGAAACCCAGGTTTTTAAAGACAGGGTCGTTCCTTTTAGCGACCGGGAGGTAGCCAGGAAAGCCGTTGAATCGATGAAAAATTAGTCACGCCAATCAAGAGGAGAAAAAAATAGTTGACAGTTTACCTGGAGCAGTAGAATAATAGTAAACGTTGAGCGTTAGCTAAAGGTGAGAGGTTTTGGGTATGGAGATGACCGGTAAAGAGATAGAAAAGGCAACCGGAGGAACTTTAATCCAGGGAGATCCCGACACAAAAGTTTCGGGTATTACCATAGATTCCCGCGAAATAACCCCGGGAGACTGGTTTGTCCCCCTGGAGGGAGAAAATACCGACGGCCATAATTACATACACGATGCCCTCAGCCGGGGGGCGGCAGGGTCATTTATTTCCTGGGAAATCGACCCGGGAGAACACCGGGATGCCCTCCTGGTTAAAGTGAAAGACCCGCTTAAGGCCCTGCAGGAGTTGTCGCGCTATCACCGGCGGAAACACAGTGTAAAAGTAGTGGGAGTAACCGGCAGCAGCGGAAAGACCACTACCAAAGATTTGATTGCTTCAGTTCTCGCGCAGAATTTTCGCGTTTTAAAAACGGAAGGCAACCTTAATAACGAAATTGGCTTACCCCTGATGCTCCTGCAATTAAAAAAGGAGCACCAGGTAGCGGTCCTGGAAATGGGAATGAGTAGCCGGGGAGAAATTGAACTGCTGACCCGTCTGGCTGCTCCCCAATGGGGGGTTATTACCAACATAGGGGAAGCCCATCTGGAGATACTGGGCTCCAAAGAAGAAATTGCCCTCGCCAAGGGAGAACTGCTGGAAAACATGGAACCGGAAGGTACGGCTCTGTTGAACGGCGACGACCCCTTTCTATCCGAAGCAGGCAAGAGATTTAAGGGTAAGACGTACTACTTTGGGAAGGGTGAGCATAACGATTTCCGGTTCATGAATTATTCAGTTTCTAGAGGAGGAAGCTCTTTCCGGGTTAAATTTCCGGGCATGAAGGAAACCCGCCTTTTCCAGATCCCCCTGCACGGCAAGCACCATGCCGGCAACGCCCTGTCAGCCCTGGCCCTGGGTTATTTGCTGGGGATAGAGCCGGAGGCCATGCAAAGGGGGCTCAACGTGGGAGAGTTCACCTGGGGCAGAATGGAGCTTAAAGAAAGCAGTATACCGGGGGTTAAAATTATTGACGACAGCTACAATGCCAATCCCGATTCGGTGAAAGCTTCCCTGGAGGTGATGCAAGAACTCGGTGTTCCGGGCAAAACTGTATTGGTGCTGGGGGATATGCTGGAACTTGGAAGCGTATCGGAAGAAAAACACCGGGAAATCGGGAGGATGGTCGCCCGGCAGGGAGCCGCTAAACTCGTTACGGTAGGAAACTGGTCCAGGTACACTTCGGAAGAAGCTTCCCATGGCGGGGTTGCATCTTATCATTTTGAAGACGCGGATTCCGCTTTAAAGTACCTGGAAGAGTTGCAGCTGGAAGAGGGTGCATGGGTCCTGGTAAAAGGTTCCCGCGGGATAAAACTTGATGAAATTGTTAGAAAAATGACTCTGTGAAACCGTTTATAAGGCCAGATTGAAGCAAATATTTTAGTCAGTTCATATACCGGATCCGGCAGGCATGCAGTTATAATTATTGGAGGTAAAAGTATGGATACGGGTATCATTGCCGTTGCTGTAGTTGCATTTATTATAAGTACTTTGCTGTCTCCCCTGTTTATAATGTATTCCCGCAGGGTTCAGTTCCAGCAGCATATAAGGGAAGATGGCCCTGGAACCCATATTGTCAAAAAAGGGACGCCAACCATGGGGGGAGTCGTGTTTTTGGCAGGGGCCGCCGCCAGCCTGGTTCTTTTGGCCCGTCCTTTTTCCACGCTCCTCTGGCTGGCTTTACTGGTTACTTTTTGGAGCGGTGCTATTGGCTGGCTGGATGATTACGCCAAAGTATCCCGTTCCCGTTCCCTGGGACTTAAAGCCAGGAGCAAACTTTTCTGGCAGGCGGTCTTAACTATTGTAGTGGTGATGGTCCTTTACCAGGCAGGACATTCCACGGAAGTTGCCGTACCCTTTAGTGATATTCAACTGGAGGTGGGTGTGCTTTACCCCCTGCTGGTCTTTTTTATGATTACCGGCACGACAAACGCAGTAAACCTGACAGATGGAATTGATGGACTGGCTGGCGGTTCCGGGATAGTGGCTTTAATGGCGTTTTTGGTGCTCTCTTCTTTGCAGGGGCTAAACGACCTGGCATTGTTCTGTGCGGCCCTGGTGGGGGCGATTTTTGGTTTTCTAATTTTCAACCTGCATCCGGCCAGGTTATTCATGGGAGATGTGGGTTCACTGGCCCTGGGAGGAGCTCTTGCCGCGGTGGCCATATTGACAAAAGCCGAGCTAACCCTGGTCCTGGTAGGTGGGCTGTTTATCCTGGAAACTGTTTCGGTAATGCTGCAGGTGCTGGTTTTCCGGCTAACGGGGAGAAGGGTGCTTCTGATGAGTCCCCTCCATCACCATTTTGAGTTAAAAGGGTGGTCGGAGTGGCAGGTGGTTACTTTTTTATGGGGGCTATCTTTCCTGTTTGCAGTAGCGGGTTTGATGGAAGTTACAGTAGAGTGGTTTTAGCGTAAGGAGGCGTCCCTGGTGATAGAGAGAATAAGAAACCAAAAAGTGCTGGTAGTAGGTCTGGCCCGCAGTGGCAGGGCGGCTGTGAAGCTTTTAGCCGGCAAGGGAGCTAAAGAGATAATAGCCAATGATGCAGATGAGAACATAGACTGGCAGCCGGGTGCAAAAGAGACGAATCGATCGTCTATAAGGCTGGTTACCGGCGGCAACCCGCCTGAGCTGGTCAACGGGACGGTATCCCTGGTAGTGAAAAGTCCCGGAATTCCATCTTCACTGGAACTGTTTGAAAAAGCCCGCAGGAACGGAGTGCCATTAATTTCCGAAATTGAGCTGGCATATCCTTTTATTAAGTCGCCTATAGTGGGCATAACCGGTACCAACGGAAAGACCACTACTACCATGTTTATCGCGGAAATGTTCCAGCAGGGGGGATGGGGAAAATCCGTGGCAGCCGGTAACATAGGGCTGCCTCTCTGTGATGTTGCCGGAAAAACGTCGGAAGGAGAGGTTATAGCCGCTGAACTGAGCAGCTTTCAGCTGGATGATATTGAACATTTCCGGCCCTGGGTGGCGGTTTTACTAAATATCACGGAGGATCACCTGAATTATCACGGGGACATGGAAAGCTACATAAATGCTAAAAGCAAGATATTTGTGAACCAGACTGCTTCCGATATGGCGGTGTTTAACGCGGATGACGCCCGGGTATCAGGTCTGGCTTCCAGGACCGCGGGTAAAGTAATCTGGTTTAGCAGAAACAAGTTAGTTCCCGGGTTTTGTCTTTCCAGGGGAGCGGTGGGGCTTAACTGGAAGGGAGAGTTTTACCCGGTATGCCCCCTGAAAGAACTATCCCTTAAAGGAGAACACAACCTGGAAAATGCCCTGGCAGCTTCAGCTGCCGCCTGGGCCGGGGGAGTAGACCTGGAGAGTATTGGCAGGGTGCTCCACGAATTTCAAGGAGTACAACATCGCCTGGAACATGTGGCGGAAATAGGCGGGGTAACTTTTGTTAACGATTCCAAGGCAACCAATCCGGAAGCAGCTATTAAAGCGTTAACTGCTTTTCCCGGGAAAAAAATTTTAATAGCCGGGGGGATGGATAAAGGCGGTGATTTTTCTTCAATGGCGGATCACGTTAAAGAAGAAGTTAAATTTTTGGTCCTTTTGGGAGAAACCGCCCCCCGTATTGCAGAAGCAGTAGAGAAAGAGGGTTTTGACCGCTGGTGCCGGGTCGGCAGCCTGGAGGAGGCAGTGGAAGCTGCACGGGAAAACGCTACACCCGGGGAGGTGGTCCTGCTGTCGCCGGCCTGTGCCAGCTGGGATATGTTTGAAGATTATGAGCAGCGGGGGCGGGTTTTTAAGGAAGCGGTGCTTTCCATCAAGGAAAACCGGTAAAACGGGAGGCAAGCCCAGATGACGGAAGAAAGAAGAAGAGAACCAGATTTTCTTATTATCCTGGTTACTGTTATCTTGATATGTATTGGGTTGATAATGGTTTTCAGTTCCAGCTATGTTATGGCGGAAGAACAGCTGGGAGACCGTTATTTTTACCTGAGGCGTCAGGCCATGTGGGCCTGCCTGGGCCTGGCTGCGCTGTACATATTTTCCCGTTTTGATTACCGAAACCTGCGTCGGCTCTCTCCCCTTCTGGTTCTGGTAAACTTTATTCTTTTGACCATGGTATTTTTTCCGGGTCTGGGGGTGATGGTGCAGGACGCTCAGCGCTGGATTGCAGTGGGTGGTATAACCGTCCAGCCTTCCGAATTTACCAAGCTGGCCCTGGTTATTTTTACCGCTGCGTTTTTCAGCAGCCGGAGCATAAAAATGGAGAATTTCTGGTCAAGCAGCTTTATTCCTGTTTTGATCGCGGGGCTGTCGTTTCTATTTATTGTGCAGCAACCTGACATGGGAAGCGCCCTGGTTATAGTCACGGGAGTTGGCATTTTGATTTTTATAGCAGGTATTCCCATGAAGCACCTGTTTGCGCTGGGGGCCCTGGCGGTCCCTGCCTTTGTTTACCTGGCTTTTAGTGAATCGTACCGCTTTAGAAGGATGATTTCCTTTCTTGATCCCTGGGCGGACCCCATGGAGACGGGGTATCATGTTATCCAGTCGTTATACGCCCTGGGCCCCGGCGGTCTTTTTGGAGTAGGCCTGGGTCAAAGCCGTCAGAAGTTTTACTATTTGCCCGAGCCGCACAACGATTTTATTTTTTCGGTCATAGGTGAAGAACTGGGTTTTATTGGTGCGGTAACGGTCCTTTTGCTCTTTTTTGTCTTGCTATGGCGTGGTTTAAAGATAGCCCTCACGGTGGAAGACGTATTTGGAAGCCTTCTGGCGGCCGGCATAACAGTATTGCTGGGTGTGCAGGCGCTGGTTAATATAGGGGTGGTTACCGGTTCTTTACCGGTAACCGGCTTAAATCTACCCCTGATAAGTTTTGGTGGCAGTTCTCTTTTCTTTACCCTTTGTGGAATAGGGATACTGCTCAACCTGTCGCGCCACGCCAGGGAACAGTGACCGGTTTTATCTGTTTTTAGACCAAAAAGGTACCTCCGGCTGGATAAGGTAATTTAAAAAAGGAGAAGTGCCATGCGAATTTTGCTTTGCGCGGGAGGCACGGGAGGCCATATTTATCCCGCCCTTGCCCTGGCCCGACACATTAAAAGAAAAAATAATAAAGCCGAAGTACTCTTTGTAGGTGCAAAGCACGGGCTGGAAAGCAGGCTGGTTCCTGAAGCTGGTTTTCAACTGGAAACTATAAGCATCCGGCCGTACCGGAAAAGGGTCCGTGAAGTGGCACCGGCGACACTGGACCTGGGAAAAAGCAGTTACCAGGTTAACCGTCTCCTGTGGAGGTTCCGTCCCGGGGTAGTGCTGGGCACCGGAGGCTATGTATCCGGACCGGTGGCGTTGTGGTCGTGGATAAGGGGGTATCCTGTCCTTATTCACGAGCAGAACGCCATACCCGGGAAAACCAATCGCTGGCTGGCTCCCCTGGTAGACCGCGTATGTATTTCTTTTGATTATTCCCGCAGGTACTTCAGCCGGCGGGCTTCCCTGGTTCTTACCGGGAATCCCCGGGCCAGTGAAGTGAGCTTTTATCAGAGGGAAGAGGGCCTGCGCAGCTGGAACCTTTCTCCCGATAAAAAGACTCTGCTGGTTTTTGGAGGGAGCCAGGGTGCCCAGAAGATAAACCGGGTAATACTAGAGTGTTTACAGCGGGACCTGTTTCCCCGGGACTTGCAGGTAATTTACGTTACCGGGGAGCGCTATTACGGGGAAATTGAGCAGGATGCAGGGGGAGATTTCGGGCGGGGGGAGATAAAAATAATTCCTTATATCAGTAACATGCCGTTGGCCCTGGCGGCGGCAGACCTGGTGGTATCAAGGGCCGGGGCTACCGCCCTTGCGGAAATAACCGCCCGGGGAGTTCCTTCCATTTTAGTGCCGTCTCCCAATGTGGTCCATAACCACCAGTACTATAACGCACGTTTGCTAGAAGAGCAGGGTGCGGCCAGGATTATAGAGGAAAAAGATTTCTCTGCCTATACTTTTTCACAACAAGTGAGATTCTTGTTGGAACACGAAAAGAAGTTGGAAGACATGAAGATAAATAGTGCCAACATGGGTATGCCCGGCGCGGCGGAAAAAGTTTATCAATCCATGCAAGAAGTCATGGATAAAAGTTCATAGTACTTAAAGAAAGTAACTCCAGGTGCAGGGATCGCATAGTATAAAATGTCGGGAGGAGGGAAAGGATGCAACAGGAGTTTAAAAAAATTTTCCAACCAATAAAAGATAGCGTGAGAACCGGTTACCTTATGTCCCGGCTGACCTCCTTCCGGGTTGGCGGTCCCTGTGATTGCCTGGTGCAGCCCCAAAACCTGCAGGAACTGGAGCAGGCGGTAGAAATTTGTCGAAGTCGAAATATACTTTTTAAAGTGGTGGGCAGGTGCACCAACCTGCTGGTTAAGGACGGCGGCATCAGGGGGGTAGTGATTCATATAGGAGACCCCTTTGACGCATGGAAGACCGAGGGTGAAAGTGATGAAACGGTAAAAGCGGGGGCGGCAATATATCTGCCCCGGTTGTGTCGGGAAGTGGCTGATGTAGGATTAAGCGGGCTGGAGTTTGCTTCCGGTATACCGGGTTCACTGGGAGGGGGGCTGGCAATGAACGCCGGTGCCTACGGTAAATCGCTGGGTGGCCTGGTTAAAACGGTGACTTATTTAGACCCCGAGGGAGGGGTAAAAGAGATACCTTCCCGGGAGCTGAAGTTTTCCTACCGGTGGAGCAGCCTCAGAGAAAGAGGAGGGGTTATTGCAGAAGCCAGGCTTCAGCTGGAAAGGGGCAACCCGGGGGAGATACATAACCGTATAGAAGAAATCTTAAAACTCCGGCGGAGTAAGCAGCCCACCCTTCCCAGCGCAGGAAGCGTATTTAAAAATCCACCTGACAGGCCGGCGGGCCGACTGATAGAAGAAGCTGGCTGTAAAGGTATGCAGGTGGGGGGAGCCATGGTTTCGCAAAAGCATGCCAACTTTATAGTAAATACGGGTTCGGCAAAAGCCGCTGATATCCTGGAGCTTATTTCCAGGGTTCGCCAGAAGGTAGAAGAAAAAACAGGCGTGGTGCTGGAGCAGGAAGTTGAAATAATTGGAGAAGATTAATTATTTTAATAACAGAAGGCAGTAACGGGAGGCACTCAAATTTTTTTCATGTTTTTAAATAACGGGAATCCTGTTTTTCAAAAGAGGTGTATAGTTTGGAATATCTGGTAGTCCACGGTGGAAAAAGATTAAGCGGGGAAATAACCGTGGAAGGAGCGAAAAACTCGGTGCTGCCTGTGATGGCGGCGGCACTTTTAAGCGGAGATAAGGGTGGGGTGCGTATAAACAGCGTTCCCCGGTTATTCGATGTGGAAATAATGATTTCTATATTAAAGCACCTGGGGGTAAAAGTAAAAGAGCAGGGTGAACCGGTGCAGCTGGATGCTTCCGGGCTTCAAGATTATAGTGTTCCGGAAAACCTGATGGGACGAATGCGCTCCAGTATTTTTCTCATGGGCCCCCTGCTGGGGAAAATGGGCCGGGCCAGAGTTAGTCATCCCGGGGGATGCTCTATTGGGGTCCGCCCCATAGATCTCCACTTGAAAGGGCTGCAGAAAATGGGTATACAAATAACCGAAGAGGCTGGGAGTATAGAAGCTAAAGGCTTTCCCCGCGGCGCGGAGATCCATTTGGATTATCCCAGCGTTGGAGCAACGGAAAACCTGTTAATGGCGGCATCTACCGCCAGGGGAAAGACAGTAATAAATAACGCCGCCAAGGAACCTGAAATAGTAGATTTGCAGAATTTTCTTAATTCTCTTGGGGCCAGGATGTCGGGAGCAGGAACCGGATCCATAAGGGTAAAAGGGGTGGAAGCCCTCGGTGGAGGAAGTTACGAGGTAATACCAGACAGGATAGCCGCCGGGACTTACCTCCTGGCAGCCGCGGCTACCGGCGGGGAAGTACTTTTAAAAAACGTAATCCCCTGCCACCTGGAAGCGGTTTGTGCCAAGCTAAGGGAAGCCGGGGTGGAGCTGGAGGCGGGAGATGACAGTATATATTTAAAGAGGAAAAAGCTAAATCCCCTGGAAGTAAATACCCTCCCTTATCCCGGGTTTCCTACGGACTTACAGCCTCCCATGCTTTCTCTGCTTACCCAGGCGGAAGGGAGGAGCACTGTAAAAGAAAATGTTTTTGAATCACGCTTTAAACACGTGGATGAACTAAATAAAATGGGCGCGGCTATTGAAAAAGAAGGCAGAAGCGTAATTATAAGAGGAAAGGCCAGGTTGACCGGGGCTATGGTAGAAGCAGGTGATTTGCGTGCCGGTGCCGCCCTGGTAATAGCCGGACTGGTGGCCGAAGGCAGGACCGTAGTTTACGGGCTTTCCCACCTGGATAGGGGATACGAAAACCTGGAAGGCAAATTGAATCAGTTAAACGCCTCTATAGAAAGGTGTGTGAAAGCTGATGCGTCATCGTACCGCCAGAAGAGCTCATAACGTGTATTCTCTTGCCGGCCAGAGAGGAATCCGGCGCCGGCGGAAAAAAACAAAATTAAATCTAAAAAAATGGACAGGCCTGTTTGCTATTTTCTTGTGTGCAGGTGGAGTGATATATTTTTTATACGGGGAAATAAAACAGGTAAAAGTGCAGGGAGCCGATTCCCTGGAAGAAGATAACATAATAAGGGAGGCGGAGCTGCAGGAGGGTATAGTGCGCCGGGAAATTTTTAAGGGAAGTTACCTGGAGAGACTGGCAGCTCATCCCGAGATAAAGAGTGCCCGGGTAGTCTCTCTGCCAGTTTTTGAACTGGCCATAGAGGTGCAAAAGAGGGAGCCCTGCATGATTCTTTTAAAAGACGGAGATTACTGGACTGTGGACCGGCAAGGGGTCGTCACAGGAAAGAGCGCCCCGGAAAAGGTGGAAGAAAGCGACCTGATTATTACCGGCCTGGAAGGGGTAGAGGAGGTGGAAGCGGGTAAAAGACTCCAGGAAACGGAATACGGCGAAAAATTACTGATAATTGCCGGTATTGTAGAAAAACGGAGTGAGGTGCCGGTTGAAGAAATAAATTTGTATAACCCGGAGAATATCAAGGCTTATACGCATGATGGAATGGAAATTTGGTTAGGAGATGGTAGGAATTTGTCAAATAAAATCGAATTAGTAAAGGAAGGGCTACGTTATCTTCCGGAAAGAGAAGAGCGCAGCGTGGTGGATGTGCGTTACGGGGACAGGATAATTATTTCTCCCCAGTGATATCCAGGCGGCAGGTAGTAAAATGATTTTCCAAGGGAAGGAAATTAATGGAGAGCGTTGAATTTACCGGGTAGCTTGATTTGTCTTTGGCTTACATAGATGTGCAATTTAAGAGAATTGTATTAACATTTAAGGAACCAAGGTTAGGGGGTGCAATATTGAAAAGAAAAGATCTGGTAGTAGGAATAGATGTAGGAACCTCAAACGTACGAGTTATTGTAGGAGAGCCCCTTCCTGATAACACTGTTAATATAGTGGGCGTCGGGTTGAGCTCTTCCGAGGGATTGAAAAAGGGTGTAATAGTAGATTTAGATAAAACAATTCAATCTATTACCAAGGCCGTGGAAGAAGCCGAGAGGATGGTAGGCTTCAATATTAAAGAGGCATATCTGGGCCTGGTAGGTATTAATGTGGAGCTTATTTCGAACAAGGGCGTAGTGGCAGTAACCTCCGAGGACCGGGAAATAACCGAAGAGGATGTAGAAAGGGTGATGCAGTCCACCAGGGTGATCCCCATGCCTTCCGACAGGGAAATTGTTAACGTAATTCCGCGCCAGTTTATAGTGGATGGCTACGACGGCATAAGAGACCCGGTAGGGATGCTGGGAGTTCGCCTGGAAGTGGATGCCCTGGTAGTCACTACTACAATTACTACCCTTAAGAACCTCATCCGCTGTATTAACCGTGCCGGGATTGAAGTGAGCGGTTTGGTACTGCAGTCGCTGGCCAATTCGGAAGTCGCCCTTTCCAGGGATGAGAAAGAGCTGGGAGTATTTTTGCTGGACCTGGGCGGCGGAAAGGCAGAATTAACTTATTTTCAGAACGGAGCCCTGCAGAATATTTCGGTGCTGCCCCTGGGAGGCAATCACATAACCAATGACATTGCTGTAGGATTACGCACGGGTTTTGAAACTGCGGAGAGCATAAAACTGGAGCACGGCTGTGCTTTTGCAGCCATGTCCGAAGACACTAAAAGCCTGGAGATAACCAGCGTAGGAGGAGACAGCCGCCATGTGGTATCGGAAAGAGAGCTGTGCAACTTTATTGAGCCGCGTGTACAGGAAATAATGCAGATGATCCGGGAAGAGATGGAGAAAATGGGTGTAGAAGAGATGCCCCCTGCCGGGGTGGTATTAACCGGTGGAGTTTCCCTCATGGATGGAGTTTCCGAAATGGCCGAAAAAATGTTTGGTACTTCCGTCCGGGTAGCCGAGCCGCATTTCGTAGGGGTAAAAAGCCCCATATACACCACGGCGGTAGGGCTCCTGAATTACGTTATACGCTACGGCAGAGAGGGGGTTCCCGAGAAGAGGGAGGAAAAGAAGGGTAACCCGATAAAAAGCTGGTGGGAGCGTATAAAAAACTGGTTCAGCGAAATTTTTGAATAATCTTTTTATGGGAGGGTGGACAAGTTGATTGAATTTGATATTGAAATGGAACAATTTGCTTCCATTAAAGTAGTAGGTATTGGCGGAGGAGGCAGCAACGCGGTTAACCGGATGATACAGGCGGGCCTGAAGGGTGTGGATTTTATTGCCGTAAACACTGATGCCCAGGCCCTGTACCTGGCCAATGCTAACAACAAGATTCAGATAGGCGAGAAACTTACCAAGGGACTGGGTGCTGGTGCCGATCCGGAGATTGGTCGCCAGGCAGCCGAAGAGACCCAGGATCAAATAAGAGAAGTTTTAAAAGGAGCGGATATGATTTTCCTGACTGCGGGTATGGGAGGAGGGACCGGCACAGGTGCTGCCCCGACCATAGCTGAAGTTGCCCGTGAAGAAGGGACTCTTACCGTGGGGGTAGTTACCCGTCCTTTTTCCTTTGAGGGACGCAAACGGCAGGTACATGCCGAAGAAGGTATTAAAGAACTGAAAGAAAAGGTAGATACCCTGATAGTGATACCTAACGACCGGTTGCTGCAGGTGGTAGAAAAGCGCACTCCCATAGTGGAAGCCTTCCGTATAGCCGACGATGTTTTGAGGCAGGGCGTCCAGGGAATATCTGACTTGATAGCCATCCCGGGCCTTATCAACCTGGATTTTGCAGATGTAAAGACCATTATGGCCGATACCGGCTCGGCTCTTATGGGAGTGGGCGTGGGCAGTGGTGAAAGCCGAACCGTGGAATCCGCCCGCTCAGCTACCACCAGTCCCCTGCTGGAGACTTCAATAGAAGGAGCCCAGGGCATACTGATAAACATTACCGGGGACTCTTCCCTGGGATTGTTTGAAGTCAACGAAGCTGCGGAGATTGTCAGGGAAAGTGCAGCCACGGATGCCAACATAATTTTTGGAGCGGTTATCGATGAAAACCTGGAAGATGAAGTCCGGGTTACAGTGATAGCCACCGGCTTTGACCAGAAACCGGCTGGCAGGCAGCAGGCTATAGAAGAAATAAGCGCCACCGAAATTGAAAGTGATAATGATGACATAGATGTTCCTGCATTCCTGCGTAGGAAAAAAGATAAATAATATGTCGGAGCTCTGAAGCAGGGAGGTTTAAACCGGACTCCCCTTTAAAGTTAAGTGTAATTTAATATATTACTGGACAAAAAAGGCTTTATTTCGGGCCTTTTTTTTTATTCATAACTCCCAGGCTTTGACAAATTTTACATCATTAATGGTGTATAATCAGCATATCCGGTGGTTTTACCTCATAAGTATAACCAAGTGATTAAGGGGGCCTGCCGAACATACTCATGTATGTGGAAATCTTTTTGTTTGTAAATTTGGGTATGAATCTTTTCATTTTAAAGACCGCCTCCTTGATTGCCAGGAAAGATACCCCGGTAAAGAGACTGCTGGGAGGGGCTGCTGCGGGTACTCTGCTGGCGTGTATTGGTTTTACCTGGCTGCAGGGCACTTCCTTGTGGTGGATAGTTACCGGCTCTGCACCCCTGTTAATGGTGCTGACAACCTTT
>CAYODA010000006.1:9254-30491 GCA_964402625.1 uncultured Syntrophomonadaceae bacterium | reverse complement strand
TTAATGACTGATTTGAGTCGGGAGCCGGCAAACACAACACCCCGGTACAAGAAAGTATAGTTCGTCCTTTTTAATAGTATCCCCCTCACCCTGACCCTCCCCCCGGTGGGGGAGGGAAATGAACGATGAAGGAAAGTAAAGGTAGGGAGGGCTAAGGTTATTTTCTGAGTAGTCGACCTGGCGCCGTGGGCGCCATCACTAGAAGGTGGAAAATACCCAGCGACAATAGAAAGCAAACGTATTTTCTGAGTAGCTTATAACCCCAGGGAGGTATTCCTGATGGAATCCTTAATTATAATAATTATAGTCATAATAGTAATCAACCTGATAAACTCATTGGCAGGTGGAAACAAGCAAAAACAACAGCCCCAAAAACCCTATGAATATCCACGACATGTCCCGCAGCCGCGGGATGAAGAACCTTCTTATTATAAAGACCGTGAAGAAGAACTGTTTCCGGAGAAAGATGAACTCTCCCAGGTGGAGGACAAAAGAGATACCTGGGAAGAGCGTATGAAAGAAGAAACCTGGTCGACGGCGGAAATAATAAGAAATCGCAAGCGCGAACTGGAAGAATCCTTCCGCATTCCCCAGGAGTGGGGGTATGAAAGAAAAGAAGAAAGAAGTAAAGAAGGAAAAGGCGACGATGAGAAGGATGAAACACCGGAACCCGTATTTGAAGCAAGAAAAAGCAGGCCCGAAATAGAAGAAGCCTCCCCTGTCTGGTGGGATTCTGAACGTCGGGAAAAGACCTCTATACCCTTTGCCTCAAGGGACGAACTGGTCAGGGGAATGATATGGAGCGAGATCCTGGGTCCGCCCCGCAGCCTCCGACCACACGGCTGGAGAAGGTAGCCCGGAAAATAAATAAGGGTTAAACGGGATTTAATATTTATTGATAAAGTATAAAAAGGCTGCGGCAAATTAGCTGCAGCCTTTTTATTAATGGAAAAATAGAGTAATTTAAACAGCTATACAAGTTCCCAGCCTCTTTAAAACCCTCTCTTTAAACCCTGGCCGGCTCTTTGGTTCTTGCTATAGTAGTGTTATCCATGGAACGGTTTCGCAGGGCTTCCACCGGGTTGGGCTTGACTTCGGCACGGTAATCTTCACCATGTTTTTTCTGGCGCTGGTCGATTACCACGTGACTGTGCACGGAGTTAATGTCGTGGTTTATTTTATTCTGGTACTGGAAAAAGGTGTGGTCGGAAGGAAGATCGTGCACGCTTTTTACTGTTTCCCGGTCCGCTGTAAGCTCCACCTGCTCGCCCAGGATTTTGCGTAGATAACCCCGGGTGTCGTGGAACTGGAGCAGCCTGGGGAATTCTTTTGGCAGGAATTCCTCCCAGTGTTTGTTTTCGTACCTGGCCAGCAACTCGGCTGCCTTGTGCAGGTGAGAGATCTCCTGCTGCAGGTGGGCTTCCCATACCGGCTTGATGTTTTCGTCCAGTTCATCCTGGTAAAAAGAGTAGTAGAGATAGCATTCAGTGTACTCGTGCAGAAGGAGGTTTTCCAGCCAGGTGGCGTTGGGATCGAGCAGGGAACCGTACTGGCTTACGTGCTCCTCTTCGATCAGGGCAATTTCTGCGTAAAGCTGGCGTCCCAGGTCATTGTCATAAGTATTGCCTGTGTTCATGTAGAAGTTCATGGTCTGCTGTTCCGCCGCGGTTATGATCAGGCTGTTTAACCTGGTCTGGATATCGGCATTTTTAAAATCCACGTGGTTCCTGACAGTATCAAAGGGGTGGCGGTGCTCGGCAATAGTAGGGCGTCCCGGCGTTATTTCCACGTACTCCTTGACCAGGTTATGTGCGGGTATATTCTTGTCAAAATGAAGCAGGTTGGCGAAGCGGTACAGGTGATCGAAATCTTCCAGGAGGGCAAAATCAAGGGTTTCCTTCACGTAAGGATCAGGTTCGTTTTGAGCCAGCCAGGCGGTCAGGTCCACGGCTACATGTTCGTAACCAATGGTGTTTTCTATTTGGGTTTCGTCGATAGGCTTTAACCAGTTGACGTGTTTTTGTTGTTGCTGTTCCATGCGCCGCAGGGAAGCCAGTTCCCGCCGCATGTCGTTACTGGTGCAGTTGCGATGAAACTGGTGGGAAAAGAGAGCGGCTTCAACTTCGATCCCGTTCATTAAAATAATGCGCAGCTTGGTATAAGGGTCTACGTTGTGTTTGGAGTATGCCTTGGGGTAGAGGGTCTTCCAGTCCATATAACCTTCATCAACCGGCATTGGTTTTTCATCAAACGGGTTAAACATGGTAAACCTCCTTATTCTTTGATGGCTATTTGTATTATTTTCTGGGAAATAATTATTATACACTCACCTTGTCAGGGCTAAACTGCTTCTCTTCCCTGTAAATTGTTAAAAATGGCCTCATGCCTCCCCCCGAATTTCCTGTGTTCTTTAGTCATATCTTTTTTTTCATCCCCATAGTACTCCTGTAGAGAAAAAGTGGTTTTACCCCGCCCCCGGGGAAAGGAGATGCCGGTGAATCACAAGCAAAAGGGCCCGCGCTGGAAGGAGCTAATGGCGGATTTTTTTGAGCTACCCAGGGAGGTATTGTTAAATCTTCCGCGCCTCACCATGCTGGGCAACCAGCAGGTGCTTTTGGAAAATCATCGCGGAATAATCTATTACGACAGTGAAGAAATACGCCTGGGTATCAGGGGTGGAGAGCTAATTATAACCGGCCGGGACCTGCAGGTCCAGAAAATTATGGAAGAAGAAATTTATATTACGGGGCGAATAGAACATCTGTATTTCGAAGAATAGGAGGAAGACAGGTGTGGTTAATTAAAGGCTGGCGCTTTATCATGAGTTATTTAAAGATTAAAGTAGAGGGCACTTATACGGAAAAGTTTGTTAACCTGGCTGTGATCAGGGGGGTAGGTTTTTGGAACCTGAAAAAAAACAGAACTGAAGCTACCCTGGAGCTGCCGGTAAAAAACCTCAAGAGGTTGCGCCCTATAGCCCGACAGACCGGCTGCCGGATAAAGATCCTGGAAAAACAAGGCCTGCTGGTCTGGTGGAAAAAAGGCAGGAAAAGTAAAGGTTTTGTCCTGGGGGCGCTATTTTTCCTTGCCTCCCTGTATGTGGCTACTTCTTTTGTATGGTTTGTACAGGCTGCCGGGAACAAGGAACTTACCGAAGAAGAAGTGGTAGAGCTTGCCGCTGAGGCGGGTTTACAGCCCGGGATGTACAAGGGTCACCTGGAAGTGGACAAAATAGAGGCCAGGATAGCCCGCATGCATGAGGATATAGTATGGGCCGGTCTGCGCATAAGAGGGACTACAGTGGAGGTGGAAATAGTAGAGCATAAAAAGGTAAAAGAAGAAGTACCTCCCCGGGGGGTGAAGGCGGACCTGGTTGCTTCCAGGGACGGTTATATTGTAGAGGTGCTGGAGCTGGAAGGTGAAGCCGAAGTAGAGCCCGGTGACACAGTATCCCCAGGGGATATCCTGATAAGGGGGGAAAGAACCACCAAAATACATGACGATCCGGAAGAAGCACCGGAAAAGGAAAGGGTGTTTCCCAGGGGAAAAGTAGAAGCCAGGGTCTGGTATGATTTCAGGGCACCGGTTCAGGAGAGGGAAAAGTTAAGGGAGTTTACCGGGAGGAAGGAGTCGGCTTATTATATTGCCTGGAAAGGGGAACGGAGGCTCTTAAGGGGGCCGGAAGAAAGCCCGTTTAGTAATTATCAAAAGGAGGTTAATCGAGGCGACTGGGAGCTGGGAGGCCGGGAGATCCCCCTGGATATAATCACGGTGCAGTACCGGGAAGTGGAAACAGAGACCAGGAGGCTTTCCCGGGAGGAGGCCGAAGAAAAAGCAAAACGAAAAGCGCGCCGGAAAGCCTCGCGGGAGCTATCTGAAGAAACTGAAGTCAGGGATTACCGCTGGGAGCGTATAAAAGAGGATGGCAAGTCTTATATTATGTTTGTAATAGAAACCATTGAAGATATAGCAGAAATCAGATATTATAGTGATAATAATTAGGTTGTTATTAAAGTAACTACGCTACCAGGGGGGATAAACACTATTTGAGTAAAACAGTGCGTGAAAAAATAGAGGTATTTAACCAGGAGGAAGCCCTGCCCCTTTTGGGGAAATTTGATGAGCATTTAACCCTTATTGAAGAAAGCTTTCCGGACACCAAGGTGATACCCCAGGGGGGAGAGCTTATACTGGAAGGCCCCAGGGAAGAGGTAAAAAGGGTTTCTTTCCTTTTAGAAGACCTTTTAAGGCTTATTCGCAAAGGACACTTTATTACCACTGGAGATTTTGAATACGCCCTTCGTATGGCGCGTAAGGGAGAGCTGCAGAGTATGGAGGAAACTTTTTCCGATCTGGTGTTGGTTACCTCGCGGGGTAAGCAGATAAAGCCCAAGACCCTGGGCCAAAAAAGCTATATTGAAACCATCAGGAATCACGATATTGTCCTGGGAATAGGGCCTGCGGGTACCGGCAAAACTTTTTTAGCGCTTTCTCTGGCCATATATTCTTTGAAGAACCAGCAGGTACAGAGAATAATCCTTACCCGTCCTGCAGTTGAAGCAGGCGAACACCTGGGTTTTCTGCCGGGTGATTTCCAGGAAAAAGTAGATCCGTATCTGCGGCCGCTATATGACGGATTGTTCGATCTCCTGGGTATGGAGACTTACCACAAGTACAAAGAAAAAGGCATTATTGAGGTGGCGCCCCTGGCATACATGAGGGGCCGCACCCTGGACGATTCCTTTGTTATACTGGATGAGGCGCAGAACACTACTTCGGAACAGATGAAAATGTTTTTAACCCGGCTGGGCTTTGGTTCCAAGGCAGTAATTACCGGTGATATAACCCAGGTGGACCTGCCCCGGGGGCAGTATTCCGGCCTGAAGGAAGCTTCGTATATATTAAAAGATATTGAAGGTATCGGGATGGCGTACCTGACGGAAAGAGATGTGGTACGGCATCCCCTGGTGCAGGAAATAATCAAGGCCTACGAAGCACACCAAGAGAAAAAGGAGTCAGGGAAAAAATGAAAGCACATCCCCGGCTGAAAGATATCCTGTTAAAACCTTTTTACCTGGCCAGTAATACTCGGTTGAGAAGATTAATCCTGGCCGGGGTTATTTTTGCCTTGATTTATTTTATTTTGGCTCCGGTAGTAATCCCTTCCCGGGTGGACGTGGAAGAAGGTATGCCCAGCCCGGAAGATATAAAGGCGCCTCACGAGGCCGTGGATACCTATACTACGGAGCAGTTGCGGGAAGAAGCTGCAGAAGAAGTGCCCATGGAATATTCCTACAATCCCGAAGTAATGGAAAGTAGCATGGAAGAACTGGAGCAGTTCTTTGCTTCACTGGAAGATATGCGGGAAGACCTGGAAGAAGAAAGAGCGGAAGAGAGGATAAACCGCAAAAAAGAACATCTGCTGAATGAGTATCCGGGTTTACAGGAGTCCGATATTGACGGAGTTCTGCAGAAAGAAGGTATATATTTTCGGGAACTGCGTGAAAACTTAAAACAGAATATTGCCGAAGAAATGGAAGAGGGTATAAGGCGCGAAGAGTTGGAAGAAGCCAGGACCCGTATTTGCGAAGAAATGGAAGAAGCAGCGTATTCTCCAGCCTCTATCAGGTTGAGCGAAAAGCTGGTTAAGGAGCTGGTAACCCATAACAAAACCCCGGACCTGGAAGCTACTGAAGAGAAGAGGGAAGAGGCCCGTCAGGAAGTAGAAGAGGTGCCGATTCTGGAAGGAACCCTTATTGTAAGTGAGGGAGAAATTATAACCGAAAAGCATATAGCCCAGCTGGAAGCCCTGGGCATGCTGGGAGGACAAGCCGGTTATTCTTCCTTGATAGGGTTGTTTTTGCTGCTTATGGTGTTTTTCTTTACGGTAGGAATATATCTGTACGTTTTTGAAAAAGATGTGTACAAGGAGTCATCCATGCTGCTTCTGCTGGGCCTCATAGTAATAATTACCCTGGTATTTGCTCTGGGCATGGCTTATTTCTCTCCTTATCTGGTACCGGCGGCTGTGGGGGTAATTTTAATTGCCGTACTGTTTAATAACAACCTGGCCATGCTTATGAACGTGATTCTGGCACTGCTGATGGGCCTGGTTACCGACGGTGATATCGGAGTTATGGCCATGTCGCTGATTGCCGGAATGATTGCAATATACAGCGTTTCACGGCTCAGCCAGAGGACCGACCTGGTCAAGGCGGGCATCTACGTAGCAGCGGTTAATACACTGGTGATACTGGCGGTATTTATGCTTTTAGGCAATTTGCAGCTGGAATACGGGGTGCTCCAGGAGTTAGGCTTTAGCCTTGCTTCCGGCATGGGCAGCGGTATACTTTCTGCGGTGATAGCCATAGGTATGCTTCCCTTCCTGGAAACCGGCTTTGGGCTTACTACCGCGGTTTCCCTGCTGGAACTTTCCAACCCCAATCAGCCGCTTTTGAGGAAATTACTGATGAAGGCTCCCGGCACTTATCACCATAGCGTCCTGGTAGGAAACCTGGCTGAAGCGGCAGCGGAAAACGTGGGAGCCGATGCCCTGCTGGTGCGGGTGGGTGCTTATTACCACGACATAGGCAAAATTAACCGCCCCTATTTTTTCACGGAAAACCAGTTTTCCCGTGAAAATCCCCATAAGAAGCTTTCGCCAAGTTTAAGCGCACTGGTTGTGCGCTCTCACATAAAAGACGGGGTGGAAATAGCCAGGCGGGAAAGGCTGCCGTTTGTTCTGATTGATATTATCAGGCAGCACCATGGTACCAGCATGATCTCTTTCTTTTACCAGCAGGCACAGGAGAAAGGGAGGAACGATAATATATCCGAGAAGAATTTCCGTTATGAAGGTCCCCTGCCCCAGACCAAAGAAGCGGCAATTATTATGTTGGCTGATGCCGTGGAAGCCGGGGTACGTTCCCTTTCCCGCCCGGTTGGAGTCCGGATAGACGGGATGGTCCGTAGAATAATAAAAGAAAAATTAAACGACGGACAGCTGGATGAAAGTGACCTGACGCTAAAAGACCTGGATCAGATCGGGGACACTTTTGTTTATATTCTCTCCAGCGTATACCATACACGTATAGAATATCCCTTGAGGGAAATCAGCGTAAATATGGAGGAGTAACGTATGAAGGTAGAAGTAACATTTTATGATAAAAAGCTGCCCGTGGGATTCCGGCACCAGGTGGAAGAGATATGCAGGTATCTTTTAGAGCAGGAGCAGCTTTCCGGCGGAGAGGTAAACGTGGTTTTTTGCAGCGATGCTTATATTGCACGTCTTAATCGAAAATACCGCCGCACGAAAGGTCCCACCGACGTGCTGAGCTTTAATTTTGTAGAGGCGCACCAGCTTCCCCGCTTGAGGGAATCCGGTCAGGAAGTGTACCTGGGAGAAGTGTACATCTCCCTGGACCGGGCCGGGGAACAGTCTTTGAAAAGGGGAGGCTCCCTGCTCCAGGAGGTCAGGAGATTAACGGCGCACGGAATGTTCCACCTGATTGGTTTCGACCACCGTAGCAGAAAAGAAGAGCTTCGTATGAAATTAAACGAGAGAAAACTGCTGCGTGAGGTCCAGAGGAGGCAAAAAAAAGGCGGGGGAAAGACGTATGATTACGAACGGCCTGGTAAGGAGCTTTAAGGATGCTTTTGCCGGTCTTTATTTCTGTTTAACCACCCAGAGAAACATGGTTATCCATGTCATTGTCGGTATAATAGTTATTACCGTGGCTTTTTTCCTGGAAATTCACAGGCTGGAAAAGATAATTTTACTGGCGACAGTATTCCTGGTGATCATTTTAGAGACAGTTAATACCGCCGTGGAAAAAACTGTGGATGTTGCTACCAGGGAATACAGCCGGGATGCCTACCTGGCCAAGGTGGTTTCGGCTTCGGCGGTACTGTTGAGTGTGTTTTTGGCCGTGCTGATTGGAGTGGTAATACTTGGACCTCCCCTGTTAGGCATGCTTTTAAGCTAGCTTTATGTAAAGATAGTAGTAGTTATGTTTATGTTACCTGCTTACACTTTGGGCGGTTTTTTACCGGCCTGGCTTCTTTCAGGTTCTTCGATTGCATCACCGGGAAACATCTGGGTTTTACTACAGGTACGGTTCCTCGAAAGATCGTATTATTAATGCATAATTGGTGTAATGATTTTCCTGTGCTAATGAATAGAAATAAGGTAAAATTAAATTAATCACCTGCAAAAATCAGGGGGAGGTTAATAACAGCATGCAAACAAACACCGGGTATAACGGTATTAATAGAACTATTCTGCTGCTGGTTTTATTTTTGGTAATAATGCTGGTAGTCCTGGCAGGTTTCAACGTTTACCTGTTGATAAACAATGATTATCATGCCAGTTTGCCGGAGCGGGCGGAAGAAGAAAGGCAGCTGGATTACAAAAGAGCCGTGGCCAAGGATATCCTGGAGTACAGCCGCGAACTTGCTTCCGATCTGGGGGTGCTGGACAAGACGCCGGTAGTAGAAATGTTGGCTGGTTTTAATTATGAAATGGAAATAGCCACGGAAAGCGATGACCTTACACAGATTATTTTAACCCATGGCAGGAGACTGCAAGAAGTTATTTTAAGGGAGTGGGAAATTGAGCAACAGGAGAGGGTGCTATCCGTAGTAAACCAGGACAAAAATGTGCAGGAAGTAAATAAACTTTTGCATCTTAACTTGAGTATAGATGAAGAGGGAGTGGAGGCAAATCCCGAAGACTTGTTGAATGAAGTTACGGTCCACCGCATAAATGAGATTTACCAGTCTAACAATCCCGGGCGTAGCTACGAACTGGAGATAGAGATAAGAGAAGGAGAAGGTAACATTGTTTCTCCGGACGATCCCATGGAGCAGATCCAGGCGTTAAACGAAGAAATAGACGACCTGCGTCTGACCCTGCGTGAATTGAGGGTAGAAGCCGGTTTTGCCGAAATGAGGGGAGAAGGAATTATAGTGGAGCTATCCGACGGAGAAGAAGCCGTCACTTCTGATGCTCTTATTCACGATACTGATGTAAGGGACCTGGTCAATGAGCTGTTTTCCGCAGGTGCCCAGGGAGTTGCAGTAGGAGGGCACCGTCTTACGGCTACTACTTCCATAAGGTGTGCGGGAAACCTGATCAAGGTGGATGGTAATAACATTCCCATGCCCGTGGAAATAAAAGCGGTAGGAGATCCGGAGCTTTTGGAAAGCGGCCTGCAAATAATTAAAAACAACCTGGAAGTAAACAGAAACCTGGGCGTGGATATAGAAGTAAAGGAAGATGTATCCCTTCCTGCTCATTAGCGCAGGCTGCATAACGGATTATTTTTGACCGGGAAGCGAGCTGAATAGTAAAATGAGAAAAACAGGAGAAAACATGCAGGAGTACCAGTGTCTGCTGGAACATGCGCGGAAAGCCAGGGAGAAAGCTTATGCTCCTTATTCGGGGTTTGCCGTTGGCGCGGCGGTGCAGTCTACTGCAGGTGCCATATACGTGGGGGCAAACGTGGAGAACGCTTCTTACGGTCTTACTGTATGTGCAGAAAGAAATGCATTGATAGCAGCTTTCCTGGCCGGTGAAAGGAACTACCTGGCGTTGGCCGTAATGGCGGATTCATCTACCCCTGTTTTCCCGTGTGGTGCATGTCTCCAGGTTATCAGGGAGCTGGCGGGAAATATAAAAATAATAAGCTCAAACCTGGAGGGCCCGGGAAAGGTATTCATGCTAAAAGACCTGTACCCCTACCCTTTTCCTCCATACGGATGAGTGATTACGAAATTTCAAGAAAAATATATGTAAAGGACAGAGGCTATAAAGGCAACTATAATAATTATGGCTGTAGTAGCAAGTCCAGTTAAAGGAATTAAAAAGATGCATCCCAAAAGAACAATAAAGAAAATAATATTGATAATGAGTGCCCTATGTCCTTTTCCTTTCCAGTCTTTATGCTCATTCTCCGAAGCGGGCTGGTTGGTGGGGGGCTGTGCCATTAAAATGCACCTCCGGTTTTGAATACATTTCTTCTTTTATTTATTATAACTTAGCTTGAAATGGGTGTCGATAGTCAGAAATAAAATCCAAAATAAATTTAATATTTAGTGGAGGAGATTA
Organism: uncultured Syntrophomonadaceae bacterium; assembly: GCA_964402625.1. Classification (GTDB taxonomy): domain Bacteria; phylum Bacillota; class Dethiobacteria; order DTU022; family PWGO01; genus PWGO01. The sequence goes on along the minus strand of CAYODA010000006.1, from coordinate 20,383 downwards.
TGTTTAAATCAGGCTTTATATCTGTGATTGGAAGGCCCAATGCCGGCAAATCTACCCTGGTAAACGCCCTGGCCGGCTTTAAGGCAGCTATTGTTACCGACAAACCTCAAACTACCCGCAACCGAATTATGGCAGTACTCACCCGGGAGAATTCACAGTTTATCTTTATGGATACGCCGGGTGTACACAAGCCTCACAACATGCTGGGTTCTTACATGTACTGGAGTGCCCGGAATTCCCTTAAAGACGTGGATGGCGTACTTTTCCTGGCGGATGGAAGTCAACCTCCCGGAAAAGGTGACAGCTACATAGCCGATATGTTATTCGGGGTGAAGGTTCCGGTTTTCCTGGTTTTAAACAAGGCTGATTTGCTAAATGAAAAGCAGGCCCTGTCCCGCCTGGAGAAGTACCGCCAGTTGTATGCCTTTAAAGATGAATTCCTGGTTTCGGCCCTGCAGGGGTTTAACCTGGAAGGTGTGTTAAGCGGGGTGGAAGGTATTTTACCCGAAGGCCCCATGTATTTTCCATCCGATATGGTTACCGATCAGCCGGAATCGTTTGTTATTAGTGAAATTGTGCGTGAAAAGATCATGCAGCGCACCCGTCAGGAAGTCCCTTTTTCCGTGGCAGTGGAAATAGAAGAGTACCGCAAAAGGGAACACAAGGACATAATCGATATCCGTGTAACCATTTATGTGGAAAAGAAATCCCAGAAGGGCATTATAGTTGGAAAGGAAGGAAAACTACTCCGGGAAATAGGAACGTGGTCCAGGAAGGAAATAGAAAACTTGCTGGGGATGAAAATATACCTGGACCTGTGGGTAAAAGTAAAACCCGACTGGCGGGAAAAAGAAGGATTTCTACAGCAAATGGGATACAGCAAAAAATAGCAAAATCACAAGTCGTGTTTAGATAAAGATTTACGCACCAGGGGAGGAGATGTGGTTAATGAGCTTAGCAGAAAGGGTTAAAGAACAAGCCCGGCTAAAAAATTCGGTCCTGGTTGTAGGCCTGGATCCTGATATACGCAAATTCCCGGATTACTTGATTAAGGGTTACTCTGGAAGCCAGCAGGTGGAAGAAGCCCTGTACCGTTTTAACCGGACGGTAATTGATGCAGTGCAGCCCTATGCTGTTGCCGTGAAGCCCCAGCTGGCTTTTTACGAAATCTTTGGAAGTTATGGTATCCGGGCCCTGGAGCGAACAATTACTTATGCCGGGGAAAAAGACCTCCTGGTTATAGGGGACGCCAAAAGGAATGATGTGGGTTTTGTCGCTGATGCCTATGCCCAGGCCTACTTGGGTAACGGCCCCCTGGGGGTGGATGCAGTTACGGTAAATCCTTTTCTGGGTACCGATGGAATTTACCCCTTTGCGTACAAGGCCGTACGTGAGAATAAAGGTGTTTTCATAATATTAAAGACCTCCAATCCTTCTTCCGGGGAAATTCAGAACCTGGTTACCGATAATGGCCAACTGGTGTACGAAAAGGTTGCCGAAAAGATAGAGGAAGTTATGGCCAGTAGCGGCTGTGAAGCGGAGAACTACTCCTGCCTGGGAGTAGTGGTGGGCGCTACTTACCCGGAAGATGCCAGGAAAATACGCAGGCTTCTTCCCCGGTGTATTTTCCTGGTACCCGGTTTCGGGGCGCAGGGTGCTGAGGCTGAGAGCTTAAAGGGTTGTTTTGACGGAGATGGTTTTGGTGCCCTGGTCAACTCTTCCAGAAGTATAATTTACTCTTACACACAGGAAAAGGCAAAAGGAGAAGTTTCCGAGGAAGAAGTCTTCCAATCCATTAGCGAGGCTGCTAAAACAGCCCGCCAGCAGCTGAACAGGATAAGGTTCCAATAAAAAGTATTTCTGGAGGAAAAAGTTTGAAGACATTTAAAACAAGTGCGCTGGTATTGTCCACCCGGCCTCTGGGAGAGGCGGACCGCCTGGTGACCCTGCTTACCAGGGAAGCCGGCAAGGTTGCCGCGGTTGCCCGGGGAGCACGTAAAACTAAAAGCAAGCTGGCTTCAGGAGTGGACCTGTTTACCCGGGCGTACATGTCCCTGTATAGCGGTAAAAGCCTGTATACTGTCACACAGGTGGAAATAAAAGAAAGGTTTGATTACCTGCACCGTGATCCTCTCCTTTATGCCTACGCCTGTTACTTTGCCGAACTGGTGGAGATGCTCATGGTGGAGGGAGAGCCCCGGGAAGAAATGTACGGATTGTTGCTTGGGGGCTGGCGGTCCCTTTCAAGAGGCGGAGACAGCGAACTGCTGGCCCGTTCCTACGAACTTAAATTCCTGCTGGAAAACGGAACCGCCCCGTTAATGGAGGAATGTACCGGATGCCTGGCGCCCACCAGGAGTCCCCGCTGGTTTAGTGTGGGCCTGGGTGGTGTGGTATGCAGTGATTGTGCCGTTGACGGAAAAAATTATCTGCCGATTTTACCGGGGACGGTAACCCTGGCTCGCCATCTGATGAACACCCCCTTTACAGGGCTTACCAGGGTAAGGGCAACTCCTGAACAGAAAGAACAGCTAAAAAAAATTCTCCCCTCCTTTATCGAATACCACCTGGAAATAAGAGAATGCCGTTCCCTGCGCTATATTGAAAGATGGGAAAAGAATTCTTAAACCCTACCCGAACTTCGGCAGAATAAAAGCAGCTGAGAATAGAAACAATAAAAGAAAGAAAAGAATTTTTTCTGAGAACCCCCTACATGCGCTGTACCGGGGAGAACAGCTGTAGTGATAAAACCGGGAGGTAGTGCCCATGGAAGTAACCCTGGAAATGATAGAAGACCTGCGCAAAAAAACCGGTGCAAGTTATCATGAAGCACGCCAGGCCCTGGAAAGCTCGGAGGGCGATATGGTGGAAGCCCTGAAGCATCTTCAGGAAGACAGGGCTCCCGGTGAAGCGATAACCTGCAGTATCCAGGAGGTTTACCACCGCTGGAAAGATACCCGCCTGGAGGTCCGGGTGGGCCCCCGTTCCCGTTTCAGTTTCCCGGTAATCGTGGGGGCGCTGGCTGCAGCAGCGTTTCCCCGCTATACTCTCTGGGGGGTGTTGGGGCTTATGCTTGCCCGGGGTACCCTGGGGGTAAAACACCGGGATAGAATAAAAGGAGAATACCCTGAACACGGGGATGAGTAAAGTGGTTGACAGCTGCAGCAGCCTCTGGTAAATTACAAATAACTAATTCAAATTTCCGGTTAAAAAATTAATAACGTGGCGGCGAGGAAGGAAAGGAGTAACCGTGCCAGTTTAACCTTGTCAGCGAACCGGGGTGGGTGGAAGCCCGGTAAAAACGGCGGTGAAAGGGCATCCGGAGCCATGCCGGAATTAAAAGCGGGCCGCTCGAAATGCGGCCAAGTAGGGTGGAACCGCGGGTTAACCTCCCGTCCCTATAGTTTTCTATAGTGGCGGGGGGTTTATTTATTTTATGAAGCGATTTATATAAACTTTAAGTCAAGTTACAGGAGGGAGAAACATGGAACTGCAGGCACTTATTGCCGGGCTGCAGGATTACTGGATGAAAAAAGGCTGTGTGCTCTGGCAGCCTTATGATGTGGAAAAAGGTGCGGGTACCATGAACCCGGCGACTTTTTTAAGGACCCTGGGGCCGGAGCCCTGGTGGGTGGCTTACGTAGAACCTTCCCGCAGGCCCGGGGACGGGCGCTATGGGGAAAATCCTAACCGGCTGTATCAGCACTTGCAGTACCAGGTTATTTTAAAGCCTGCACCTTTTGATGTGCAGGAGCTGTACCTGGAAAGTTTGAAAAGCCTGGGAATAGATCCGCTGGAGCACGACATCCGTTTTGTAGAGGACAACTGGGAATCTCCTACCCTGGGTGCCTGGGGCCTGGGCTGGGAAGTCTGGCTGGACGGCATGGAAATTACTCAGTTTACTTATTTTCAGCAGGTGGGCGGTTTTGATGTAGAAGAGGTATCGGTGGAGCTCACCTACGGCCTGGAGAGAATAGCCATGTACGTTCAGGATGTGGACAACGTTTTTGATCTTAACTGGACCCGCGGGATTACATACGGGGAGATATTTCAGAAAGCCGAAGAGGAGCACTCCCGCTACAGTTTTGACTATGCCGATACAGGGTTGCTTCAGCAGCTGTTTCAGCTGTACGAAAAAGAAGCCGGTCAGCTTTTGGACAAGGGAGTGGTTTTGCCGGCGTATGACTATGTCTTAAAGTGCTCCCATACTTTTAATGTGCTGGAAGCCCGGGGTGCTATAAGCGTTACAGAGCGTACCGCTTATATCGCCCGGGTGCGCCATTTGGCCCGTCGTACCGCAGAAGAATTTGTTAAGCAGAGGGAAAGTGCCGGCTACCCTCTGGGGAAAGGGGAGTCAACTCATGTCTAAAGATAAACTGCTGCTGGAGACAGGCTGCGAAGAAATGCCCGCCCCGCTTCTGCCCGGGGTAATACGCCAGATGGAAAAAGAAGCTGCTGCTATTCTGGAAAACAACCGCTTGAGTTATTCTTTAATAAAAGCTTATGCCACCCCCCGGAGGCTGGTGCTTCTGGTGGAAGGGCTGGCGGTCCGCCAGGCAGATATCAGGGAGCAGGTCAAGGGGCCGGCCCGGTCTCGTGCGTTTGATGAAAACGGGCAGCCTACCAGGGCGGCCCTGGGTTTTGCCCAAAGCATGGGAGTAGAGGTGGAAGACCTCCGGATAGAAGAAATGAAGGGCACGGAATACGTGATAGCCGTCCGGGAAACACCGGGAAAAGATACCGGTGACCTTCTTCCTGAGCTCCTTCCCGGGTTGCTTTCCTCACTGCGTTTTCCCCATTCCATGTACTGGTACAGGAAAGATGTTAAATTTATCCGCCCGGTGCGCTGGTTGCTGTGCCTGTGGGGAGATGAAGTGGTCTCCTTTCATTATGCCGGGGTGGATTCAGGCGGATATACATACGGGCACCGTTTCCTGGCCCCCGGCCCCTGGGCAGTCAAAAGTGTGGGGGATTTTTTTGACTACCTGGAGCAATCTTTTGTAGTCCTGGACCAGGAAAAAAGAAAAGAACTTATCCGGGAACAGCTGGAAAGCGTGGCCAGGGAGACCGGCGGTGTCCCCTGGGTCGAAGACGAACTGCTGGAAGAAGTAACCTTCCTGGTAGAATACCCGGAAGTAATAAGAGGGAATTTTCCGGAAAGGTACCTGGATCTTCCCCGGGAAGTTTTAATAACCACCATGCAGGTACACCAGAGGTACTTCCCGGTGGTATCTTCGCCGGAAAACGGAGAACTTCTTCCCGCCTTCCTGGGGGTAAGCAACAACAGGAGCAATTCTTATATACGTAAAGGATACGAAAAAGTTCTGCAGGCCCGGCTGGCTGATGCCGACTTTTTCTACCGGGAAGACCGCAAAAAGCCTCTTGAGGAGTACGTCCCCGGCCTGCGGGAGGTAGTTTTTCAAGAAGGGTTGGGTAATCTCTATGAGAAAACCGAAAGGATAGTCACCCTGGTCCGTGCCATGGCTGATTACTGGAAGGTTGACCGGCAAACGCTGGAGCTTTCTGCCCGGACGGCGTACCTGTGTAAGGCGGACCTGCTAACCAACATGGTGCAAGAATTCCCGGAACTCCAGGGAGTAATGGGGAGGGAGTACGCGGTTGACAGCGGGGAAGACTCCCGCGTGGCCAGCGGCATACACGAACACTATCTGCCGCGTTTTTCCGGGGATACACTCCCGGAAACCACTGAAGGTGTATTGGTTTCCCTGGGCGACAGAATAGACACCCTGTGCGGCTTTTTTTACGCCGGGATACAGCCTACCGGCTCACAGGACCCGTATGCTTTAAGAAGGCAGGCCATCGGGGTGGTAAGTATCCTGGTGGAAAAAGAGCTTCCCCTGCCGATAAGGGATATTCTGCAGGAAGCCCTGGCGCTCTATATGCAGGAAGAAGAGCAGCCGCCGGAAGAAAAAGAAGGCAGGAAAGAAGAGATAATGGAGCTGCTAAAAGAATTCATAGATCAAAGGATACGCTTTCTTTTCCAGGAAAAAAGAATTCGTTACGACGTAATAGAGGCCGTGCTGGCCGTTCCCTGTTCTTATATCTCTTCTCTCTACAAGAAAGCATCCAGCCTGGAAGAAGGGCTGAAAAGCGGCGGTTTGGAGAATCTCCTGGCGGGTTATACCCGGGTAAACAACCTGGCAAGAAAGGTTGAAACCCCCGGAGAAATAGATCCTTCCCTTTTCCAGGAAAGCGCAGAAGAAAACCTCTGGAGAAAAACCGAACAGGTAGAAACGGAAGTAAACAGGCTTATTCAAAAAGAAGATTACGATGGTGTTTTGCAGCAGCTGGCAGAAACCAGGGATACCATAGACAGCTTTTTTGATGAAGTCATGGTAATGGTGGAAGAAGAAGAGCTGAGGCAAAATCGCCTTAATCTGCTTGCGGAGCTTAAGAGAGTATTTAACGTTTTTGCAGAGTTTTCTTTGCTCCAGTCAAGTATATAAATTTTACGAATATAGTTTAGTAAGCAGGAACTTGGCGGCCCAATATAGTATATACTATATTGGGCAAAAAAAGAAAAAAGGGTAGCCTGTTTTGTTTTAGGGAAAAGGGGGCGGAAGATATTGAGTTAACCAACAGGCAAAAAGAGATTTTGGAGATTGTAAAAGAAGAAGGACCGATTTCGGGCGAAGACATCGCCTCTCGATTGAGTATATCCCGGGCTGCACTCAGGCCTCATATTGCCATACTTACTACTTCCGGATTGTTGGAAGCCAGGCCACGGGTAGGATACTTTTACGTGGGCAAAGAAGGTAAGCATTTTTGGTCCGATTATTTTAACCGGGTTAAAGTTAAGGATATAAAATTTTTACCGGTGGTGGTAAAAGAACAAACTTCGGTGTACGATGCCGTGGTCACGCTGTTCCTGGAAGAGGTGGGCACGCTTTTCGTGGTAGACGAGGAGGGTTACCTTAAAGGGAGTGTGTCTCAAAAGGACCTTCTGAAGGCTTCCATAGGGTCTTCCGATTTGACTATTATGCCCGTAGCGGTAATAATGACGCGGGGCGTAGGTCAGGCCACCCTGGATCCGGAAGAGAGTGTGCTGGAGGCAGCCGCAAAGCTGTTCGAGTACGATGTGGATGCCCTACCTGTAGTTAGTGAAGAAAGTAAAGGTGACGGGAAGTTTAAAGTCACCGGGAGGGTCAGCAAAACAACGCTGGTCCGCCTGCTTATGGATATCGGGAAAGAGTAATTTATGCCGGGGAGGTTGAGTTGTGAGCGAGGAAAAACCAATAGTTTACGTGATTTCTGATTCTATCGGTGAAACGGCGGAACTGGTAACCAGGGCCGCCATAATCCAGTTCAATGACGGCAATGTGGATATGCGCAGGATTCCTTTCGTTAAGGATAAAGAAAGGATAAAAGAAGTAATGCAGGAAGCGGAGGAAAAAAGAAGCATAGTGGTATACACTCTGGTTTATCCTCACCTGCGACAGGCGTTGGAAGAAGAATCTGTTAACCGGAAAGTGAAGACGATAGACCTGCTAGGACCCTTGATAGACGCTCTTTCTGAGATAATGCCCGAATCACCGCGGTTGGAACCCGGACTGGTGCGTCGCCTGGATGAAGAGTATTTCCGCCGGATTGTGGCGGTGGAATTTGCCGTAAAATACGACGACGGTAAGGATCCCAAGGGGCTTCTTCTTTCCGATATTGTGCTTATTGGGGTTTCCCGTACTTCCAAAACACCTCTAAGCATGTACCTGGCACACCGGAGGCTTAAAGTTGCTAACCTTCCCATGGTTCCAGAGGTGGAACCTCCCGAGGAGCTTTTCCTGATTCCGCCGGAAAGGATAATCGGGTTGACCATTGACCCGGAACAGTTGCAGAGGATACGACAGGAAAGGCTGAACAGCCTGGGATTAACTGCCAGCTCCCAGTACGCCTCCATGGACAGGATCTTGACCGAGCTGGAGCATGCCAACAAGATAATGAGGCGTCTGGGGTGCAGGGTATTTGAAGTATCCGACAAGGCGGTAGAAGAAATTGCCAACAGTATACTAAATTTAGTCAACGAGGAGGGGCTTATGAATGAGTAAAGAAAAACTGGTATACCTTTTTTCTGAAGGAAACGCTTCCATGAGGGATCTGCTGGGGGGGAAAGGAGCCAACCTGGCGGAGATGAGAAGCATGGGTCTTCCTGTGCCTCCCGGATTCAGTATAACTACTGCTGCCTGCATGGAGTATTTCCGTAACGAACGGCAGTTGAGCGAGGAACTGGTAAAAGACGTAGAAGAAAAAATCGTTATTTTGGAAGAAGAAACCGGGCGCAAGTTCGGGGACGAAAACAGCCCCCTTCTGGTTTCCGTCCGCTCGGGCGCGGTTATATCCATGCCCGGTATGATGGATACCATCTTAAACCTGGGATTGACCAGCAAGACGGTGGAAGGTTTTGCCAGGGAGACGGGAGATCGGCGCTTTGCCCTGGACTGCTACCGCAGGTTCATTCAGATGTTCGGGGAAGTGGTACTGCATATAGATTACCAGGTATTTGAGGAAGTTATACAAAAAGCCAAAAAGAGCAGCGGAGTGGAGACCGACGCGGAGCTTCCGGAAGATGCTCTGGAAGGCATAGTAAAAGAGTTTTTGAGCCGGGTGAAAGAGAATTACGGGGATGATTTCCCCGACGATCCCTGGAAGCAACTTGATATGGCCATCCGTGCGGTATTTGATTCCTGGAATACCCCGCGTGCCAAGGTTTACCGGGAAGCCAACAAGATACCTGATGACCTGGGTACTGCAGTAAACGTGCAGGCCATGGTTTTTGGCAACATGGGTAATGACAGCGGTACCGGCGTGGCTTTCACCCGCGATCCCTCCACCGGGGAAAACAAAATATACGGCGAATACCTGCTTAATGCCCAGGGAGAAGATGTGGTAGCGGGTATAAGAACGCCTCAACCGTTGGAAAAATTAAAAGAAGAACTTCCCGAAACCTATCAGCAGTTTATGGACGTAAGTCAGAAGCTTGAAACCCACTACCGGGACATGCAGGACATTGAATTTACTATAGAGCGCGGCAAACTCTACCTTCTGCAGACCCGTAACGGGAAACGCACTGCACCGGCAGCGGTAAGGATTGCCAATGATATGTTCGAAAAAGGAATTCTTTCCAAGGAAGAAGCTCTCATGCGGGTTACCCCCGAGCAGATAGAGCAGCTGCTGCACCGCCAGATTGATCCCAAGGCGGAGCTGCAGGTAGTAGGCAAGGGACTTCCCGCTTCCCCGGGTGCCGCTTCCGGCCAGGTAGTTTTTGATGCCGATACTGCTGAAAACTGGTCCAGGGAAGGCAAAAAGGTGCTCCTGGTCAGGCAGGAGACTACTCCCGACGACATCCACGGTATTATTGCTTCGGAAGGCGTATTAACCAGCCGGGGTGGCATGACCAGCCACGCCGCGGTGGTTGCCAGAGGTATGGGTAAGCCCTGCGTATGCGGCTGTGAAGAACTGGAGATAAATCTCTCTTCCAAGACCTTAACCATTGGTGGAATAAGCCTTTCTGAGGGAGACAATCTCTCTATTGACGGTGCCACAGGAAAGGTTATTCAGGGTGAGGTTCCCATGATAGACCCCGTCTTTAGTAAAGATTTTCAGCAAATTCTGGACTGGTCCGATGAAGCCAGGAAGCTTAAAATACGCGCCAATGCCGATAACCCGGAGGATGCCCGTAAGGCAGTAGAGTGGGGCGCCCAGGGTATTGGGCTGTGTCGCACAGAACACATGTTCTTTTCTGCAGACCGCCTGCCAGTGGTGCAGGACATGATTCTTTCCGCGGATGGGGAAGAGCGTAGCGGGCACCTGGAAAAACTCCTACCCATGCAGCAGCAGGATTTTAAAGAGATCTTAAGAGAGATGGTGGGATACCCGGTAACCATAAGGCTGCTGGATCCGCCCCTGCACGAGTTCCTGCCCGACCGCGAAGAACTCCTGCAGGAAATAGCACGTTTGCGAGAAGCCGGGGAGAAACAAGAGCTGCGAGAAAAAGAGTTGCTCTGGCAGAAAATGAAAAACCTGTACGAAATGAACCCCATGCTGGGTCACCGGGGATGCCGGCTGGGTCTCTCTTACCCGGAAATATACCAGATGCAGGTCAGGGCTGCCTTACAGGCTGCTGCCGAATTGATAGATGAAGGTGTAGATAAAGACAAAATTCAGCTGGAAATCATGGTGCCTCTGGTAGGCCACGTTAATGAACTAAAGGAAATGCGCCAGAAAATTGAAGAAACTGCAACAAAGGTAGAATCCGAAAAAGGTGTTGAAATTCCTTATTCTATAGGAACCATGGTAGAGTTGCCCCGCACCTGCGTAACTGCCGGTGAAATCGTGAAAGAAGCTGATTTCTTCTCTTTTGGAACCAACGATTTAACCCAGACCACCTTTGGTTTCAGCCGTGACGATGCCGAAGGCAAGTTCCTGCCATTCTACCTGGAAGAGAAAATACTTCCGGAGAATCCCTTTATAGAAATAGACCGGGATGGAGTAGGAGAGCTGGTCCGCCAGGCCTGCCGGCAGAGTCGCCAGGTTAAAGAAGAAGTCAAACTGGGTGTCTGTGGAGAGCACGGGGGCAACCCGGCCTCGATAGAGCTGTTCCAGGAGATAGGGATGGATTACGTAAGCTGTTCTCCTTACCGGGTCCCGGTAGCACGGCTTTCCGCTGCACAGGCTGTAATAAAAGAGAAATAATCTTATCCTGTGGAGGGATGTGCCTTGAATATTACGGAGCAAGCAAGAGAGTATATCCAGAAGTTTTCTCATGCCATAACCGTGACCTATTCGCCGGTAAGCGCCAGGGGTTGAGGAACCTGCAGGGGCCAGGTACTGGTTCCCAGGATAAAAATGGGGGCTCCTCCCAAAGGGGACAGTCAGGAGTACCAGCTGGAAGAATGCGGAGATGTTCAGGTCTATTTTAACCGCAAACTGCTGAAAAATGAGCAAAACAGGAATATTACCGTGGGCCTGAAAAAAATCCTCTGGTGGAGAAAGTTAACGGCGGATGGGGCCGTTAACGTTATGGTGGAATAGGTAAGCAGGTTCTGTCTGCGAAAAAGGCAGCCTGGAAAACCAGGCTGCCTTTTAATGTGTTGCAATAATACGATTAACCTCTT
>CAYODA010000006.1:4760-9154 GCA_964402625.1 uncultured Syntrophomonadaceae bacterium | reverse complement strand
GTGGAAGAGTGTTTTTCTGTTTTTTGATACCGCTGCACCAGCAGCAACCGGGATGATATCCTTCACACGAACCGTGCAAAAGTATTCCGGTTAGAGTCAACCAAAAATCCCGGTAATTCCTTCCCAGGCCATCTGTGCCAGCCCAATAAAGAAATTTTTCATACTATCCCATACAGAAGCAAAAAAGCCAAGTTCTTCGACGGAATCCCCGGTTACAAGCTCAGCTTGCGCCAGTACTTCTCCATCTAATTCAACTTTAACTTCTCCCACGATTTCCCCTTCTTTAACAGGGGCGCTTAGCTCTTCATTAAATGTTACTTCTGTAGAAACCCTGTCTTTTTCTGGCCCGGATAACACCACCACCAGCTCCCCTTTGGGTTTGACGGGGACGGTGTTTTCGACCCCCTGTTTAACGGGAACTCTTTCCAGTATTTCTCCCTTTTCTTTAATGGAATACAGGCCGTAGTTGTTAAAAGCGTGGTTGAGCAGAATCTTGCTGTCCTGTTCTCTTTCTTCGTTGCTTTCATTTTTCATCACTACGGAAATAAAGCGTAGCCCATCCCTTTGGGTACTGGCAGCCAGGGAATAACCCGATTCCCCGGTGCGCCCGGTTTTAACTCCGTCTGTGCCTTTGAAGGATTCCAGCAGAGGGTTGCGGTTGTACTGCTTAATATCGTTAAACGTAAAAGAAGTTTCCGCCTGGTAAGAAGTAGCTTCCGGGTAATTCTGAATTAAATGCAGCGCCATGATGGATATATCTTTCGCTGTGGTATAGTGCTCTTCTTCATGCAGCCCGCTGGTATTTACAAAGTTAGTGTTTTCCAGGCCGAGCTCGCTGGCTTTCTGGTTCATACGGTTTACAAATACGTTTTCACTACCGTAAATGTGTTCTGCAACGGCCACACAGGCGTCGTTTGCTGAAATAATGGCTATACCCTTAATAAGCTCGCGGAAAGTTATCCTCTGGTTGTGTTCCAGGTACATCTGGGAACCCCTGGTTCTCCAGGCATTTTCACTTACCGTTATTTCATCCTCCCAGTCTACCAGTCCTTCTTCCAGGGCTTCCATGGCTACTATCAGCGTCATGATCTTGGTTAAGCTGGCGGGATAGGCTTTTTCACCTGTGTTTTTTTCATAAAGAATGCGGCCGGTTTCAGCTTCAATAAGAATGGCGTGTTCTGCTTCTACCGGCAGTTCTTCTGAGGATGCGGAAAAAACGGTTCCGGGCAGTAGAACTGATAACATTATAATTGAAAGTAAGAAAAAAACCCTCAGCTTTTTCCTAAGGTGGAGTGAATAGCTATTTCTCAAAAACATAACCCCCATATTTTGTTCTTTTTCTGAGTTGCTTTAATTTATAATGAAAAGTTTTCTCTACAAAGATTTTACGTTAATATAATAGAGAATAAACCTGTTTTTATACAGTATAAACAGAGAAGTCTTTTGTTTATTCTTGAGTGTTTACCGGGCATAAACAGGTTTACATTCACTATATAATTATAATACAAAATTAAGGAGGTTGGTATAGTGTTTTTAGTTGTAATTAATGGTAGTCCCGCTGAAGAAAGAAATGTAGCATCCCTTTTAAAAGTCGTGCAAAAGGAGGCGGAATCTCTGGGAGCAAAAACGGAAATGATCCAGGCACACCAGGTTGTAAGCCGACAGGAACAGCCCTTTTGCCGGGCCTGTGCCAATCCCTGTCCGGGGTCCTGCTACCGGGGAACGGAACTGGAGGAGGCGTACCGTAAAATGGAGCAGGCCGATGCCATCGTCCTGGGAAGTCCCGTTTATTTCGGCACCGTTTCAGCCCAGCTGAAAGCTTTTTGGGATAAAACCAGGAAGCTGCGGACGGAAAAAAAGCTGGTTAACAAGGTAGGGGCGGCCGTATCTTCAGGCGCTGCCAGGTTTGGGGGGCAGGAAACCACCTTGCGGGCCCTGCACGATATGATGATGGTGCAGGGAATGACGGTAGTGGCTGATGGACATGTGGACAGCGATGCGGGCCATCACGGTGCCTGTGCCCAGCAGCCTGCCGGCGAGGATGAATTTGCTCAAAAAAGGGCCCGCATTCTGGCGCGCAGGATAGTTGAAACGGCCCCCAATAAAATTACTTTTTAGAAAAGAGGAATAGGAGTGATAAATATAGAATAAATAAAAACGGATATTTATATCTTTTTATGAAGGAGTGATAATGTTGTCTCATCATTTGCCCCAGGACAGCCAGGCTTTGCCGGGCCCCGTGCCTCCATGCCAGGCGGCGTGTCCGGTACACCAGGAAGTAAGGGACTATCTTTTTAGTATTGCCACCGGAGATTTTGACGAAGCCATGAACATAATAAGAAAAACCAATCCCCTTCCCGCTATCTGCGGCACCATTTGTGCGCACCACTGTGAAGATGAATGCAGGAGGCAGGACGTGGATAAATCCCTTTCTATAAGGGGCCTCAAGAGGTTTGCGGTGGAAAAGGGAAACCCAGACCCGGTAGAAGTACCATCCCCCGATCCCTCTAAAAAAGTAGCAGTTGTAGGCGGGGGGCCCAGCGGGCTGACTGCAGCGTGGGACCTGGCCTTACAGGGTTGCGAGGTTACTGTGTTTGACCGGGAAAAATACATCGGCGGTGCAGTAAGGCATTATATACCCAGTTACCGCCTTCCCGACGAAGTAATGGATAAAGATGTTCAAGAAATGGAAAAAATAGGGATAAAGTTTAAAACAGAAACAGAGGTGGGTCAGGATGTATCTCTGGCCAAACTCAAAGAACAGGGGTACCAGGCAATAATTTTAGCTGCAGGCCTGCCCAAGAGCAGGACGCTGCCCTTACCGGGCGCAGATAGCACCAAGGTTATGGAAGCACTGCCGTTTTTGCAAGGTGTCAAGAGAGAAGGCTTCCGATTTGAAGGTAATCCTACGGTAGTGGTTATTGGCGGAGGAAACGTGGCCATGGATGTGGCCCGTTCGGCTGTGCGAAGCGGTGCAGGTAAAGTTAAACTGACCTGCCTGGAAAGCGATGAAGAGATGCCCGCGTTCCCGTGGGAAATTGAAGAAGCCAGGGAGGAAGGGGTGGAAATGCACCCTGCCTGGGGGCCCAAAGAGATAAAAACCGAAGGAGATAAAATAGCCGGCCTGGAAATTAAGGAGTGTACTGCGGTATTTGATGAACAGGGCAACTTTTCTCCCTGTTTTAATGAAGGCAATACCAGCGTATTGGAAGGAGATATTGTAATATTTTCCATCGGACAGGCAGCCGATCTGTCCCCCTTGAGTGGAGAGCTGGAATTAAACGAAAGGGGTAACGTAATATACGACCGCCAGACCATGGCTACCAGCATGGACGGAGTATTTACCTGTGGAGAGGTAGCCCAGGGTCCGGGCACGGCAGTACAGGCTATGGCTTCGGGACGGCGAAGTGCCATGGCGGTTAAAGCGTACCTGGAAGGCAAAACTTTCGTGGTAGACAGCGCGTTAGAAGAAGAACCCGCAGAAAAGCTGGACAGTGAAGTGGCAGAGAAAGTACTGACCAGGGAACGCCAGGAACTTAAACTGGAACCGGCGGAAAAGAGAAAAGGCAATTTTGAGCATATTGAGCACTGTTTCACCCTGGAGCAGGGACTGCAGGAGGCCCAGAGATGCCTGGGATGCCTGGCAGGGGCAGAGCGCCTGGATGAGCTGTGCGCTAACTGTCTGACCTGCCTGAGGGTTTGTCCTTATGGGGTTCCCGTAATTAACGAAGAAGGGACTCTCTCTATACGCAGTGAGCAGTGTCAGGCCTGCGGGCTTTGCATCGGCGTATGCCCTGCACTGGCCATAGAATTCCGTACTGACATGATAGAAAAGGCAGAGGAGAATCTGGAAAAGACAGCCGAAAGGCTGGCTTCCGAAGGGGATAAAAATCCTTCACTGCTGGTAATAAACTGTGCTTTTGGCCAGTACGCAACGCCGGAATTCAAAGAAAAGTACGCCTCCGGCAGCGGAAATGTCCAGGCAGTCAGCTTCCCCTGTGTTTCCAAAGTAGACACCATGCACCTGCTAAAAGCCTTTGAAGCAGGAGTTGATGGGGTTCTGGTAGCCGGTTGCAAGGAAGAAGAAGAGTGCACTTACCGGGACAGCTATTTCTGGGCGGAAAAAAGGGTGGAACACACCCGCAAGGTTTTGGAGGATGTAGGAATTGAGCCGGAAAGACTGTTGTTTAAACAGCTTTCCACAGAAGAAGTAAAGAACTTTTCTCAGGTAGTAGAAGAAGCTGAAAACCAGTTAAAAGAAACCGGCCCCAGCCCGGTAGGAGCCTGATTTCTTAAAGGTTAAACTTAATGATAATAGATTTGCCTTTGCGGGGGCGGTTTAGGGATTTGGATAAATCTGTGGCCGCCCCCGTGTTTATTTCTGATGAGTGAAT
>CAYODA010000006.1:0-4660 GCA_964402625.1 uncultured Syntrophomonadaceae bacterium | reverse complement strand
TTAGGGATTTGGATAAATCTGTGGCCGCCCCCGTGTTTATTTCTGATGAGTGAATATGTTTTTAGGGACAGGGGGGAGAAGATGGAAATACGTCGAGAAACGGAAAAATGGGAAGAAGCCAACCTTTCTCCGCTGGCTACATTGAGTGTGCATACCAAGGGTCGGGCGATAGAAGAGGCACCCTGTGAAGTGCGTACTTCTTTCCAGCGCGACCGGGACAGGATTATCCACTCCAAGGCATTCCGGCGCCTGAAACACAAGACTCAAGTTTTTATTGCCCCGGAAGGAGATCACTATCGCACCCGGTTGACGCATACCCTGGAAGTCTCGCAGATTGCCCGCACTGCCGCCCGGGCTCTCCGTTTGAACGAAGATCTTACTGAAGCCATAGCCCTGGGGCACGACCTGGGGCACACTCCCTTTGGCCATGCCGGTGAGGAAGCATTAAACGAGGTGCTCTCTGTCCAGTTCAAACACAACAAACAGAGTTTGAGGGTGGTGGATTACCTGGAGCAAGGAAAAGGTCTCAACCTGACCGGAGAGGTCCGGGAAGGTATCCTCATGCATACCGGCAAGGAGATTCCTTCTACCCTGGAAGGGCAGCTGGTTAAAGTATCGGACCGGCTTGCCTATATCAACCACGATATAGATGACGCTTTACGTTCGGGGGTTATTAGCCTGGAAGATCTCCCCGGGGAGGAAATTAAACACCTGGGTGCTACTTCTTCCGGGAGGGTTAATAGCATGGTAATCGACTTGATTTACAGCAGCCGGGGAGCAGACCGTATAAAGCTCAGCCCGGAGATGCAGGAAATAATTGAAAACATGCGTCGCTTTATGTTTCAAAGGGTGTACGTTGGCTCAGCTGCCAAGAGTGAGGAAAACAAGGCCAAGCTGGTAGTAAAACAGGTATTCAGGCACTTCCTGGAAAACCCCCATCTTTTGCCGGATTTCAAAGAAGGTAAAAACAGGGTTACTGGGCAGAACCAACAACAGAAGGATATTGAACAACTGGTTTGTGATTACCTGGCCGGTATGACCGATCGTTATATTATTTCCCTTTATCAGGAGCTTTTTGTCCCCCGCCCGTGGAAGGATAAATAATTCTATAAATTAAAATAAAAGAATTTACTTTGAGGCAGGAATTTGTATTTTAACATAGAATATTAATAAATAAGAACTAATGCTTCTGAAGAGAATAAGAGTTAGACTAAATTCACGTTGGGAAGGGGGCGAGTGAGCCGCTAAAACTGCAATTTTTGAAAGCATGAATTGAACAGCGCACCTCGTCTCTCAAGGATCAGTGGAGATGGGGTTTTATTATTTTTATATACCCCTGTGAACCAATATTTATAATTTGAATATCAAATTATAAAGGTGATTCCCGGGTGAAAAGAGGGTGATGGATTGTCTCCTAAAGCGGCAACTAACCGGGTGGTCGAGGAAATCAAGAGTCGCCTTGATCTGGTAGATCTGATAGGAGAATATATCCGGCTGGAGAAGAAAGGTAAAAATTACACGGGTTTATGTCCTTTTCACCAGGAAAAAACACCTTCTTTTACCGTTTCCCCGGATAAGCAGTTGTACCACTGTTTTGGTTGCGGGGAAGGGGGAGATCATTTCAAGTTTATAATGAACCTGGAAAACTTCGATTTTCCGGAAGCGCTTCGTTTTTTGGCTGAAAGAGCCGGGGTTTCTCTGCCGCAGCAAGAAAAGAGTTCATCTGCTGCTCTCCCCCGGGAGGTTTTGTTTAACCTTAATCAACTGGCTCTAAACTTCTTTCGTTACGTGCTTAATTCTCCCGAAGGAAATTCCGCCAGGGAATACCTGCAAAAAAGAGGTATGACCGGCGCTTCTATAGAAAAATTTGAGCTCGGATATGCTCCGGCAAAATGGGAGACCTTTTTAAAGATAGCCCGTAAAAAAGGTTTTTCCCTGGAAAATCTCCAGCAGGCGGGGCTTATAGTAGAACGCAGGGACGGGGGCGGATATTACGACCGCTTCAGGAACCGGGTAATGTTCCCCATTTTCGATGTTAAAGGAAAAGTGGTAGGCTTTGGGGGCAGGTCCCTGGAGGAAGCACCCCATATTCCCAAGTATTTAAACTCGCCCCAGACACCGCTATTTGATAAAGGGAAATTTCTTTATGGAATCTACCAGGCCAAGTCAGCTATAAGGAAAGAAGGCAGGGCGGTAATTATGGAAGGGTATACTGATGTTATTTCTTGCTACCAGGAAGGGATAGAAAATGGCGTGGCTTCTCTGGGCACTGCACTAACCCCTCAGCAGGCCAGGTTGCTCAGGTTTCAAACTTCTGAGGTGGTGATGGCTTATGATGCGGATGAGGGAGGAAAAGCAGCTACGGCCAGGGGCATGGAAATCCTTAGAAACGGCGGTTTAAAAGTAAAAATAGCAGAACTACCCCGGGGTTACGATCCGGATGGATATCTAAAAGAAAAAGGGGCGGATGCTTTTAAACGTTTGATAGATGAATCCGTGTATTTCATGGATTATCAGATAGAGAAGTTAAAAGAAAAATACAATCTTGCTACTGCGGAAGGAAAAGCCTCTTTTTGTGAAGAATACCTTCCCCTGTTGGTAAACGCGGGTCACCTGGAAAGAGAACATTACTTAAAAGAGCTGGCGGAAGATATCTCTATCTCGGAGGAGGTATTGAGGGAAGAATTAAAGAAATACCGGCTCGGCAGAAGCAGGACAGAGAAATACAGTAATAATTTGAGCATAACTGGTAAAAATAATATTATTCAGGATAAGAGCCTGGATTCTGCAGAAGAGCTTCTTTTAAAACTTTTAATTTCTTTTGAAGGAGTTTTCGAGAAAGTTGCCGAAGTTAATAAAACAGATATTTTTACTCCGCAAATGAAAAAAATCGTAGAAGCTTGTAGGATTTTGACACAAAATGACGAAACAGTTAATGTCAACAGTTTGTTGAACATGATTGAGGAAGAAGATCTGCATAAGCTGATAACACAAGCTTCTTTTGACCATAGATTGGAAACACTGGAGGAGGAAGAAATCAACCGTATGGTGGATGATTGCCTCCGGAAGTTGCAGGAAAAGAAATTAAGGGAGCGTAGAAGTGATATCGAACGTGAATTAAAAGAGCTGGATAAGGGCGGCGACCGTGAAAGGATAAAAGCGCTTTTTCAGGAGTGGGAAAAAATTAAGTCAGCCGAAAGGGAGCTTTATCGCGGCGTAGAGAAGGAGGGTTGGTCGTGGTAAAAGAAACAGGTAAAATTGTCTCCATGGAAGAGGCCCAGCAGGAGCTTATCGAGCGTGGGAAAAAGAAAGGTGTATTAACTTATAAAGAGATTATGGACACCCTTCAGCCTTTTGACCTTACGGTTGACGTGCTGGATGAGCTATACGACAAATTATCCGAGTCTCAGGTAGAAATTGTTGACGAAGTAGCCGAACTTCCGGTGGGGGAAGATAAAGAAAATGTTCTTTCCCCGGAGGATGAAAAAGCCGAAGAAAAAGAAGAAGAAGAGGAAGAACTGGATATTTCCCTCCCGGAAGGCATCAGTATAAACGATCCTGTAAGGATGTACCTTAAGGAGATTGGCAAGATACCCCTTCTTTCACCGGAAGAAGAGATAAACCTGGCCAAGAGGATTGAGCAGGGGGACGAAGAAGCCAAGCGACGCCTGGCAGAAGCCAACCTGAGACTGGTGGTTAGTATAGCCAAAAAATACGTCGGCCGGGGGATGCTTTTCCTGGATCTCATCCAGGAAGGCAACATGGGTCTTATCAAGGCTGTGGAAAAATTTGATCACCGTAAGGGATACAAATTCAGCACTTATGCCACCTGGTGGATCCGCCAGGCAATCACCAGGGCTATTGCGGATCAGGCCCGGACCATACGTATCCCTGTACACATGGTGGAGACCATTAACAAGTTGATACGGGTCTCCCGTCAGCTGGTACAGGATCTGGGAAGGGAACCCACGCCGGAAGAAATTGCACAAGAAATGGATATCAGCGAGGAACGGGTCAGGGAGATACTAAAGATTGCTCAAGAGCCGGTTTCCCTGGAAACCCCGATAGGAGAAGAAGACGACAGCCATCTGGGAGACTTTATTGAAGATCAGGAGGCTCAGGCTCCTGCTGATGCTGCCGCATTTGAGCTGTTAAAAGAACAGTTGGAAGACGTCCTGGACACCTTGACTTCCAGGGAAGAGAAAGTCCTGCGCCTTCGCTTTGGCCTGGACGACGGGCGTCCCCGCACTCTCGAAGAAGTAGGCCAGTATTTCAATGTAACCAGGGAACGCATACGTCAGATAGAAGCCAAGGCACTGCGCAAGCTGCGTCATCCCATGCGCAGCAAGCGGTTGAAAGATTACCTGGAATAAGTGTCGCCCCTGGTAAAGTATAGTTTACCGGGGAGAGAGCATAATAAAAAAGATGTGGAGTGCAGGGGGGTGGTACTTTTCTGGTTTCCGCAGTAGTACCATCTCCCTGCACTCCATGTTCCGGGTAAAAATTTTATTTTTATAAAGTAATCATTTGAAATTCCTTGACGAAGGTGGCTTCATTCAGTATAATTATACTTGCTGATGACGGTCCTCAGTAGCTCAAGGGTAGAGCGACCGGCTGTTAACCGGTAGGCTGCAGGTTCGAATCCTGCCTGAGGAGCCAA
>CAYODA010000005.1:0-31962 GCA_964402625.1 uncultured Syntrophomonadaceae bacterium | reverse complement strand
CCAGTGGCGCCGGGGCGACTGCTCCCGTATTTTTACATTATGGCTTCTTTTTCTGAAGAGGTTTGTTTTCTTTTTTGGGAAGATAATATCCCAATTTCTTCGCGATATTTGGCTACAGTTCTTCTGGAGATGTCTATTCCCTTCTCCTTTAACTTATGAGCCAGGTCGCTGTCACTATAAGGTTTTTCCCGTGGCTCTTGCTGTATAAGTTCTTTTAAATAAGTCTTTATACTGGTGGAAGAATAGTTTTGACCTTTTTCACCGGGAAGACTGCTGGAGAAGAAAAACTTGAAGGGGAATAACCCCCGCGGTGTCTGCATATACTTGTTTGAAGTAGCACGGCTGACGGTTGATTCATGGAGTTCCAGGGCCTCGGCAACATTCTTTAACGTCAAGGGTTTCAGATGCTTTAAACCGTGCTCTAAAAATTCCCTCTGTTCCTTTACTACGAATTCAGAAACCCTGTAAAGGGTAAGACGCCTCTGCTCAATGCTTTTCATTAGCCATAAAGCCCGGTCCAGGCACTTTTTAACGTAAGTAGATGCATCGTCTCTTCTCTCTTTTAACAGATTACGGTAATAAGGATTGATCCGGATGCCCGGGTATAAACTCTCGGGTATCGAAATAACGTAATCCCCTTCCACCTTTTCCACTATAACATCCGGGGTTATATATCTGGTATCAGTTATGGTTCCCCACAAATTTCCGGGCTTGGGGTTAAGTGATTTTATATACTCTACCGCTTCAAGCAATTCGTCATAACTTACTTCAAGCTTATCGGCCAAATACTGGTACCTGCCGTCAGCCACAGCCGGCAAGTAATACTTTACCAGCTTTTCCACCAGCTCCGAATAATCACCCCTTCTTCTTAGCTGAATAGAGAGACACTCTCTCAGATTTCTCGCCCCGATACCGGCAGGCTCCAGGCTTTCTTGAAGTGCCTTTAACACTTCCTTGACTCTCTTTAAAGATACACTTAAAGTGTTGGAAATGTCCTCCAGCTCCATCCTCAAGTAACCGTTTGAATCCAGGCATCCAACCAGGTACTCCGCAAGCGTTTGATCTTCTTTTTTTAAGGCCATCCTTATCTGTGAACACAGCTGATCAAGGGCCGATTCTTCTTTAAAACAGGTGTTTTCCAGTACCGTGCTGGCAGACTGCGCCTCGGACATGGGAGCCTGGGCTTTATCCTCCATAAAGTTTTCCTGAAAATAATACTCCCATTGAAATTCTTCTTCATTTTTTTCTTCATTTTCATTTTCTTTTTCTTTGTTTTCCGCGTTCTCTTCACTCTTTCCCTGATCGTCTTCTTCCCATTCCAGCACGGGATTATTAATAAGCTCTTCTTGCATATAATCCATTAATTGAACAGTAGACATCTGTAACAGGGCTATAGCCTGGCGAAGCTCGGGGGTCATTACCAGTTTTTGGGTTTGCTTTAGCTTTAATTCTTGTTCAATTTTCATATACTCCAACCTCACTTCAGAGGATTTCGTTAATGATTTTAATAGGTACTTCAACAAATAACGGCTGGTTCCTGCTGATTAATGTACATACTTTTTTTAATTCAAAGAAACATGGCTTTCCTGGTAATTATATACTTTAATTCAAGAACCGGGTATTTACTACTATTTATCAAATCTCTGGTAATAAGAGTGTAAAGTATAGAGTGCAGCCAGGGGATTGTGTCCCAACAAGCGGTCTTTTACTGCAAAAACCGTGGTGAACGCCTTGCTTTGTTTCATGAAAAGAGAATCGTGGCCTACACACAAGCCCAGTAAAACATTAAAATCTGTTTCCGAGTTGTTTAATATTTCCGCCTGGGCCAGGGGGCTGCACATGGTTTCAAACCTGCCCTCCCTGATTTTTTGGTTCTCGGTAAGTTCCAGTGCTTCTTTAGGAGTGCAACCTACCTTGCATATAACCGATACCACTTCAAACCCTTGTTTTTCCAAAAATCTGGCAAGGCGTCCGGCCTCAAATTGAAGCCCCACACAATAAGCCAGCCCCAGTCTTTTATACCCCATACGATCGGCAAATTCACTAATCTCCTGGAGCCTGGGCTTTACCGGGTGAATTACGTCCGCTTCTTCATCCCGGTTTGCGTAACCTTCTGCTTCCTGTATAGAAGCCTGCCTGGCAAACTCGTAAATCTCCTCTTTATTATAGAGTTTGTTTACCTCTTCTATTAAGCCGGGCATATCCCTGGTAGGACAAAATTCTTTCGGAGCCTTACCCTCTTTTATCATACATGCTTTTTCTTCTCTTTTTACCCCACATCCCGCACAATCAGGTTTTTTCATTTCGTTTTCTTCCCCCTAATCTGCTTCCTGTGTGATTGTAAATTATGGCTTTTGCTTTAATTATACTACTCCCGCAAGCAAATTTGCACCCCCCAGGAAAAACATAATGAAAATATGTTTGTATCTCCATCTTTATGTTGGTTGTCTGAACCTGCTTAACCGGTGCTTTCCTTTAAACATCAAAACAGACAAAAAGAGAAAAAACCTGCCTTCTGCCAGTTGCCCCTTAAAAGTAACTGCTTGGTTTTTATCCATTACAGCAGGAAATAAGTTTTTTGCGGAGAATTTTTTAAATGCGTGATTTTCATATTTGAAAAAATATTAATTAAAGTTCTTGAAAAAGAAAGGGGTTTCTAAATGTCAAAAGGTATTCTTGATAACAAAGTAGCCGTAATTACCGGCGCTTCCAGCGGTATTGGTCGGGCCACTGCCCTGCGCTTCGCCCGGGAAGGAGCTTCCCTGGCTCTGGCGGGGCGTAACCCGGAAGCCCTAGAAGAAGTGGCCGGCCTGGCTTCCGAAGCCGGAGCCAGTGTAGTTAAAAAGCAAACCGATGTCGCCAAAGAAGAGCAGGTTAAAGAGTTAATCGATCTTGCACTGGAAAACTTTTCCCGGGTAGATATTCTCAGCAACAACGCGGGCATTACCGGGGATAGCAGCAGATTAAATCCTGAAGATCAGGACGGTGCAGACTGGCAGGAGGTTTATTCTGTAAACGTTCTCGGGGCAGTCTATACTATAAAATACCTTGCCCCACACATGAAAGAAAGAGGAAGCGGAGCCATAGTAAACACTTCTTCAGTTGCCGGCATCCGTTCCGGTGCAGGGGGAAACGCTTACAGCGCCTCCAAGGCCGCATTGATCAATTTAACCCAGACAGTAGCCTGTGACCTGGGTCAGTACAGTATCCGGGTTAACGCCGTATGTCCCGGCCTTATAGAAACCAAAATGACCAAATTTGTATTTGATTATGCCCGGGAAAAAGGCAAAGAAGATAAGCTGGGCAGCCGTTGCGAACTAAAAAGATACGGGCATCCGGAAGAAATAGCTTCCGCCATTCTTTTCCTGGCCAGCGATGATGCCAGCTACATAACCGGACAGGTTCTTCCGGTGGACGGTGGCAACACTGCCTCTCTTAACCTGCCCGGTATGAAATTTTAACCTGGAGTTTCAGGAAACTTATTTTACGGTTGCCACTTTTCCAGGCGCAGGCAGGTGTCTCCTTCCGCGAACCGGAAAATGCCGGTAACCGTAAAACCCGTTATTATTGCAGTTTCCATGAATTCTTGCAGGGAGGGTAAATAAAACGTATCTACCTGCAGGCTCCGCTGTAACTGAAACAAGACCGAGCGGCGCGGCGAAGTGCGCTTTCTATCCAGGTAGCGGTGTTGGAAAAATGCCACCCCTTCATTATTCATGGCCCTGTATATCTTTCGCAGGGCCTGGCGTATTTTGTCCGGGCTGCCATGCAGTACGTTAACCGCCAGAACCAGGTCATAACCTTCTCCCAGGGGGTCGTCGAACAGGTCGCCTCCCATCACGCTTACTTGCTGCTGCATACCATAAAGGTGTAGGTAGTTTGTAGTTATATTTGATATTTCCGGGAGATCAAACACCACTCCTTTTAACCTGGAATGGAGCTGGCAAATAGCCACGGTATACAGCCCGTGACTCCCCCCCAGGTCCAGCATCTTTCTAAACTGTTTAAAACGGGGATGCTTTGCCACCAGGTAACCCATTCTTTTTATACTTCCGCTGACCAGGGCATTCTGCACCATGATACGGGTAAAATAGCTAGGATCTTTTGCAGCACGGTTGTAGCATGTTTCTTTAGAAGCAGTATCAGTGATAGCTTCCTCCAGTTGCTCCGGTGAAAGCAACCGGTGAAAACGCCTCCAGAGCATATCATGCATGGCAAAAGGTGATTCCCGGCGCAAAAATACAGAGGATATCTCCGAATTAAAATAATGCTTATCTTTTTTTTCCAGCAGCCCCATGACACAAAGAACATCCATAACAGCCGCTGTTTTTCGGGCACTTGCCCCCCACTCATTTGCCAGTTCCGCTGCCGTCAAAGCACCCCCGTCCAGTACTTCAAAAAGTTCCTTCTTTAAGGCGAACATCAGGAGGTTGGTTTCTTCCGCCGATTGAAGCAGTCTCTCTAACGGGTACGGTGATAAGCCCGGTCCCCACTGCCGGTTCCACGGTTTCGAGATATGCTGCATTAAGGCCCGACTCCTCCTTATTCGATATTTTTACAGGCAATTCTTATATTTCTTTAAACTTACACCAACTCTGCTGAGTATTTTCCACCTTCTAGTGATGGCGCCAGCCGACGTCAAGTCAACTACTCGCTTGAACATTTGCTACAGAGCCCTCTCAAGTAATACTCCTGGCCCTGAACCACATATCCATCCCTGACCCCGGCCGGTCTGGGTAAATTAATATCCATCAGGCACTCCGCACGGCCACAAGAATTACAAATAAAATGCGGATGACAATGACCCCTGGTCCCACATCCACACAGGGCGTACCTGCCCGCCCGATCCCCGGCTTCCACCCGGTGAATCAGCCCGACCTTTAGAAAGGCTTCCAGGGCCCGGTAAATACTGGCAAAATTAACATTAACCCCGGCAGGAAGCCTTTCCGATATTTCCTGTCGGGTTAACGGCCTGTCCGCCTCGCCCAGAACTTTTAAAATAGCTTTTCTCCCCACGGTTTTTTTTAAGCCCGTTTTTTCAAGTAGCATTTCCACACTGTTCTCATACATTTCAATCATCCTCTGCATAAACTTGTTGAGCTTATTATGGAACTTATGTAAAGGCACAGCAAACCTTTCTTGTTTGATTATAATTATACCAGTATAGAGATGCTTAATAAATCACCCTGAATTACCTACTTTTATTCTATTAAAAAACTTTCTTTTATAAATAACTTCAGCCTTTTAAAAGAAAGGGAAAAGAAAAACAATACTGCGGCACACAAAACTATAGTAGCCCCCGATGGCACATCGTAATAAAAGGTAAAAACCAGTCCGCCAACACTGCTGCACAGCCCCACCAGCAAAGAACATACCAGCATGGCGCGGAAATTGTTGCTTAAACGATGGCCTGCAGCTGCTGGAATAACCAGGAGAGCGGAGGCCAACACCACTCCTACAACCATTACCGAGGCCACCACGCTAATTGCCAGGGAAACCAGCATCCCCAGGTACAAGTAATCAACCGGCAGCCCGTTGGCCCTGGCAAGCTCTTCATCAAAAGAAATAGTAAGTAGTTCCTTAAAGAAAAACAACAGGAAGAACAAAACCACCAGCATGACTCCGCCAAGAAAATAAATATCGTTAAAGGTTACCGTCAACACGTTTCCAAATAGCAGGGTAAACAGCTCGGGGTAATAGCCTTCTTTAAAACTAATAAGGGTTATCCCCAGGGCCATCCCCCCGGAAAAAAATATACCTATAACCGTGTCCGGCTGCATCTTTCCATATTTGCTTATGTAGCCTACCAAGAGAGCCACCACCACGGCAAAAACACCCCCTGTATACATGGGGGTAACACCTGTCAGCGCTCCCAGGGCCAGCCCTCCCAACATGGAATGAGAAATTCCCGCTCCCATGAAAGAAAGCCGGTTAGAGACTACAAAAAAAGAGAGGAGGGAACATAAAAGGCCCACCATAACTGCAGCAATTATCGCCCTCTGCATAAAACCATAAGAAAACATTTCTTCTAGCAAATCTACCCACTCCCTTTCTCTTGTCCAAGGAAAAGGTCAACTTCACAGCGGTAGGCATTTCCCAGCCCGGGACTTTTTAACACTTCCGAGGGAATACCGTGGGCATGCATGCTGCGATTGATGCAGTACAACCTGTCACTGTAACCGGCCAGTGCCGCCAGGTCATGGGAAACCATTACTACGGTTAACGCTTGACTCTCCTTCAGTTCTTGCAGCAGTTCCATAAAACGCTGTTGGGTGGGGAGATCCAGGCCGGCATTAGGCTCATCTAAAAGCAGTAAAGCAGGATTTTTACACAGGGCCCTGGCCAGGAACACCCTCTGCTTTTGACCTCCTGATAGAGTATGAAAAGGCCTGTCTTTAACTTCAATTAGCCCCACTCTTTTTAAACTATCGCATGCTCTTTGGCGGTGGCTGTATTTTAGCGGTGCACCTATTAAAGAAGAAGTTACCATTCCCATGGTTACAACGTCCAGCACTGACAAGGGAACGTCCGGGGATACCTCGGGACGCTGGGGCATATAACCCACCTTTTCCCTCTTTTCCTTCATACGCCGGGGAGGTCGGCCCAGCACCTCTACAGTCCCTTTCCCGTAAACCACCAGGCCTAAAAAAAGGCGCAGCAAAGTAGTCTTACCAGCCCCGTTAGGCCCTATAATACTAACTACTTCACCCTGCTCCACCTGCATATCAATGTTTTCCAGCACCGTATGTCCTTCCAGCTTCACGGACAAATTGCTGGTATAAATAATGGCTCCGCCCCTTGATATAACTTGAGACATAAACACCTCGCCTAAAAATACTCCGGTTTGTTGCAAACAATTTGCATTTATATATATACTACTGGCCGGGAACAAACATGTCAAATTTCTGCAGTATAGCAGTATAAAAGTAAAAGATATATGAGAGAAAAGTTAGAAAAACACTTTCTTATACTGAAAACATGCCGGAGACATATAAGAGAGGGCTAATAGAGTGTCATTCTTCGTGAAATACAGAAAGAAACACTTTCACCAGTTCGGGATCAAACTGGGTTCCTGCACACGCTTTCAATTCGCACACGGCTTCTTCGTGGCTTAAGGCATTGCGGTAAGGACGGTCACTGGTCATGGCGTCATATGCATCGGCCAGGGCAAGTATACGGCACTCTACCGGTATTTCGTTTCCCTTTATGCCCAACGGGTATCCAGTACCGTCCCACTTTTCGTGGTGTTTTAAAATAAGATCGGCTATGCCAGCCAGGTCCCGGGAAGACAGTGCTATACGGTATCCTTTTTCCGGGTGTTTTCGCATAATTTCCCACTCTTCATCATTTAACGGGGCTTTCTTAAATAAAATTCTGTCGGGAACACCTACTTTGCCCAGGTCATGCACCTGGGCCAGCAGCACTAAATCGGATATTTTCTTCTCCGGGAGATTTAACTTTTCCCCGACCTTGCGGGAAAGCTCTTCTAACCTTCTGGCGTGCCCTTCTGTAACAAAATCCCTCTCTCCCAGGGTTACCATAAGAGACTCTATTATCTGTGACTTGGCACCGGTGCCTTTATGAAGTTTGTGTCGGTACATGAGGTCATCGGCTTCTTTAAACATTTCGTGAAGGTCACGACTTTCTTCCTCTGCAGTAGCCATTCCCATGGAAAGGCTCAAGGGGATATAATCTTGTTCCTGGTTACGGTTATAGAGGCTAACCTGGTTTTTTATTCTCTCCATTACCCCTTCCGTCTCTTGTTTCCCGGTATAAGGTAGAAGTACCACAAATTCATCTCCTCCCACCCTGGCTAAAACATCTGCAGGACTCTGCCTGGCTTTCTTTAATACTTCTGCACACGCCCGCAGCAACCCGTCCCCTTTTTCATGCCCCAGGGTGTCGTTTACCAGTTTTAGACCGTCAAGGTCCACGGAGATAAGAGAAACAGGGTATTCTCTGCTTTCACTCAGTCGTTTTAATTCGCTCTCAAAATATGTCCGGTTGTATAACCCCGTTAACTGGTCGTGCAGGCTCAAGTACTTTAATCGTTCTTCGTACCTCTTGCGCTCGGAAACATCCCGGGAAATACCGCGGAAGCCGGTTATCATTCCCAGCTCATCCCTGATGGGGGATACGGAAAGTTCGATAAACTTGGTGTTGCCATCCTTGCATATCATTTCCATTACAAAACCCCGATTAGGCTGACCGGTCCTGTATACCTGACTGAAAACCTTATACACGTAATCAGGGTCCTTGTGCCTTTCCCTGTAATCCATCCGCATCAATTCTTCATTAGAAAAACCAATAATATGCGCCGCTGATTCGTTACAAAAGGTGATATTGCCTTTTAAGTCCGTTTCGTAATAGCCTTCTTCTACTGAAGACAGGATCTCGCGGTACCTTTCTTCAGAAAGTTTAAGTTCTTCTTCAACGCGCTTGCGTTCTGTTATATCTTCTACAATGCCCATACCACCCCCTGATAAACTGTGTTTTCCGCTGAACGGGGCAAAAAGAATACGCAGGGGGGTTACCTTTTTGGCGGTAACTGACTGATAGTAATCTTCGTAATATCCGTGTTTTCCTTCCAGGGCTTCTTTCACCGCAGCAGTTAGCTTTTGATCGGGCAAATCAAGCAAATTGCAACCTATTAAATCCTCCCGCGAAGAGCCGATTATTTCTACGTAATTGTTGTTGCAAGCTTTTATATAGCCCTGGCTGTCAAATACCAATACCCCCAGGGGGGCATTTTCAAAAATAAGGCGGTATTTTTCTTCAGCTTGCTTGCGCTCGGTAATATCCCTGGCTATACCAACAAAAAGAGTTGTATCTGCACTCTGCCGTAGAGCAGAACTATTTGCAGAATACCACCTGTAAGAGTTATCTTCTTTGTGTCTGATGCGATATTCTACCGGCTTTTCCAGTTCTTCTTTATCCAAGAGTTCCCGTATG
Source organism: uncultured Syntrophomonadaceae bacterium (assembly GCA_964402625.1). Lineage (GTDB taxonomy): Bacteria > Bacillota > Dethiobacteria > DTU022 > PWGO01 > PWGO01. The sequence goes on along the minus strand of CAYODA010000005.1, from coordinate 23,010 downwards.
GCTTCCTGGCACTGCTCCCAGTCTTCCGGGTCCACCAGCTCACTAAAATGCACCCCGGTTAACTCACTGACCTGGTATCCCAGCTGACCGGTTATATTGGGAGACATGTAGTGAATTACGCCCCCGGCATCTATGGTGAAAATAAGGTCGCTGGCGTTTTCTACAAAGCTGCGAAAATTTTCCTCGCTTTCTTTCAAGGACTCTTCCGCTTCTCTTCTGCTCATGGCGCTGGAAATTGCGTTGGCCAGCACCTTTAACCGGGAAACCTGCTCATTTGTCCACTGCATCTCCTGCCGGGAAGTGGTAATTCCCAGGATTCCCCGGTAATATCCTTCAGATATCATGGGTACCATTAAGACAGACCTGGCCCCGTGTCTCTGCATTATTTCCTTCTCTGTTTCTGCTTCAAAGGGCAGATCATCTACTGAAGTAATGCACAGGTCTTCCAGGTAAGAGTAATGATGTTTTACCCAGGAAAGTTGTTTTAAGTCTATGAATTGGATATTGTCAATTTCCAGATCTGCCTCTTTTGCCATCCAGTAGTAAGAAAGCGTCATGTTTTCTTTTCGCCTGTCAATATCAAACACATAGCAGAAATCAACCTGGTAGTAATTACCTATATGTTCTAGCGACCGGGTTATATGCTGGTCAAACTGGTCAAACGAAGCATTAACCAAACTGGAGGATATATCCGAGGCCAGCCTTTCGAACTCCAGCTGATTGTGCAGGTTAAACTGGACCGTTTTGTAACCGGTAATATCTTTAAGCAAAACTATTACCCGTTCTACCCCATGCCGGTAAGCGGTTATTTCGTACCACCTCTTCAAAAACTTGGAATAGTATTCAAAGAGAACTTTTTCCTGTTCTACTATTCCTTTTAAATTGTCCTCCATACTGGAAAAGGCTAAAATTTTCTCTCCGGGCAAGTAATCAGACAACTTTTGATGAAGTATTTCCTCACTGCTTACTCCCATCATTTTTTCAAAAGCGCGGTTTATTTCTTCAAAAACATGATCCACCGGCTCTCCCTTCTCATCCCACAATATTTTGCAACATGCAAAACCATCAGGCAAATTGTTAACTATGTGATAATGCAAGTCTTTTTTGTTTATCATGAATCATAATTCTCCTGTAAAGTATTTATTCTCCATAAAATTTCTATAATGATAGACAATTCCCTTTTTTCTATCACTATTTTCTCGTATCCCCTTTTTAAAACCGCACATAATTAGGGTTAGTCCTGTTAACCCTGATAAATGATTCCTTAAAATATCTTTAATTTAAAACTGTCAAAAAACATTCCAAAGCTTTATCTGTAACAAAAAGCTTCTTTGCGAATACAATAGGAATGCAGTTATAAAAGATAACGAGCCACCAAACAGAAACTTACACTTTTGGCAGTCATCAATCTGCAAAATTACCGTGTTATTAACTTGATAAGGGGGAAGCTCATTTGTGCGGTTTTTGTGGCGTATTCCAGGAAGAAAACCAGGTAGAAGAAAACCTGGTGACACAAATGCGCGAATACCTGTTCCACCGCGGCCCCGATGAAGGCAAAAACTATCTGGATGGAAACCTGGGAATGGGTTTCCGAAGGCTAAAAATTAGCGACCCGCACTCCGGGGAACAGCCCATGTCAAACGAAGATGAAACCCTGTGGATAATGTGCAATGGTGAAATATACAATTACCGGTCCCTGCGCAGTGATTTGATAAAAAAAGGGCACCGCTTCCGGAACCAGGGTCACACTGAAGTTATCCTGCATCTTTATGAAGAAACAGGAACCAGGTGCCTCCACGAACTCAGGGGAATGTTCGCCTTTGTTATTTGGGATCAACAAAACAAGTTGATTTTTGGAGCCAGAGACAGGTTTGGAATTAAACCTTTTTATTATTTTCCAGGCAAACACACTTTTGCTTTTGCCTCGGAAATTAAATCATTTTTGGCTTTAAATACTTTCCATAAAAGCCTCAATTTTGAAGCTTTCCTTGATTACCTGGTATTTCAGTACGTGCCGGAACCCAGGACCATTTTTTCCCGCGTCTTCAAACTACCCCCCGCCCACTACTTTATTAAAGAAAAAGGTAATCCGGTTAGAATTAATCAATACTGGAAGCCGGAGTTTCGTCCTGATACTGACATAAAACCTCTCTCCTATTATACCGAGCGCATAAGAAACAAGCTCGAAGAAACAATTCAGCTCCATCTGGAAAGTGATGTCCCCCGGGGCGCCTTTCTAAGCAGCGGAATTGATTCTACCATTATCGCAGCAATGGTCCGGCAACAGGAAAAACTTCGCACGTACAGTGTAGGCTACGGAGAAAAGAAATACAGTGAATTAACGGCTGCTTCAGAAACTGCAAATTACCTGGGCACCGAACACAGTGAATACATGATAACTCCAGAAGATTTCCTGGAACACCTCCCACGGCTGGCCTGGCATTTAGATGAACCCGTGGCTGATCCGGCAGCCATCTCCCTGTACTTTGTAGCGAGAATGGCCGCACAGGATATAACTATAAGCCTTTCCGGGGAAGGCGCCGACGAAGTATTTGGAGGTTACGGTATTTATCGGGAGCCCCTCTCACTGGCCCCATATAGACGAATACCAGGGCCGCTGCGACGCGTTTTAAAACGATACTCCGAATACCTCCCTGATGGAGTGCCCGGCAAAAATTTCATAAAAAGAGGAGAACTCCCCCTGGAAAGAAAGTTCCTGGGAAATGCCAGGATTTTTGAGCCTCATGAACTTCCGGGACTGCTTAAAACAGGGATAATGCCAGATCCTTTCCGTATTACCGATCCCTTCTATGCCCGCATAAAAGATCTGGAGGAAATTACCCGCATGCAGTATATTGACCTGCACACCTGGCTACCAGGAGATATTCTCCTTAAAGCTGATAAAATGACCATGGCCAATTCACTGGAATTAAGAGCTCCTTTCCTGGATCATGAGCTTTTCGAACTGGCTGCTACAATTCCTACCAGGTATAAGGTCAAAAAGAAAACCACCAAGCTGGCCTTGAGAGAAGCTTTTAAGGATTTATTACCTTCTTCCACGGTTAAAAGGACCAAGCGGGGCTTTCCCGTTCCCACCAGGGAATGGATCAGGCGAAAAGACTTTAGGAATTTCTTTTTTACTTTAATGGAAACTGAAGGAGGCAGGTATTTTGAAAAAAACGCGGTGAACAGTCTTTTTCAGGAGCACATGCGGGGGAGTGCGGACCGTAGCCGCAAAATCTGGACAATTTTAATCTTTCTCCTCTGGCATCATACTTTTATGGAAAAAAGCTAAATAATAATGAAACGCACTTTTAAATTACTTCTGCCAAATCCACGCCAGGCTTTTCTACTTATCCTGATTATCCCCCAGGTGGACAAATTAAATATCTTTACTCCTCTTGACAGATTTATGTTTAAATTTGACCGGTTCAGAAAAACGTTTGACTGCACCTTCCACGTAAGAAGGATTGAGTTCAATCATAACAAAATTGCGATGGAGTGCCCTGGCCGCTACCCCGGTAGTTCCTACCCCGGCTACGGGATCCAGGACCACATTTCCTTCCATGGTAGAAGTTAGGATAACCCGCCGTAAAAGCTCCAAAGGCTTCTGGGTAGAATGAAGCTTTTTCCCGTTATCCGCCTTCAACCTTTCTTTTCCACTACACAGGGGAAGACGCCAGACATTGGCGCCTACCTTTCCTTCTCCAAATTCCCGGGCATAATCCCGGTTAAAAATATAATTCTTGGCTTCCGGCGATTTTACCGCCCAAATAAGAGTTTCCGTAGCATTGGTGAAACGAACGCCCAGCCAGTTGGGCATGGGATTGTTTTTAAGCCATATTACGTCGTTCAAAATCCAGTAACCCAGGTCCTGCATTGTTTTACCTATACGAAAAATGCTGTGATATGTCGCAATAACCCATATAGTAGCCGAAGGCTTCATGACTCTTCTTGCTTCACCAAGGAGGGAATAAATAAACCGGTCGTATTCTTCAAAAGAAGCAAATTTATCCCACGTATCATTTACACCTTCCACGGTTGTTTTTACATTCCACCTTCTTAATTCCCGGGAAGGGAGCTGTAAAAAATACGGAGGGTCAATAAAAACCATATCTATTGAACTATCAGGCAGGCGTGAAAGATATTCAACCGCTTCTCCGGTTATGATCTTGTTTAAAACATCATTCAACTCCAGCATACCTCTTTTGTCACTATCTTGAAAAAGTAGCTCCTGTGTGTGGGGAATACCTGTTTCCATGAAAAGCTCCTTATGTACAAATATTGCATAAATGATTTAAATCGAGAGCTTCATAAGTGCAAAGTTGCTATCAATAAATATACCAAAAATTTAACTTTTCCACCAGCTCATAATACTATCTGCCACCCTCTGAGGCAGTTCTACTTCTTGATCCGGGTCAGATATACCTCCTTTATCCAGCAGTGACTTTATCATCTCTACTACACCTGCCACCCATTCTTCGGCCCACTCGTCCCCGTATAAAACGAATCTCCTTACTGCTTCATCTGTATCGGTATAAACCGGAGAAAAACTACGTAAATCTTTTTGTCTTTCTTTTATTTTTCTATCATGCAGCTCTATAAGGTGATTCAGTTTTTCTTCCAGATTTTCTACATTTTCCACATCCCCCGGCTCCAGTTGAAGGCGAGTTCTTACATCTTCCAGGTAATCATCGAGGAGAGTTGCAATCGATTCTTTCTTCTCCGGCAACGTAGTCATATTTTCTGGATTTGTTACTTCCTGCTCCTTTCCCTGAGTTGATGATGCAGCAGCCTCTTCCTTATATTTTAAATACATTTGTTTTAGCTTTTCTTCTTCTTCTTCAATCCTTTCAATTTGTTGTTTAATATTTCGGGCATCTTCTTCAAGCTCATTTTGCCGCATAATATTTTGGTTCTTTTCTTCTGCGGCAGTCTCCTTGATAACAGAAGATTCTACTTCCGGGGCTCCTTCCCCTCCATGCTTTACTGCAGCCAGCCCCGCTCTTTCACGGTACTTTATTTTCATCTCTTTTTTATTTTTAAGGTACTGGTGCTTCTGGGTTAACTTAAGAAGGCGCTCTAAAGCAGGAAAATCTTCTATTTCAAGTGACAGCAAGGCTGTAGGGCGGGGGAAATCCCGGGAGATTTCAATTAAATTATTCTCCATTTCCGCCAGTAAATTTTTTTCATCGAGAATCTGCCTGCTTAATTCTTTTATGCGCATTTTCTTTTCACGACCGGCAGACAACTCCCTTAGAAAGCGCCGGAAATTTAAGAGAAGCAGCACCCCACCCGTTACCGTGATGAGCAAACAAAAGGGCGGCAAATGGTACATTACATTTATTGCAGCACCTGTCAAAATCAATACCCCGCCCGCCCAAAAAGCAAAGCCGGGGTTAAACCTCATGCTTTCCATTTCCTCTTTTTTTATCCTTAAATCTTGAAGACTTCTCTTTCGATAAAAATAATCTTTAAACTTCTCCACCAGTAAGCTCCAGGGAATATCTCCAAACAAGAAAGCAACATTACACCTGGTTTTCGCGGTTTGTTTTAAATCTACCAGCAACCTGGCCAGCTCGTTTTTACAATCCTGCTGGGCTCTTTTCAGTTCGTGTATTTGTTCGGTTAAGGGTTTATCTTTATCCTCTTCTGCTTCGCTGCTATAAACATTCTCTTCTTCTTCCATCGCCATATCGCTGTACAGTTCCATGTTACTTTCCTGGTGGTTATCCTCCCGGTCACGATACTGCTCCAGCTTTTCCTGAAGCTGCCTTTTTTTATCCCTGGCAGCTTTTAAATCGTTTTTGATTTTATCTACCTGCAAGTAAAGCTGGTCTTGATTATCCCGGTCTCCTTTTTCCTGCTGTGGTATGGTAGAATTACCGGGATGCGTTTTTGCACTTTTTTCTTTTATCCAATACAGCCTGTCCAGCTCTTGCTCCCACTTTCTTTTTTCCTGCTCCAGTGCTTCAATTTCAATTTTTACTTTTTCCCTTTGAAGATTTTGTTCCCTTTTATTTTTCAGGTTTTCTTTAACCTTTTCGGGTGTCATCTTGGTAAAAGCTTGCGGTAGAGCAATATTTTCTATGAACTCGTTCATACAGCTCAGGGGAATTCCCCCGTGATAAAGTATGTTCTCTGCAAAACGATTTTTCTGTACGTTGTCTATTCTAGGAAGATTATTCTCGAATAAAAAATCCCAAAAAGCCTTTCCCCAACGACTACGCCAGCTCCGGTCCAGACCATTCATATGCCTTCTGACCGGCGACCAGTAGTCACCCTTATACTCAAAAATACCCATACACAACAGATAGTAAACAAATGTAGTGGGAGCATGTTCCAACAAATAATCTGTCTTTTCTTTGAGATTGCCCTTGAGATCTTTTACCAGGTTGCATAATTTGGCGTGATCTAACTCATTAAGATCGAGTTCACCCAGGTATCTCACTTCCTTGACCCGGCCTCGAAGCAACTCTTCACATTCCAGCAGAGTTTTACAGGGACCCAGCACTCAAAATCACCCTAAAAGTAATTTTTAGTAACTATCGGGGTGCCAATAAGCAAGACAAGAAGACAGCCGTCTCCAGTAGCACAGCAGAAAAACCCGTGTAGTTACATTTTTTCAAGCAAGGGAGATCTATCATATGTAGACAACTATCAAAACTTTAAAGAGTTTACTTAGGTATCATTAATTGCTAATATACCTTAATTCTACCAATAGTTAGAATTTATTGCAAGTCATAAGTTTTCAAAATACCACAAGATTACACCTCTTTATACAAGGGTCAGACACAGGTGCCCCTAATGTCATTATCTTGAAATGGTACGGCTATTTGATTGGCCCGTATGTAAGCATCTCCTGGAAATAAGCCTTTCCGCTTTCGTCGCAAATGGATAAAAGCTTAACCACTCCCTGTACGTCACTACCTGCCCGGTGAAGTGACATATTCAGTTTGATATCGTGCGCCTGCAACAACCTCTCCAACGATTTTGATCTGACACCTTTCCTGCTCCAACTAATTCCTTTCATAGAGCAATACCAGGGCTTGTCCACTGCTGCAGGGAACAACCTAGAAACGAAATTAAAGTCAAAAGCGGCATTATGGGCTACCAGTAATTCTGCCTCATAAAGAATTCTATTTACTCTTTTTTCATCCAGGTTGCAGCCCTGGACTTCTTGCAAGGAAATTCCGTGTACCGCGCGAGCTTTTCTTCCTATGGGGCATGAAGGCTCCCTAAGGCCGGTATACTCCTCCACCACCTCCAGGATGTTTCCATTTACCCGGTCAAAAGTAAACAATACCATAGCAAGTTCAATTACTTCGTCCCTGCCTGGGTTCAATCCGGTGGTTTCCACGTCCACGCAGGCAGCACACCCTGCAGGAACCCTTTCCGGTTTTTTCGATACAGCCAAATCAGCCATAATTCCTTTCCCTCCTGTCTAAAGTAAACCTGCGCATCTTTTCACTAATACCACTGCCCTTAAATAATATCCTGATAGACTTGCCAGGGCTTAAAAGTTTTTATCCTTTCTCAATTTATAGAATGCAGATTCTACTTTCTTTTTGTTTGTTTCTACAGCTTTCTGCATGAACTCGTCCTGTATTTCCTGGATAGATTCTTCTATCTCCGAAGGGTCCAAATTTGCTTTTCCTTTAGACGCATGATATACACCCATACCGTTCATAAGGAGCTCCATTATTTTATAACCCTTGTTTAAGCCGGCAAAAGAAAGCTCACCGGATTCTATACGCGCAACCAGGGTTTGGGATACACCGGCTGCCTGGGCTATCTGTCGCTGAGTAACACCTCCGGCTTCCCTGATAAGCTGTAAAGGGCTCCTGCAATTTCCATTTTCCAGGCAGGCCTTGTCTATTTTGCGGATAACAAGATCCGCATCGCTGCCACTTTCAATTTTTCCGCTTCCCGTCAGCCTTTCCGTTACTTCACTTAATAGCTCCAACACACGTTCCCTCATTGATACTTGCTGTTTTTCTGTGCACTGCTTCTGCTGTTTGATAAGTTCCTCCCGGGGTATACCGGTATAGTGGGATAGCTTCTCAAAAACCTTGCCTGTTTTTCCCCTTGTTTCCTCGTCTGCATCATCCAGGGACAACACATTCATTTCCAGGTTGGCAATCAGGGCATGGTGCACACCCAGTGCGTCCGCCAGCTCGCGCTGGCTCACCCCTATCTTTTCCCTTAACTCTTTTACCGGACTGACTCGTTTCTCCACAAATACCACCTTCCGGCTGCTTTTGACAATAATTTACCAGATGATATCTCAGATGTCAATTAATATTCATATTTTTATGCTGATGTTGATTACTATTTCTGAAAACTAAATAACGGGGAGATCTTTATCTCCCCGTTATTTATAAATTAAAAGCTGTTTTTTCAGGTAAGAGTTTACATGCTGGTCATTAAATTAATATTCTACAATATAAATATATTTACCTCTTATAAGATAAGCTCCTGGAAATGCTGCTTATATTTTAAATTTTTGTAAACAAACTTGATTCTTTTTCTATTTTATTTTAATATTTTTTTGCGAATAATTTTAAAATGAGCCCAAAGGAGGTGTTTCCTGGTGAGCATCAACAAAGAAAACAAAAGCCGGGAGATTTCCGCAAAAAGAGCCGAAGAACTTAAAGAAAGAATTTCGGACTACCTGGAAGCAGCCCCCCATATCTCCACCGGTTTTACTGAATGGGATCGCATCAAAGAAAACCAGAAAAATATACAGGAAACCATGGGAGCTTCCAATGAAGAGTGGTACGACTGGAAATGGCAGCTTCGCAACAGGATAACCGATGCTGACTACCTGCACAAACTCCTGTCACTTTCCACAACAGAATACGAAGAAATTAATACTACGGGTTCCAGGTTCCGGTGGGCCGCCTCTCCTTATTACCTGAGCCTGATTAATTCTGAAAACCCGCTGGACCCGGTTCGTCTTCAGTGCATACCCTCTATACAGGAATATTACGATACCATGGGAGATTATGATCCCATGGATGAGGAGCATACGTCTCCTGCACCTGCAGTTACTCGCCGTTACCCGGACCGGTTGATTATCAACGTAACCAACCAGTGTGCCATGTACTGCAGGCACTGTCAGCGGCGCCGCAATATCGGAGAAGTGGATAAGCCTACCCCACAAGAGGAGTTGGAAAAAGCACTTGACTACGTTTGGAATAATGAAGAAATCAGAGATATCCTTTTAACCGGCGGCGACGCTTTTATGCTGGATAATAAAACTATAGACTGGATTTTGGGAGAGCTGGACCGGATTCCCCACGTAGAAATCAAAAGGCTGGGAACCCGGACACCTGTGACCCTCCCCTACCGGATAGACAACGAACTCCTGGATATTTTATCCAAGCACCCCCCGGTTTATATAAACACTCACTTTAACCACCCACTGGAAGTAACACCTGACGCCAAAGAAGCATGTTTAAAACTTGCCAGGGCCGGGGTTGCCCTTGGCAACCAGGCGGTGCTGCTAAACAGGGTTAACAATGACCCTCATGTTATGAAAAAGCTCAATCACGAACTGTTAAAAATCATGGTACGCCCGTATTATATCTTCCATGCCAAGGAAGTGCGGGAAACTTCCCACTTCAGGACCCGCCTGGAAGATGGGCTGGAAATAATGGAAAAGCTTCGCGGCTATACCTCTGGATTGGCCATTCCTACTTTTCTGGTCAACGCACCGGGAGGAAACGGAAAAACACCCATGCTTCCGGAATACTTGATCAGCATGGGTAAAGGTAAGATTACTATAAGAACCTGGGAAAACAAGGTTTTCGACTATAAAAACCTTGGACCCGAAGAAGCCCATGATTTATAGCTCATGGGCTTCTTTTTTTTACTTGCTCTCCCCACGCGGTAAAAGTTTCTGCATGGGAGAGCAGTATAAACTGGCGCTCCTGAGAATGCTGGCATAAAATGCGGTAAATATTCTCCAGGCGCCATTGGTCACTGCTGGTAAAAGGATCATCAAAAATTAAAGGGATTTTTATCTCATCAGAAAGCAGGTCCGCCACGGCAAAGCGCAGGGCCAGATAAAGCTGATCGCGGGCTCCTTTGCTGAGATGATCCACGCCGCAGATTCGCCCTTCTTCCTGTAGTTGAAGATTGAAATCATCGCCCAGGATTACTTTCCTTTTGTTGACCCCGGAAATTTCTTGACAATAAGAAGAAGCTTTCTCTTCCAGCCGCTCTTTATAGGTGCGGCTGTATTCGTTAATGGCCAACTCCAGCTCCTTGTAAGCCAGTTCCAGGGCATCGGCACTTATCTCCATGTTTTCTTTTTTCTGCTTGAACTCCTGCAGCTCCAGTTCAGCAGCGGCAATATTTACCGGGTTTTCACCTTCCAGGGCAGCCTGTCGCTTGATTAATTCGCTGCGTGTTTTCTCCAGGCTTTCTTTCTGCTCCTGCAGCTTGGCTATTTCTTCTTCCAGCTTCTCCTGGTAACGGTTTACCTGTTCCAGGTCTTCAGCCTGGTTTATACCCGGCAATCCAGGGTTATTGTTAACATGTTCTTCCCATCTGGAAAGACGCATATTCACATTATCTTCGGCCATGGAATACTGACCCTGGAGCTCTTCCACATCATCCACCCCGTAATTTTGCAGCAGGGTATTTAGCCTTATATCCAGGCTTTCTTTTTCTTTTAGTTTCTCTTGCATCTGTTTCCACCGTTCAAGTGCCGCCGCAGCATTTTGCCCGTTTTTCTCCAACACCCGGGAAATCCCCGGCAAACGGGAATACTCCTCTTTAAGTGCCAACAGTTCTTGCAGTTTCTTTTTCTCCTCCTCCAGGCGGCTTTCCAAGGAAACAGCTTTACTCTCCAGGCTGCTTATTTCGCTGTTCAAGCGGGCCACTTCCCGGGCATTTTCTTCCTGTTGCTTCCACCAATCTTCAGTTAGCTCCTTTAAATTAAGGGCCAACTCCCCCACGCTTCCGCAAGAACTTTCCTGCCCTGCAATTTGCATAAAACGGGCGGTTTCTTGCCACTCCCCGGCCACGTTTTCCGAGAGCGGGTTTACGCTGTCGGCTTTTTCAGGGCTGCAGCCCAGTTTTTCTACGGCAAAATTACTGCGCCTTTCCTCCAGTTCCTTCTTTTTTTTCCGCAGGGTACGCCATCGGTTAAGTGCCACCGGCACATCATTAAAAGATGCAGTAAAAGGGCGCATTCTCTGCCGGAATTGTTCCAGTTCTTCTTCTGCACTTCTGCACTTTTGGCGTATTTGTTCCAACTCTTCATCGCCCGGCAACTCCCGGGCTTTTTCTTTTAGTCGTTCACGTTCTTCTTTCAGCTGACGCAGCCTCTGCAAAAGTCCACCCAGCCGGGCTTCATCATCAGCCGCATATTCACCCAGCTTGTTATCCAGCGCAGTAAAGGAATCCCGGAGGCGCAGTATTTCTCCATAAACCTCTTCCAGCTCCTTGCGCTCCCTGGAAACAGTTGTTCCGTAAATTGCACCGGCCAGCCATGCACCAAGGGGAGCGGAAACCAGCAATACCGCAAGTAATAAAGTAACATTGGCCGTAGCAACAAACAGCGATACTCCCGCAAGCAGCGAAAGCACCATTGCACCACCGGCGCGCAGAACTGCCGGCACAGACACTTTGCCGGAAAGCTCCTCGCTTCTTTTTTCCAGATGGCGCAAGGTTTGCATCGTTTCCAGCTTCTCCTCAGCAGCCTGTGCGACTTCTTCTATCTCCCCGGGCAGGTTATCCAGATCGGAATACTTTTGTTCCATGAGAACACAAGCTTGCTGATATTCATCTACTTTTGCTTCAGCTTGCTGCTGTTCACGACAAAACCGCTCTGCGTTAGCGCTAAGCTCCCCGTACCTCCGGTGATAATTCTCGGCTTCCTCCAGTTCCCGTGGGGAAGCATTCTCAAAAACCGAATATTTCTCCTGCAGTTCGCGGTTAATCTTCTCCATCTCCTCTACGTCCCGCTTGAACTGCTCCCATTCTCGCAAGCAGCTTTCTGCACGGCTTTTGTCGTATTTAAGCTTTTCTACGGGGTCTGCACCCAGGTGCTCCCATCCGGTATAATTTAGCTTATCCTGTTTTAGCTCTTCCAGCCAACGGGCAACTGTCTGCAACTCATGTTCAATAGCGTTTTGGTTCTCTTCCCTCTCCCCTGTCTGCCTGTCCAGGTTTACCAGCTCATTTAGCTTATCCCCCGTTTCCGGAGAGGTAGAACTAAATTCGGGATATTCACGTTCCACCTCTTCTGTCAGCAACCTGATTTTTTCTTTTAAATCCCCGGCCTGACGGGTAGCTTCTTTGAGCCTGTCCCGATCCCGGGCGGCGGTCCGGTATTCGCTGCGCAGATTCTGCCAGTCTGACAGGGCTTTCCTGCTTTTCTCCTTTTTATCCAGCTCATTACTTTTTTCTCTGAGCTCTTCTTCGACTCGCCCCAACTGTTCCTGTACATCAACCAGTGAATCCGCCGCCTCCCTGGCGTTTTGTATTTTCTCTTCCAGTTCCCGGATCCGCCCCTCCAGCCTCTCTAACTCACCTTCTTTGGTGAGGTTTCTCCCGGTGACTCCCCGGTCATTGGGTCCGGCAAACCGGGTTAACTTTTTCAAACCTTCCGCCAGCTTCCCCAGGGCACCGGAAAAAGCAGTTCCTTTCCCACCGGAGAGCAACCCCTGCAGTTCATCACTCAAGCGGTCCGGTTCGGGGAGTGGCTGTTCCACACAGAATGTATCCCCGAATAACTGGCGGCTTCCCATACCAAGTATTTGCTGTAGCTTTTCTTCGTATTCCTTCAAAGGTCGGTGTGCATCGGGATTATGTGTTCCTTCCAGCAAAAGGTGCCCGTCTGGCTCTTCTTCCTTACCTGCAGGGAGGACATCTCCTGTTCCCATCCGCAGGGTTTCAAAACTTCCGCTATCTTTTACTTCAGCCTTCCGGTCCAACTGCCACAGCTCCACCCGGTGGGAATCAAAATCCCGGCAAACCCGGTAGTGCTGCTCTCCTGCTGTAAATATTACTTCACCCCGGCAGCGGGAAGGTTGCTCCCAGTTGCGGAACCTTTCCAGGGTATAGGGAGAGAGGGTACGCTGACGGTGGGACAAACCAAACAGGGTGGCTATCAGTCCCGCCACCATGGTGCTTTTTCCCTTTTCGTTTTCCTGTACATAACAGTTAATCCCCGAAGTGAACTCAAATTCCACCGGTTCCCGGTAGGGGCCAAACCCTTCCAGTATCAACTTCTCCAGTGTTACCGGATACCCTGCACTCATTCCGGATCACTTCCTTCCAGGGCTGCCAGACCTTTTAACATGGCCTGCTCCAGTACTGTTTTTTCCCTCTCCCCACTTGCTTCTTCCCGGCGCTTTTGCATACGGCGAATGAAAGCGCCCCGTACCGTAGCTTCCCGTGCAACGCTTTCCACAAAACTTTCCTCGAAAAACTTCGCCCTGTTACTTATCTCCACGTAGAAGAAATCGTCCGCCAGCTGTTCTTCCAGGTTTTCCAGATGCACCGGAAAGAAAGGAGTGCCGGTTAGCTCCAGGCGCAACATGGTTTCCCTATCACCTGATTTCCGGCATTCCTTTAACAATTCTTCCGGTTCGGATAAAACTGATAGGTCAATCTGACGTTGCAGGTGGGGGCGGACTTCAACTTTTTCTTTCTCCAACTTAACACCGCCGTTCTCATTAAGTTCCACCACGGTAAATTTCCCCGTGCCCGGGTCAATAAAGCTCTTAAACTCCACCGCCCCGGGATAAACAGCCTTTCCCTTTCCTGTTTGTTTCTCCATGCTGCGGTGGTAATGCCCCAGGGCAACGTAGTGATACCCTGCAGAAGCCAGCTGAGAAGAAAACAGGGGAAGACTCCTGTCAGGGAGACCTTCCCAATCAAGGGAACCGTGAAAGGCAGCCAGGTGGATCCCGTCGGTATCTTCCCGGGGAAACTCTTCTATGGCTTCGGGACGGGTAAGTCCCCCGGTATAAGCCAGGGAATAAAGATGTAGCGGAACACCGTTAATTTCCCGGGAAACCGCAAGTTTCGGCATGGGATTCCGTACCAGTTCTCCCGGCCAGGCTTCCCCGTGTTTTCGGTAAACTGAATCCCGGTATGTAATCTCGTCATGGTTTCCCGGAACAGTCACTACCAGTATTCCAGAGCCGGTAAGCCGTCGAAGCTGCGTCATGACGTGCTGAACCAGTTTGTCTTCCGGGCGGTAATTCTCAAAAAGGTCCCCTGCTATCAAAACTGCGTGTATATCATTGGCCGGGGTAAGAGCAAAATCAACCGCCTTTTCTATCAGGCTGTCCCTTTCCCTTCGCCGCATATTCCGTTTTTCTTCGGGCAGATACGACGGTTCCCACCCCAGGTGCAGATCCGCCAGGTGCAGCAAACGCAAAATATTCTACCTCCTGTCTGGATTATTATATGGAAATTTATTCTTTTTATTTGTTTAATTTAAAGGTACAATTACTGGTATACAGGTTATAAAATATGTTTGTAGCGACTTTATGTTTGTAGCAGCTTATTGTAGTGTTTTCTACACTTCCTGGCTTTTTCCTGTAATAACTCATTAAAGACCTTGTTACTTTTTTAAAACCACCGTTAATGTGCCAGATTTCTAATATCTGCAAGTAATTAAAATCCATATATGTACCTTTATATGCAAAGGAGCTGAACCGGTCACTTTACCCCGATCCAGCTCCTTTAATAACATGTTAAATTTTAATTCTGTTTTTTTAAGAAACTACTTTAATTTCTCTTTTATTAGTCTGCAAAAGTTTGGATAATTCCTATTATCATTACCACTATTACTGCCAGTGGTATTATATACTTGACAAAAGGAATAATCCAGGTGCCTATCTTACCCTTTACCGTTCCCTTGTTGGCTTCATCCATCAAGTTGTTAACACCCCAGATATGACCGGCAAAAAAGACAGTCAATGCACCGCCGAGGGGAAGCATTACGCTATCGGCTACGAAGTCAAAGACGTCAAAGACGGACATGCCTGCCAGGCTAACATCCCCCAGCACGCCTGCATGAAGGGCGGAAGGTACACCAACCAAAAATATTATGATACCCATTAGCACGGCTGCTTTCTTCCGGGGCCAGCCTTTCTCGTCTACGAAATAAGCGGTAACCACTTCCAACAGTGAAATGGCCGAGGTTAATGCAGCAATGGAAAGAAGCAGGAAAAAGATAAAACCAAAAGCGCTTCCCAGCGGCATTTCTGCAAAAACCGCCGGCAGGGTAACAAATATTAACCCGGGACCATCATCCACCGGCAAACCAATGGCAAATACCGCCGGAAATATAGCAATCCCTGCCAAAACAGCCAGGGCGGTGTCCGCCCCAATTATTTCCACACTGCTCTTGCGGATATCATCCTGGCTGGAAAGGTAGCTACCATAGGTTAGAATGGCACCCATGCCGAGACTCAAGGTGAAAAAGGCCTGTCCAATGGCGCTTAAAAAGGTTTCACCCGTTATAACTCCGAAGTCGGGGGTGAACATAAAGCTCAATCCTTCACCGGCCCCCGCCAGGGTGACCGACCTTACTATAACCACCAGCAAAAGTATTACAAGTATCGGCATTAATACGGTTACTACTCTTTGAATTCCTTTTACTACTCCTGCGGCAATAACACCAATGGTTATAGCCATGAATACCAGGTGTGCAATTATTGGCTCAGCCACACCGGCAATATGATCCCCGAAAAGCTGAGCAGCCATTTCCGGATCAGAGGGGAAGCCCACTAAAGATTTGACAATGTAAGAGAGGGACCAGCCGGCTACCACGGAATAGTAACTTAAGATTATAAAACCGGTTAAAACACCCAACGCCCCTACCAGCCACCACGGGGTACCTGGTGCAAGGGCTTTAAAAGCTCCCACCGGGTTTTTCTGAGTTGACCTGCCCACGGAAATTTCCGTTACCATTGCAGGGTAACCAATCAGGATGATGGCAATAATATAGATAATTAAAAAGGCAGCTCCTCCTTGTTCACCCATGACGTAAGGAAATCTCCAGATATTACCGAGTCCTATGGCCGAACCTGCTGCAGCTAATACAAATCCAATTCTGGCTTTCCATTGCTCCCTGCCTTCATTGAGCATAATAACCACTTCTCCTTTCTTTTAAGTTTTAATTGTAAGCCAGATGGTACACAATAATACCTTAGTGCTAATTCACCTCCTTGCATTTAAAATTTAAAAACTCATTCTTTTTTCTTCCTTGTGTAACAAAACATATTTAATTTACTAATATTTGTTAAGAATATATTTAATATTAACAAAACGGTGACTGAATATTTCTTTTCTATAATAATACACCAATACCTTCTTTTTTAAGGAAAGAATCTTTATCTCAAAATGATAGTTTATTTGCAAATTAAAAGGAGAACGGTTTTTACCCATTCTCCTAAATTTATTAATTAAATCACTTATTATGTATTTGTGAATGCTGGTCCGCAAGTCCAAGACTATTTGCAGAAATCCGACTGCTTGAACATCATTATAAAATCCAGTATAAAACGCACTTCCTTTTGGCTGCAGCTGCGGAGTGCACGCAGCACGGACTGCACCTTTGAATCTTGCAACATCTCCCTTACTTCCGGCGTCAAAAGATTAATTAATTCCTGCAAATCATCTTCCTCGGCTACCAGGTAGCAGGGAGATACGTTTAAGGCTTCCGACAGTTTTTCCAGCGTTTTTATGGAAGGCTGAACCTTACCACGTTCCAGCTGACCAATCAAGCCGTGTGATAGACTGGCCTGACGGGCAAGTTGTGCCTGATTCATGTCATGCTCTTCACGTAAATCGCGCAACTTTTTTCCCAGCGAGCCGGGTGACACCATTAAACTTTTCACCGGAACCCGGAGGGCTGATGCCAGATGATTCAACGCAGAAACTGACGGAAAAACATTCCCTCTTTCTATTTCACATATGTAGCTAAGAGACAGACCGGTTAAACGTGACAGGTCGCTTTGCGTCATCCCCTTTTCTTCACGGTTTAATCTTATCCTCTGACCAATGTAAATACACTGGCCGCTCCTGGCTTCTTCTTTTTGAATAAATTCGCGGGATGAAATATTTAAAGCATCGCAAAGTTTTTCTATCACGTTTAATGAAGGAACTTTGCAGCTTCTTTCCACCTCACTTAAATATGAGACCGACACGCCTGCTTTTTTAGCCAGCTCCGAGAGTGACATTTTCTTTTCTTCCCGTAGGCTGCGTATTTGTTCTCCCCTGAACATTATTTTCTCCTTTTCGAGAATATAGTATACTTTTCTTCCCCTTCTAATTATATACTATATCCTCGGGCTTGAGGCAACACTTTTTTTATATATTTTAAATAAAACCTCTATATTGTTGCCTTTTTAATCCTCCATCACGTTTTTTGGGGGCACCTCCACCAGGGCGTCTTTGTCCAGCCTTGTCTTGCATGCAAGCAACTCCTTGTAATCTTCCCCGTCAACCGAAGATACTTTTACTTTGCACCTTCCACAAGAACCGCTTCTTTCACAGGAGTTTTTAAAATATATCCCCGCCCGGTTTAATGTTTTCATCAGAGTCTCTCCCGTGGGGCATTCAACTTCAAGACCCCACGGGAGAACTTTTATGGTCCTGATGCCTTTAGAAATAGATGTATCTTCCATAACTGCTCCCTCACTCCTCTTTGATACTTCCAGGTACCTGCAAGTGCCTACGGCACTTGTAATATAATTACCTTCAACTGAAGCCTCCACGTGGCGGGGCATCACACCCCCGGTTGCTAAAATTGAAAAACATACCACCTGGCTTTTGCTTAACTTCACCTGATTCGCATTCAGGACACTTGACATTTTTCCTTCCGGTTATAGAAGTTCGTACACTGAAACCTTCTCCACACTTCTGGCACTTAAATTCGTACAGCGGCATACTATTCACCTCACTTCTTTTAAAAGTATTTATATTTTTCCTGCTTGCTTATAATTTTTTATTAAAGGCTCGCTTCTGGGGCACTCCTGTTCCAGCAAATTATCTCCCTGGAATGCTTTGCTCGAATGCTGTTACCCTGTTTTATTTACTGGCACCTGTTTGCCAATACCCTCGAAAGCATCCAGGGATAACTTCAACAAGGGATACCCTGTTGGCCCGGTGGTAAGAAGCGGATGAGTGGCATACTGATTGGAAACCAGCTGAAAAGCGGTCATGTTTTCCTGGACTGCCGTTCCAATCAAGTTAACCAGCTCAGCCACACTGTGTTCTCCCATAACTTGACCGCCCAAAAGCCTCCCGTCTATTCTGTTAAATACAAGCTTTACGTAATTTTCTTCAACATCATCGAAACCCGTCGGATGGCGGTTGGGGAATACACCGCTGGAGGTAACAATATCGTAGTTGTTTAATACGGCATCTTCTTCTTTCATCCCCGCCGCTCCCAGCACGGTGGCTCCTATTTTGGTGCTAAAATTATTTATAACTCCCTTCTGTTGAGCCATTAACTTTCCTTGCAGGTTCATACCTGTAATAATTCCTTCCCGGCCGGCAGTAGAGGCAAGCCTTATCCCTGCTTCTCTTCCGTCCACCAGGGATATTTTGGTAGTGCAGTCACCGCATGCCATAATCAATGGATCCGAGGTATAAAAATAGTTATCAACTATAATACCACCGTCGTTACCTAAAACAAGGCCGGCATCCCTGGCCGGTGAAGTATTAGGGGATACACCGATAGCGCATATTACCAGGTCGGCTGATATCTCTTTACCCCCGGCCAGAGAAACACTTTTTACTTCTACCTCTCCCTGGATTTTTTCTACTTTATCCCCCAGGTGTAGATTTACTTTACTTCCCAGGCTCTTTTCAGCCGCCTCTGAAAAATCGCTGTCAAATGCCCGCGGCAGCAAATGCTTCTCCACTTCCACCAGATCTATGGATTCCAGGTGCTCCAGTCTTCCAAGTTCATCGGCCAGTTCCACACCTATAAAGCCTCCACCAATAATAGCTACCCGCCGTGACTTCATTACTTTTTCCTGGAGCTCTGACAAAAGAGCCGGATCTTTTTCCACAAAATAAACACCCTCTAAATCCATTCCTTCTACCGGGGGTTTGATCGGGTCTGCGCCTGTGGCCAGTATAAGCCTGTCGTATCTTACTGTAGACCCGTCTTGAATTACCACCTTTTGATTTTCTCTGTCAATTTCCCCTACCTGAGCGTCAATTATCTTTGCCCCTGCTTCTTCCCAGTTATTATCTCCAATCTTTATACCATCAGGAGTAAGGCGCTTAAAAACATAAGGTATGGCACAGGGTACTACTTGAGAAGGCTGCTTTCTAATCACTGTAATGGAAATATCCTCCTCCATAACTTTTAATGACTGCATAATACCCCTTGCAGCAACCCCTGAACCAACTATGACCAGCTCTTTCAATTGCCCGGTTAATGACAATTCCAAACACCTCCCTGTTTTATAACAATAGTTTACGTCCATGGCGCTTCCCTGGTTTGTTTCATAATACTATAGTATTTTTTCGCTGTCAATAATAACATGTAAGCTGCCTTCTGCCCCATATTGCGGGCATTTATTTATCTTAAAAAATAAATTTACGATAATTCCTGACGAAATATTTTGTTGACATTTTCCTGAAAGCAGTAGTATGATTAAAAATAGAAAATACCCCCCGGGGTTTAATAATTAAATTGGAGGGTTCCCTTATGAGTGAACAACAGGTCTCGTTTTATATTAAAACCAACAGGGCTTTTTCTACAGTGCGGCAATACGCCTGGCTGATCACCTTGTTGATAGCCATAGGAGGTCTATTCATCCCTTACCTCGGCCTACTGGTACCTTTTATTATGGCGGCACTAATTTTAATGAGTCTTTTCAAGGGAAGGTACTGGTGCGGTAACGTTTGTCCGCATGGCAGCTTGTTTGATCAGGTGCTTCAGCCCTTAAGCCGGCAGGTAAAAATTCCCGCAGTTTTACGTTCCAGGACGGTTATTATTCTGGTACTCCTTTTTTTCATGTTTAACCTGGGAAGAAATTTTTACGGAGCTTTAACCCGGGTCGAGCTGGGAAGTGTGCAATTATATGAACAACTGGGCGTTATTTTCTCCAATACTTACCTGGTAGTGCTTCTAGCGGGAGGCCTGCTAGCTATTGCAGTTAATACGCGCACCTGGTGTCAGTTCTGCCCCATGGGCACTTTTCAGCTAATATTTTACAGGCTGGGCAAAGTACTGGGAATAAATCACCACACCGATGAAAAAGTTTCGGTAGAACACCCGGAGCTGTGCCATTCCTGCGGCAAGTGTGCAAGGGTATGCCCCATGCAGTTAACCCCTTACTTGCACTTTTCGGAAAACAACCAGCTGGAAGATGAAAAGTGTATACGCTGCTTTACCTGCGTAAATAACTGTCCCGCAGGCATACTCCATATGGCCAACCGCAGCAGGGCAGAAGAGCTAAATCAAAACGTCAACCTGGATGGTTTCAACGAAGCTCGTTTTTACAAGGCACAAATTAAAACTATACGAGAACTCAAGGAAGACATCAAAGAATATACATTTAAACTGGAAGAACCGCCTGCCATGTCCTTTGCTCCCGGTCAGTTTGTCCTGGTAGAGATAGACGAAAGCATAAAAATGTTCCGGGCGTACACTATCTCTTCTTCCAGTCCGGACAGCTCAGAAATCAGCATAACCGTTAAAAAACTTGAGGACGGCTACGGGACTAATATCCTGTTTCATCGGTTCCAAGAAGGTGACAACCTGACAGTCAAGGGACCTATGGGAAGGGAGCTAAGGGTGGATACCAGTGCGCCGGAACTGCTCTTTATAGCCAACGGGATTGGCATTACTCCCTTTGTTTCCTCGGCACAGGCCCTGTTTGAGCGGGGTGATACCCGGTTTGAAGGCAGGGCCACACTCCTTTACGGGGCCCGACATGAAGAAGACCTGGTTTACGAAGGTTATTTTTCTGACGTCTCTGAAAAACACCATCGTTTCAATTACTACCGGGTACTTTCCAGGCCCCGCACCGATCACTATAAAAAAGGGTACGTTACCGACCTTTTAAATGAAATCGATATTCCACCAGAAACCCTGGTGTACATCTGTGGTACCCCGGTAATGGCTTCCGATGCAAAGAAACTGCTTAAGGGAAAAGGTGTCCCGGAAAAGAACATTTTCTACGAAAACTTTGGAGTGTAAAACCGGGGAAGAAAACTTTAATTTCCATAATTAATTTAAACAAGCAACCATACTTTACCAAACAAGAATGACTGGAGTAATTTACCGGCATTTTAAAAAAGTAACACAGGAGTCCCTCCACCCATTCCTTGATTAAGAAAGCGAGTGGGTGGAGACGGACTGGTAATAAACGCAGTCAATTAAATTTTGTTTTTTGTTTAAAAATAAATAAGCTGGCTTTTTACCTTGCTTAATTTTTGACCCAAGAAGTTACATAAAAAGTTTGTAATACTTAAGGGGGTTAGAAAGTTGAAAGTAGCGGAAGAAAAGAAAAAGGAAGTATTAAATCGGCTTTCCAGGCTGGAAGGACAAATCCGTGGAGTCCGTAAAATGATGGAAGAAGAGGAAGACTGCGAAAAAATATTAACTCAGCTAAGTGCGGTTCATTCCGCACTGGAAGGCGCAACCAAGCTGGCCCTGGCCAATTACTTTAATCACTGCCTGGCCGATGCAGAAGAAAACCAGGAAAGCCAGGAGCACGCCCTGGACAGGTTTATCAATCTGCTCCTTAATACCAGGATGTAAAAAACCCTTGCCTGAATTCCTATCAAGTTACGTTCAAGTTACGTTACTGTATATCGCCGGAAGAAGAAATAAATTTATTTATTCTCTCCCTGGTGCTTTCGGGATTTTTCAAGGGGTTCCTGAAATCTATGGTGCCGATAATTTCATTACTTTGCTGCAGCTCCAGCTTGAGGTTACGTAAGGTCATTCCCGGGAAACCCCGGTGAGTGCAAAATAATATCACCCGGTGTCCTTCAGGATTGTATTCTTTTAAAAAACTGCGCACCGGGGGTGAAAAATTAAAGCTCCAGACGGGAGTTCCTATCAACAGTAGCGCATAATCCCTTAAATCAATTCCCGGCTCAACAAGCTCGGGAGCCCCTTTTACAAACGACTGTTTTATCCCCTGGAGGTGTTTGACGGGCTCTTTCCTGGATACATTTTCCCTGGGTTCCAGTTCCAGGAGTTCCGCCTGCAGCTTTGCAGCCATTTCCTGCGCCACAAACCGCGTGTTCCCATCCAGGGAATAGTACACAATCAACCTGTTCACAATAAATACCCCGCTTTTTAGCAAATTTACCTAATTTACCCCCGGCCCAGGCTGGATGGATCTACCGTATCCATGGAATATAGTACGGCTCGCTCCACGGCTTCTTCCCTTTTTTGATGAACCTTTAAATATTCCGGGTCATTTATCATCTTCAAAAAAGCTTGGCGCGAAGGGTATTCTACCAACATCAACAAATCCCAGGTTTCATTACCGTTAAGGAGCTCTACCGGTTTTCCCACGTAAATCAGTTTCCCCCCCACGTTTCGTACAAACCGGTTGGCTTCTTTCAAATACTCCATGTATTTTTCATAACCACCGTTCTGTTTGAATTTTAAAAGGTTTAACATGGTTACCGGTTCTTTACTGGGGTTTTCCTTTAAAGCTTTAAACTGACCCGCATTTTCCTCAACAGACAATTCTCTCCTCTCCCCTTTCCTCTTTCCTTGCTTTAGCCTAAATTTTCTTATTTGAAGAGCTTTTTAAAAGCCCTTCCGCTAGCTTTTCCGGCAGTTCGGCGGCCTGCCCTTTTGGCCATCTTTTTCCCGCTCCCGCTGGAAACAGCAGAAAGATCTCCCAGCAGGCGTGCTATTTTATACAGTATTCCCCTGCTTTTGTTGATAGACATGTAACATCTCCCCCCTTCTACTCAGAAAATACCTTATATGCTTTCTTGTACCGGGTTGTTGTGTTTTCCGGCTCCCGACTCAAATCAGTCATT
>CAYODA010000004.1:0-33780 GCA_964402625.1 uncultured Syntrophomonadaceae bacterium | reverse complement strand
TAGACACTCACAAAACATAAACAAGATGGAGGTGCAGCAACTATGCATTTAGATGACCGTATCGCCCTGGAACCGGGCACTCCCCGTAAAGGACAGGAAGTAAGGGTCGAATACCGGGGGCTACTGGCGCAAAACGGTGCAGACAGCGTCTGGATGCGCTGTGGAATCGACGGGTGGCACAACGTAGAAGACATTCCCATGGAACAGACCCCCGAAGGAAACTTTTCCTGCATCACCAGGGCAGAAGGAAACCAGGAGTTCAATCTGTGCTTTAAAGACAGTGCCGATCACTGGGATAACAATAACGGTGAAAACTGGAGCTTTAGTATCGATTAAACAACACAGATTTAGAATTTCAATGGTAAAAAAGTAAAACAGCTGTGTTAAAAGGGACGCGGAGTCAGATTTCACTTCGCGTCCCTTTTGCTACTCAGAAAATACGTTTGCTTCTAGCGTCGCTGGTGTAGTGGTTGGCTCGGCTCATGCTACCGTTCGAGGGCCACAACAGCGGCTTGAGCTTTCGGTATCCGCGGGTTTCTCTCGCGTTTGAGAGGTGGGAAGTGAGAAGTTATAGGTGAGAAAGCTATAAACCAACCTTTCTTTTTTTCTCTCACTTCTAACCTCTCACTTCTCATAGTACCAGGGGGTACTTCCATCGTTAATTGTCATTACTAACATACCGGTAAAGAGATTACTGCCAGGGAAGCTGTACAATCAAGTCTTCGCGTTTAAGGCGTGGGCGCTGTCCTGGTTCTTCCTCCGGATATCCCACGGGAAGCAGTGCAGTTATCTCAAGGTCGGAAGGAATCTCCAGCAGCTGCTGCATCTTTTGCGGATCAAACATCCTGACCCAGCAGGTGCCCAGACCCAGATCTGCCGCCCGAAGAACCATGTGCTCCACAGCAATCCCCATGTCAATAAATGCTGAAAACGGGAGACCCGCTTCCCGGGAAGATTCAGGTAACTTCCTGCGGTACAGCAACTCGGCGACCTCCCGGCTTATAACACCGATACCTACCAGTTCCTCCACCCGGTTGGTAACCAGTTCCCTGGTAAAGGCACGCCGGTCCAAGCAGCATACCAGAATTACAGGGGCCTGCAGCACAAAAGACTGGGTTACTGCTTCGGATATTTTTTCCTTTTCCCAGGTTTCCCGTAGTATAACAAAACGCCAGGGCTGCCTGTTAGTAGCGGAAGGAGCCAGGCGAGCTGCTTCTATTAACTCGTTTACGTATTCTTCGGAAACCGGGCGGTCCAGAAAATTCCTTATACTTCTTCTCCTGGTCACAACATCTTCCAGTTCCAAAATGCCATCACTCCGTTCGTCTTACTTCAACATGTTTGCCCTAATGTAATATGAAAATTATTATTACTGGTTTCTGTTTATTTCAAAAATGATGCGAAGTCCTTCCAGGGTGAGCAGGTTGTTTACCTCGTCGATTATATCCGCTTCACGGGCTATCACCTCGGCCATTCCACCCGTGCCCACCACAAAAGGTTCCGTAGAAAATTCTTTTTTCATTTTCCCTACTATGCTTTGCACCTGTCCCACGAAGCCGTAGACAATCCCCGACTGCATGCTGTTAATGGTATTCTTGCCAATAATGTTGGGAGGAGGGACCAGTTCCACCCGGGGCAACTTTGCCGCCCTGGCAAACAGCGCTTCCGTAGAAATGCTGATACCGGGGGATATGGCTCCGCCCAGGTAATCACCGTTTTCCGATATGGCACAGTACGTAGTAGCGGTACCAAAATCCACAATAATAAGGGGACCGCCGTAAAGGCGGTAACCAGCCACTGCGTTTACTATTCGGTCCGCCCCTACTTCATCGGGATTATCCATTAAAATATTCATGCCGGACTTGATATTTGGCCCTACCATAAGAGGTACCAGGCCAAAATATTTTTTGGACATCTTTTCCAGGGAATAAAGCATGGGGGGAACAACGGAAGATATAATTATATGCGAAATGTTTTCAGAAGAGATTTCGCTGTGGTAAAAGAGGTTTTTAAATACCACTCCCAGCTCATCCTCGGTTCTCTCCCAGTTAGTTGAAACCCTCCAGCAAACTTTAAGTTGTTCTCCTTCAAAAACGCCCAGCATTATATGCGTGTTTCCTACATCAATAGCCAGCAGCATCTTTGTCACCCCACTGGTAATATAGCAAAGTTGCACCTAAAATACAAACGTTCTTTTTAAATTTAGCAGGAAAAACCCGATTGCAGTCGAAAAATAAATATGAAGCAGTAAAATTAAAACGCAGGGGTTAAGGGAGTATAGAATGTATTTTTCTAACGCGAACCGCCTGTTAATTCTGGCTGTTTTACTGGCATTGGTTTTTATAGTTAGCTTGAGTGCTTTACTTGTTATATCTTACGTGCCTGAAGCAAAAGGCACTTCAACGCCGGATTACCAGATAGAGCAGGTAGAAAAATTTAATGAATCCTGGGAGTTTTCCCTGGAAGAGCTCCAGGTATCCTTCCCAGAAGGCGGACATTTTGCCCGGGTTTTAGTGAACGAAAGGACAAAGGGTGCTTTGTTCTGGGGTGAAGGAGATTATAAACACCCGGAAGAAACAATACCTGACCAAACCAGCGGCATTTTTGTCCTGGTGGAAGGGGATGTTTTATTCAACCAGAGGGGTGATATCTATTTCACAGAAGCAAACGGGGATAAAGCCCGGGAGCTGGAACAGGCTTTTAAGCAACAGGAAGGAACTCCCGAGCTTAGCCTGCTTATGGGTGCGGGTATTCCTTTAACTTTTACACCGCATAATAGCTCGTTTTACCTTGAGTTCCTGGATAAGGACGGAACTACTATATCGACGCTGCATAATTTTTCACCCGAAACACCATGGTTTTCCGGGCTACTCTACCTGTTAATTCTTGCAGTTATTTTTATTTTACTTCAGATCATGTCCCTGAATTTTACTACCAGGAAATTTGAAGGCGAAGAGATTTCTTCTCTTGCAGAAATACTTGCAGCCGCTGGTGTCCTAACTGTTATCTTTATCACCCACTATATTATTGAACTGTGGGAGTGGCACTATTATTACCACTCCATCGGATACGCCCTGGCAACTTTAATCTTGCTAACGCTGGCCCGTGTTAAAGTCATTTCCCTGAAGTATTTCGGTTTAGAGCAGGCAAAGTGGTCCAGCGGCTACTTGCTCGCAGTGATAACAGGGGCTTTTTTTCTGGCAGTACCCCTGGAGGGCATCCGTGGTATACAAGAACTCTTACCGGGAAATCTCATACTACATCTGGTGGCAGTATTTTTCTGTGCCGCTTTGCTTAACGAATTGATCTGGAGGGGTTATATTCAAGTTTTCTTGTCGCAGCTAACAGGCTGTTATATGGGCCTCTTCCTGACGTCACTTTTATCCGGGGGGTTTTATTTTGCTTTAGTTTACCTTACCAACCCCTCCCTGTTTAATTACCCCTTTGTATTTGTGGAAATTGTGGTTCTGGTGCCGGCCACTGCACTTATACTGGGATACCTTTTTCTTAAAACCAAAAACATCTTGAGCTGTGCCCTGCTGCACACTTTAATTATTCTTTTACCGCAATACTTTCAATTTTAAAATCCTTAAAGGAGATTAGCAAAATGGTGGACAAACCAAAAATTGAGAAGGCAGTAAAACTCATTTTGGAAGCCGTAGGGGAAGATCTGGATAGAGAGGGCCTCAAAGACACTCCACACCGGGTTGCCAAAATGTACTCGGAAATTTTTAAGGGTATGAACGAAGACCCCCGTGAATGGCTGGAAACACACTTTGTCAGTGATGAACACGACGAAATCGTCCTGGTAAAAGACATTTCATTTTATTCCATGTGTGAACATCACCTTTTGCCGTTTTACGGAAAAGCCCACCTGGCCTACTTGCCTGCTGGCGGAAAGCTGGTAGGTTTGAGCAAGCTGGTTAGAGTTATTGAAACCGTATCCCAGAGGCCTCAACTTCAGGAAAGGCTGACCAAGCAGGTGGCAGATGTTATCATGGAAATGCTTTCACCCAAGGGTGTGGTGGTAGTAGTTGAAGCAGAGCACTTGTGCATGAGCATCCGCGGTGTCAAAAAACCCGGGGCGGTCACGGTGACTTCTGCTGTCCGGGGATTATTTAGAAAGAATCCCCTGTCGAGAGAAGAAGCTTTTTCCTTAATCAAAGGGGATTAAACCCGGCCAGTACCATTTATTTATTCTTTAGATTGCAACCAGAGATAGGGAGGTTATACCTTGTCCATTAGAGCAAGACTGATACAGCGCGCTCCAGAAGAAATCGAAACCGAGTTAAATCAAATGGAAGTTGATTCCAGGGGAGCAAAGATCATGGTTCCCAAAGGCCACCATCTGCTGATAAAAATAGACCGTATCTCCCCCCGGGCCGCCATAATATTAAAACAGGAAGCCCTGGCCCTGGGTGCCGAAGCAGCCCTGCCACGGGAAACCATCAACCGGAACGAAGGAACTGTCACAGCCCTTCTCATGGGAACGGAAAAGCAGCTACGTTCACTAAAAAAAGTTCTCGCCATTCAGCCATTCGGACTTGCCGCCCTGGGAGAACAGCTTGAGCAAATTATCAACAACACCCGTAAAAAGAAAACTCATGCTTTAAAACTGGGTAAACATACGTTTCCGCTGGGAGCAAGAACTTTGATTATGGGCATTCTTAATGTTACGCCCGATTCCTTTTCCGACGGAGGCAGGTACCATACCCTGGATACAGCTGTTCAACAGGCCCATGCACTGGTAGAAGAAGGCGCAGATATAGTAGATATTGGCGGGGAATCTACCAGGCCCGGCGCCGTCCCGATATCACGGGATGAAGAATTGAGCCGTTTAATGCCCGTACTGGAAGCTCTTTTAGATGAAATCACCGTTCCTGTATCCGTGGACACTTACAAGTCCTCCGTGGCAGAAGAAGCTTTAAAAAAAGGGGCACACATGATTAACGACGTGTGGGCCTTCCGTGCCGATCCGGAAATGGCAGATGTAGTTGCCAGGCACAATGTGCCCGTATGCCTGATGCATAACCGGGAGGTGGCGGAATACCAGGACCTGATGGGAGAAATCATAGACGAACTTCAAGAGAGCGTTTCTATGGCCCTGGACGCAGGGATAAGTAAAGATCAGATTATCCTGGACCCGGGAATTGGCTTTGGGAAAAATACAGAGCATAACCTTGAAGTCATGCACCGGCTGGAGGAATTTAAGGGATTGGGGTATCCACTTCTGTTGGGGACTTCACGAAAATCGCTTATTGGAAACGTGCTGCAACTGCCTAAAGATGACCGGGTAGAAGGAACTGCCGCCACAGTCAGCTACGGTATCACCAGGGGGGCGGAGATAGTAAGGGTGCACGACGTAAAGCCCATAAAAAGAAGAGCGGATATGACTGACGCCATGGTAAGAAGGTGATGGATATGGATATGGATAGAATTTTTATCAAAAATATTTCGCTATACGGGTATCACGGAGTTTTACCCGAGGAGGAAGAAAGAGGACAGGAATTTTTAATTTCCGTAGAGCTATTCCTGGATTACCGGGGCATAAGCCACTTGGACAGCCTGGAAAACACCCTGGATTACAGCCGGGTATTGGAAACAATACGGGAAGTATTCTACCGTAAAAGATTTCAGCTCCTGGAATCACTGTCTGAATGCGTGGCAAATGAAATATTGCAGCTAAAAATATTAAAAAAAGTAAGAGTCACTGTCTGCAAACCGCGGCCCCCTCTCCCGGGAATTACCGGGGGAGTAGAAGTTTCTGCAGAGCGGGAAAAGGCGACGGCTTCTAAAAAAGGCAGGGTGGTTTACCTGGGACTGGGTTCCAATCAGGGAGACCGGCTTGACTACCTGAAGCACGCTGTTGCCCGGCTGAACGATTACCCGGACATAGAAGTTACAGACGCCTCTCCTGTGTACAAGACCGAACCGGTGGGAATCGATACTTCCCAGGACTTTTACAATGCAGCGCTTAAAATTAAAACCAGCCTCTCTCCCGTGGGAATACTCTCGTGCACCAAAAAAATTGAGTGGGAACTGGGCAGGCGCAGGAAAAACGAAATGCTATCCAGAGTGATTGATATAGACCTCCTGCAATACGAAAACGTTATTTTAAACAGTCCTCTGCTGTCATTACCCCACCCCTCTATCCCGGAAAGGTGGTTTGTACTGGTTCCCTTAAACGACATCGCCCCGCACCTTATCCCCGCCGGATGCCAGCAAAGTGTTTCGGAAATGCTTTCTTTGCTGGGTGAGCCAGAGGGTATTAACCCGATACACGAAAGCCTGATGTGATAAATAATCTTTGGAAACTAAATTTTGGGGGTTAATGGAAGTAGATAAGTATTCCCCCCACCCTGACCCTCCTCCCCCCATGGGGGGAAGTAAACAGAGTAAGATTGGGTGCAGTAAAGGGGTAATTTTTGAGTAATTATTTAAAAGAATGAAGGGATCCTTTGCAAAGTAGCGCAGGATCCCTTCATTCTTTTTCTTAACTCTTATTGTTGTTATTGTTATTGTTATTGTTATTGTTAGCTTTAGCCAAGCAAACCGGTTTAGAACAGGCCCTGTACCTTGCCGGTTTCCGTATCCACGTCCACGCGGCGGTAGGCCGGGTCGGAAGAGGTGCCGGGCATCATGGGGATGGTTCCCGCCAGCGGTACTATGAATCCGGCTCCCTTGTAGGTAAGGATGTCCCTTACGTGCAGCTTCCATCCCTTGGGCGCACCTTTGATGGCCGGGTTATCGGTCAGGCTGAGGTGCGTCTTGGCCACGCAAGTTCCCAGCTGTTTCTGGGTAGCAGGGTCATCTTCTATCTTCTTGGCTTTCTCCAGTGCTTCCGGGGTGTATTCTACGCCGTCTCCCCCGTAAACTTCTTTAACGATCTTGTCAATGCGGTCCCGCAGCGGTGTTTCCAGGTCGTAAAGGAAACGGAACTCGTTGGGCTTCTCGGCAGCATCTGCTACTGCTTCAGCCAGTTCTGTAGCGCCGTCGCCGCCGTACTGCCAGTGCTTGGATACAGCCACCCAGGCTCCGGCTTCTTCGGCCAGGCGGCGTACCGCATTGATTTCATTGTCCGTATCGGTGTAGAAGTGGTTAATGCAAACCACGGGGTTGATGCCGGATTTCTTGACGGTGTTGATGTGCTGGATAAGGTTTTCGCAGCCTTTTTCCACCCACTCCACGTTTTCTTCGTTGTAAGCGGGGTCGATGGGCTGTCCCGGCTTGGGTACCGGGGCACCGCCGTGGCACTTCATGGCGCGGATAGTAGTAACCAGGACCGCGGCATGCGGCTTCAGGCCGGACATGCGGCACTTGAGGTTCCAGAACTTCTCAAAACCGATATCGGCGCCGAACCCGGATTCGGTTACCACATAGTCAGACAGCTTCAGACCAACCCGGTCAGCCACAATGGAAGACTGTCCTATGGCTATGTTGGCAAAGGGACCGGCGTGTACAAATACCGGCTGACCTTCCAGTGTTTGCATGAGGTTGGGGTTGAGGGCTTCTACCATCCAGGCAGTCATGGCACCGTCTACTTCCAGGTCTTTAGTGGTTATATCCTTGCCAAATCTGTCCTTGGCAACAACTATCTTGCCCATTCTCTCGCGCATATCCTTAAGGTCCTTGGCCACGGAAAGTATAGCCATTACTTCGGAGGATACGGCAATATCAAATCCCGATTCCATCAGGTAGCCGTCTCTCTTTCCTCCCAGTCCTATAACAATGTTGCGCAGCGCCTGGGCGCAGAAGTCAATAATCCAGTTGATCTGCACATTCCTGGGATCGATATCCAGCCTCTTCAGGTTACGCTTCTGCAGGAAATTATCGCTGTAGTTCTGCTCGTGCTGCATCCTGGAAGTCAGGGCTACCATAGCCAGGTTGTGGGAGTTCATGATATCGTTGATGTCGCCGGTGAGCCCCAGAGAAAACGGTGTCAGGGGGATGCACTGGGCCAATCCTCCGCCGGCAGCAGAACCTTTAATGTTCATGGTGGGGCCGCCAGAAGGCTGCCTGATAGCTGCCGTTACATCCTTACCCAGTTTGCCCAGTCCCTGGGTAAGTCCAATAGTAGTGGTAGTTTTTCCTTCTCCCAGGGGGGTGGGGTTAATAGCAGTCACATCAATGTACTTTCCGTCAGGTTTGTCTTTCAGGCGATCCAGTACTTTTTTGTAATCAACCTTGGCAATGTAGTGACCATAGGGCAACAGTTCAGCACTTTCCAGGCCCATTTCTTCACCCAGCTGATTTACCGACTTCATCCGCGATTCCGCTTCTTCCGCTATTTCCCAGTCTTCATGCTTGGTAGGATCCAAGACCATAAAATTAAACCTCCCTTGTTTTATACTTATTAAAAAATTACCTAACCTCTCAAAACCACGTAAAACTCAATTTTTAAATTTTAAGGCTGTTTTTCTTACCTTTACCCGGCTGCCGGAATTCCTCCCGCTGGTACCGCCATTAATACTGCCCTTTGTACTGCTTCAGCAAGCGCTTCAGCTGCTAACATGCCTGTCAAACTCCAATCAGCCTCTTCCTCGCCCAGGGACAGGACAAACACGGTGTCACCGTCCCACATGGTATGGACCGGCCATATGGAACGCGCCAGCCCATCCTGCGCCATTTGAGCCACCTTGTTGACTCCTTCCTTGTTCAACCGTGCGTTGGTGGCCACTACCCCCAGGGTAGTATTACCCGGTTCAATATTTTTTTTCTTATCACCCCCAGATGTAATAATTTCACCGGTATTCATAAAGCTACCGTCCTCGGGGCTCCTGGGACCGGCAATCTGTTTACCGTTATTATCAAATATATCACCCATAGCATTAACCACCGCTAATGCACCCACCGTTAAATTACCTGCACTAATGCAGGCAGTACCTTGCCCCGACTTGGTAGCGCAATCAAGGCCCATTACTTTCCCCACCGTGGCGCCGGTTCCCGCGCCAACGTTACCTTCTTCTACAGCGTCTCTGGTAGCTACCACGCAGGCATTATAGCCCATTTCTTTTCCCGGTCGCACCGAAGAGTTTCCCACTCCCAGGTCAAAAATAACTGCCGCAGGAACTATGGGCACGGTGGCGTTTTCCACCGTAAAACCTTTTCCCTGTTCTTCAAGGTAACCCATAACTCCTGCGGCAGCATCCAAACCAAAAGCGCTACCTCCACTCAAAAGCACCCCGTGCAATTTGTCTACCAGTTTTGTTGGTTTTAACAAATCAGTCTCCCGGGTCCCGGGAGCACTACCGCGAACATCAACACCCGCAACAGCCTCCCGATCTGGCAAAACTACGGTACAACCGGTAAGGGCTTCTTTATCCGTCGCGGTGCCTACTCTTATTCCATCTACATCCAATATGCAGCCACCCATAAAACTACCCCTCGCCACCACACGTGATATTTTTCTCTTATTCCCGCAAAAATATTTATTTCTACCCTTTACTTCAAAACTATACTACTTATCCCATTCTCTGCCGGACTCATCATCTTCGTCCTCCGGCTTGTCCTCAAAAAACTCTTTATTTATTTCTCGTTCCTCTGTTTCCTTTCCTGCCGACTCTCTGTTTTCATTTGAGTATTTTTCTTCTTCATCTTCATTTTCATGGTGGGCCATTGGATTAGATTCTTCTTTCTCTTCCTCCGTATTATCATTCCGGCTGTTATTAGCTTCTTCCTTCTCCAACTCTGCCTTCTCTCTTTCTTCCTCCAGCTCTTCCAGACTCCTGCCTTCCATCAAGGCTTCTATTTCACTGGCGTCCAGAGTTTCTTTTTCCAGCAGGGACTTACTTATAAACTCCAGCTTCTCGTGGTTTTCTTCAATTATTTCCTGGGCGCGGCTGTAGCACTTGTCTATCATTTGCCTGATTTCCCGGTCTATAGCCTTGGCAATTTCTTCACTGAAATCCCGATCCCTGGCCAGATCCCTTCCCAGGAAAACCTGACCTTGTTTGTTACCCAGGGTTATGGGGCCCAGCTCTTCGCTCATTCCGTATTCCATTATCATTTGTCTTACTATAGAGGTTGCCCTCTCCAGGTCGTTTTGGGCCCCGGTGCTTATTTCTCCCAGCACACTTTCTTCCGCCACCCTGCCTGCCAACAGCGCCGTAACCCGGTCCATCAGTTCCGAACGGGTCATGTAATAGCGGTCCTCCTCGGGTAGCATAAGGGTGTACCCACCGGCTTTGCCCCGCGGGATTATTGATACCTTGTGTACCGGATCCGTGTTGGGCAGGAGATAACCTACCAGGGCATGGCCGGTTTCATGGTAGGCCACCAGGGTCTTTTCAAAATCACTAATAACCTTACTCTTCTTCTCGGTCCCTGCAATAACCCTGTCTATGGCTCCTTCCATGTCCTGCATACCCAGAACTTTGCTGTTTCTCCTGGCTGCCAGCAAGGCAGCTTCGTTAACCGCATTCTCCAGGTCCGCACCGGTAAAACCCGGAGTGCGGCGCGCTACCACCTTCAGGTCCACTTCTTCATTCAGCGGTTTGTTGCGCACATGCACCCGCAGTATTTCTTCTCTTCCTTTTATATCGGGATAGTTAACCGTTATCTGCCGGTCAAACCTTCCCGGACGCAGAAGGGCGGGATCAAGGATGTCGGGGCGGTTGGTGGCAGCAATAAGAATGATACCCTCGTTTATATCAAAGCCGTCCATCTCTACCAGCAGCTGGTTCAAGGTTTGCTCTCTTTCATCGTGTCCACCGCCCAGGCCGGCACCGCGTTGCCTTCCCACAGCGTCAATTTCATCCATGAATACTATGCACGGAGAATTCTTCTTGGCGTTTTCAAAAAGGTCTCTAACGCGAGAGGCTCCCACACCAACAAACATTTCTACAAAGTCGGAACCGCTGATGCTAAAGAAAGGCACTCCCGCTTCACCGGCCACGGCCCTTCCCAGGAGGGTTTTCCCCGTCCCCGGAGGGCCAACCAGCAGAACACCTTTGGGAATGCGGGCACCCAGCTCGATAAATTTTTTGGGGTCTTTAAGGAAGTCTACAATCTCCACCAGTTCAGCTTTCTCTTCATCGGCACCTGCCACTTCTTTAAAGGTTACATTTTTTTGCTCGGGCTCGTAGAGCCGGGCTTTACTTTTTCCAAAATTCATAACCTTACTTCCACCACCCTGGGTCTGCTGCATGAAGAATACAAACAGGCCTATCAGCAACAGAAAAGGCAACATGTACACCAACATATTGCTCCACCAGGGGGAGGTGGGCTCGCTGTAATCGTAATCTATATCGTGACCGGAAGTCCTTATTTCTTCCCTTATGTTCTCTTCCGGAGGAATTTCCGCTTCGTACGTGTGCTCACCAGCCTCAGCGGTTACCTTGCGTCCTTCCTGATGAATTTGCTCAATTTCCCCTGATTCTATCATGTCAAATAACCTGGAGGTCCCGATTTCTTCCACGTCGTGGTCACCGTAGAGGTGGTTAAAAATAAGAACCATAACCAGGGCTATAACCAGATAAAAAGTAACCTGGCGCAAAAAAGGATTCAAAAAAAAGTCCTCCTCTCTATCTCTCCTGAATTAAATACTTCTGCATTGCACTGTTATTAACCTTGAAAGATTGG
Source organism: uncultured Syntrophomonadaceae bacterium (assembly GCA_964402625.1). Lineage (GTDB taxonomy): Bacteria > Bacillota > Dethiobacteria > DTU022 > PWGO01 > PWGO01. Next base: position 22,200 of record CAYODA010000004.1, on the reverse strand, counting down.
GATGCCGGCTGATGCAGGATTCTAAACTCCATTGTTTGGAAAAGTTTAACCGCTATATTTCGAGCTGATCCATTCTCTAAAAAGCTCCAAAGCGCATACTTCTCCCTTTTCCTTCTGCACTCGTTTATTCTACCATATAATCAATATACCGTGCAAACAATTCTAGCCCGAAGCCTGAACTACAAGGAGCGGCATCCCTTACACTTTACAGCAATAAACAAACGGCGTTTAGTATACGACTTGATACCGCTATGCGGGGTTCTTTATCTATTTCAGAAGATATATGTCCGGCAAATTGCGATAATTTCCGCGGTAATCCAAACCGTAGCCTACCACAAATTCATCGGGAATGTTGATTCCCACGTAATCCGCCTGAATATTTACCTTTCGCCTCTCCGGTTTATCCAGGAGGGCAGCCAGTTTGATGCTCCGGGGATTCCTCTGCATAAGTGTTTCCTTAAGGTACTGCAGGGTCAGCCCGGTATCAATAATGTCTTCTACAATAATAACGTGCCTCTCTTCAATATTCTGGTCCAGGTCTTTTAATATACGCACTATACCGGAAGTTTTAGTAGAAGCCCCATAGCTGGAAACAGCCATAAAATCCAGCTCCACCAGGATGTCCAGTTCCCGGATGAGATCAGCCATGAAAACTACTGCTCCTTTAAGAACCCCCACCACTACCGGGATCTCACCTTCGTAATCCCGGGAAATATTTTCAGCCATTTCTTTAACCCTTTTTTTAATTTGACCGTCTTCAATATACTTGTGCAAAGTCTCTTCCATACAATACCTCCCCTGAACTAATATCATTGGCGCTTTATTATTTCTTCCACTTCTATAACCAGAACTTTTGAGGTCTCTTTAGTTACTTTATAATCGTTCGACAGCCGCTGGCCTACTACCCACACCACCTCGTTGCCTGCCACTACCAGGGGATAGCGGTCTCTTTCCTGGCGGGGAATTTTTGTATCTATAAAAAAATCTTTTATCTTTTTACTCCTGTCCATTCCCAGGGGCTTAAAACGATCTCCCGGTTTCCTGGTTCTCAAATAAAGGGGGAAAGAAAGCCGGTGGTAGTCCACATAGGCCTGGTTTTTGCCGGGAGGCCAGGAAAGGTTCGCAGGTACCTCCAGCCTGGTACGTACCACTAAATCAAGACCTGGAACCCGGGTCTCCCCCGGCACATGCAGCATAACCGGGGACAAGCCCTGTTTATCATCACCCGGCGATACCAGCTGCAGCACCAGCTCGGAACTGGTAACGTACGCAAGCCCTTTCCCCGGGAGGGACACTTCTTTTCCGGTTTGTCCCGAACCGGCCAGTTCAATCAAGCGCTCTACGTGAAAAGTATCCAGACCCGGGCCCGCCTTAACCGCCATATAATAGGCTTTTCTCACCAGCCTGCGCTGCAGAGCAACCGGAAGGCGGCACAAGCCTCCCCGTATAATATTTACCTTTCCCCTTTCTATCCGCGAAAGCTTCTTCAAATAACTTGCAGTGACCTTGTTCAAATAATTTCTGTCGGCTTCAAGGAGGGAGGAGAGTTTAAACAAGGCTTCTTTTATACGGGGATTGTATTCCTCCAGGTAAGGGAGAAGCTCCCGGCGCACGCGGTTTCTCCTGTATACGCTTTTAAAATTGCTTTCATCCTGAACATAAGGTATCCGCTTTTCCCGGCAGTAATCTTCAATTTCTCCCCGCGTCACACCAAAAAGTGGTCTTATTATTTTTATCCCCCTGGTTTGACGGGCAGCTTTCATCCCGGTCAAGCCATCCAAACCGGCTCCATGGAGAAAATTAAGGAGAACTGTCTCTACCTGGTCGTCACGGTGATGACCTACCGCTACTTTAGTTGCATTAAAACGGTGGACCGCTTTACGATAAAAGTAAAACCTTGCCCACCTGGCTGCCTCTTGAGCGGACACCCCCCAGCGCTTCTGGTAAAATGGGACGTCAATACGCCCTCCGTAGTAAGGCACTCCCCACTTGCTGCATATTTCCCTTACAAAGGTAGCCTCTCTTACCGATGCTTCCCGGAAACCGTGGTTAAGGTGTGCTACCATTAATTCAAGCCCCATACTGGAGCGCCACTCCAGTAGCAGGTGGAGCAAGCTCATGGAGTCGGGTCCACCGGAAACGCCGACCACGATTCTTTCACATGCTTCAAAAAGTTTATTCTTTTGAACAGTTTCTTCTACTTTGCCCTCCAGCATAATCGCCCCGGATATAATTTATTTTAGAATAAGTTTAATTACTTAATTAGTGCCTAATATATCAGAATCCTGCCTTACCTGCAAAAAAACCGGGAGATCTACGACAGAATGATTAATTATTGCCGGAAAATTATTGCCGGAAAATCTTTTTACCGTTTTTTTATAATTAAATAGTTAAGAGCGTCTAACTTGCCGCCGTTCCCGGGTGTTTGCTATAATAGGCATGCAGTTCCCGTGGCACCTTATCACGGGAACAGGGGATGGAATACAGCTGGAGCCCAAAAAAGCACATACGAACCACAAAAACATTGACTTTCCGGGCTTTTTCTATTCCGGTTACAAGATAAAGACAAAAGGAGGATTAATCTTTTGGAAATTCAAGCGGTGTTTTATTTTTTCCTGGTGATTGCAGCTTTCCTGGCATTAATGTACATCACCAATATGTTCTTTATACGCAGAGCCAACATTAAATTAGTTAAAGCGTTTCGGGAAAAAGGCGCCCTCGAACCACAGCACGCGGTATCCAAAGCTGAGCTGGGCATAAAACCCCAGGGTATTATGGACCGCCTGATAAAGCCACGCGATTTTCGCCCCCTGGCCCTGGATTTTTTGCTGCAGACGGGTGTGGTTAAAATAATTGAAGATGGTGAATCCATGTACCTGTCAGAAGACAGGCTCTCTTCACTAAAAGGAGAAGAGGGCACCAGGGTAGCACGCTTTGTACTACCTCCCTGGCTTTAACTAAAACACGAGAGCACGGGCGGAAAGAAAATACGTTTTCTCCAGCCACCTGCTTGCCATAGTTTGCCCGGTTTACCAGATTATAATCTATCGGTCAGACTGCAAGCCCCGGTATTTTTACTCTCCGCCCTGTTCCTTGAGTGGTACCAGACGGCAGGCTACTACCGTCTTATCATCGTTATTTCCGTTACGCCGCAGTGCTTCTTCCATAAGGCGGTCTGCTATTACCTGGGGGTGCTTCTGTTCGTACTGGCTTAAAAAAGCAGGTATCCAGTCGCCTGCAGGAGCAGTTACTCCATCGCTAACCATCACCAGGATGTCTTCAGCTTTAATCGTACATGTGCTGCATTCCACATCCAGCTCGTTTAGAATTCCGGGCGGAAGAGAAGATGCGCCTATCTTTTGCACCTCCTGCCTCCTTTTGAAATAGCTTGGGGCAGCGCCCGCTTTCACCCACTCCACCTCACTGTTTTCCAGGTTAATTAACACCAGGTCCAGGGTGGCAAAAACCTCTTCCGTATCTTTAAGCTGCCACAAAGAATTGAGGCTCCGTACTATCATCTCCGTGGAAAAACCCGCCTTCAGCATTTTTTCTATTAGAATCACCGTACTCCTGCTTTCCTGCCGGGCCTGTGGACCGGTTCCCATTCCGTCGCTTATAATTACAGCTTGCCTGTTTTCATCTATTTCGGTAAAGACATAATAGTCCCCGCATACTCTTTCATTTCTTCCCGGATACTGTGACATGCCTACTTCAATAGAGAGATTCGGCGGCCTGGCACCAGATCTGGAAAGGGGCAGCGGCTGTGTTTCCAGTTCCCGGTTGAGATCCTGCATAAACCGGGCCATGCCATCCAGCTGACGGGTAACCAGTTCTCTGCCTTCTTTTAAGCGTTCAGACCAGTAATTCTCTGTCTGCCACAGTTCCCGGCACCTGTTAATATTCTCTACCAGTTTGTTTGGAGAAGGACACCTTTTTTGTATCTCTGCGGGAAGTTCTTCTTCTTTAACCCGCTCTTCTTGACAGGAAACAAGTTCCATAACAGCCCGTGCATTACGGTACAGCTCTTCCGACCAGCACTTTCTCTGCAACATGCACGTGTAACAGGTGCGCTCTTTTAATTCATTAACAAATTCCGCAGTAATCTCTTCTTTTGTTTTGTCTTTACTATCTTCTTCGCCGGTAAAACTTGCCGCCAGTTCCTGAAAAACTTCCGAAAGCTGTTCCGCCTTGTAAGAAAGGTATTTTTGCGGGTGTATAAAAGATTCGGTTCCCGTGTTTACAACTACAAACAGCTCCCTTAATTTAGTCATCCACCCTGGAGGTATTAATAGAAATATTCCTGCCACTACCAGGTTTTCCAGGCTACCCACAACCGGCAATTCTGAAGAACCAAGCAGCGCCAGGAACGGCGCTGCTGCCAGTACACCCAGGACGCTGGCAAGACGCCCGAAACGGCTCATAAAGCCCGCCCAGAAGCCGCTGAAGGAAAGAGACCCGATAGACATGTACATATGGGGGTTCCCCAACCCCAGGATTGTCCCTGTAATTACACCTGCAGCGGCTCCCCGGGAGGCTCCGGCGTTGTACGCCACCAGTAACATTATTAACTTGGCAATAAAGTTTACCAGGTAAAAGCCACCTGCCTGTATCTCCCTTAGCCCCAGCAGGGCCAGGGAAAATACCAAAATAACCGAGATGGCTTCTCCAAAATTTACAGGCCTGTCTCTTATAAAAGGCAGTTTTTTGGTAAGAGAAACAGCCGGACTCAAAGCATACGCAGCCAGTACCCCCACTGCAACTTTCCCCGACAAAACCAGGGCACCGGTATAGGAAATACCGGGGGTTATAAAAAGGGCAAAATTCCCGGTGATTACTAGTAAAAAAGTAGAAAGCAGAAGTGGGCTTCTTTTTCCCCACAGCTTCAGGCACAGGGCTTCCCAGAACCATACCAGGAACATGGAAGCCAAAAGGAGGATGGCCGGGGAGCCGCCATGGGCAGTAGCACAACCCAGCAGTACTGCTGCTGCCACCGCGTAACTTTCCCCGGGCCTTTCCCGCAGCAGCAGCAGCCAAAATACTGCTCCAAAAGGTGCTATCTCCCCAATAAGATTTAAACGCCCCAGCAGGAAGCCCAGGGGTATTAACACCAGGCTCCAGCTCTTTATATAATCAAGTACTTTCTTCCATCCCTGCCAGCGAGGATCTCCAAACACAAAACGTATACCGCCTTGCCTGTGCAGGCCGTAAGAAGAAAAGTAAGCATCTTTCACGTTAACTCCCCCTTATGAAAACCTTTACCCTGATTATACATATTTTCCATGGTATAATCTGTCATAACAAGTAGATACTAAAAATTTTTTTTACGACATTTAATCCCCCTTTTTACTGATATTCAGGATCATAACGTCAATCTACATACTGTTATCCGGCTGGCCACCCTGTAATTAATGGCGATTTGAGTATATCCCACTCGAAGCAGGAACTCTGGAAATTTTCTCTTTAGCTGTACCCGGGCACCGGGGTAGATACCCATGGAGCTGAGGCGGTGCCCCCACAGGGGGGAAAGTTTCTCCACAGAGACCACAGTAGCATTATCCCCAGGAGAAAGCTCGCTCAGGCGAGTTGCTTTTTCTCTTTTTCGGCCGGACAAGATTTCACTTCCTTTCCCTTTAGCACATCACCAATTACAGGAGCAAGGACAACAGGCAGGCTGTTCCCCAGGAGATAACAGAAGTTAATACTGCCACCAGCAGGGCAAACGAAGCTCCCTGTTCCCTGATTAAAACTAAAAACTGGGCCACACAGGGGAGGAAGAGGGTTAAAAGGATTCCCGCCACCAAAATCTGCGAAAGAGAAAGAACCCCGGCTTGAGCCATTTCAAAAAGCCCGGCGGCACCGTAATCCCGCCGCACGAATCCCATAACCAGGATAACCGCTGCTTCCCGGGGAAGATCTACCGCGGCAAGCGGGTATTGAAACAGGTTTATTACTACCTCCAGCAGGCCCGTCATTTGGGCTCCCCATATCAAAACACTGGTTATTAAAAACAGGGGGAATATTTCTCTGAGGTACCACCTGGTGCGGGCCAGGGTTTTCTTTAAAACCGCAGAAAGGCGGGGAAGCCTCAGCGGGGGAATCTCCATGCAAAACGCGGGAGGCTCCCCGCCCATTAACATGGAAGCAAGGTAAGAAGTAATCACTATTACCAGGAATACCACCAGCAGCCAGATCCACAGCGCCCTTCCGGCTCCGGCCAGGAGCCCCATTATTACTGCCAGCTGCGCAGAACAGGGAACTGCCAGGGAAAGAAGAAAAGAAGTAAGCAGCCTTTCCTTTCGTGTATCCAGAGTCCGGGTCACCAGTACTGCCAGCGTTCCACAACCCAACCCCAGAGCCAGGGGGATCACTGCTTTGCCGTTCAGGCCCACCCGGTTCAGCCAGTTATTAAACAGGTAGGAGATGCGGGGCAGGTAGCCGCTGTCTTCAATAAAGCTAAATACCAGGAAAAAAGAAAACACCAGGGGAAGAATTATGGCAAAAGTATAGCGTATTCCCAGGTTTATTATGCCGTAAGGGCCAGCAATAAATTCCCGGAGCCAATAAGCCGTAATATGGCTTCGGGCTACTTCCTGAAGAAAGGGAACAAAAAATTCCCCAAACAAGTAACCTTCCAGGTAATCCACCAGGTAGCCGGCACTCCAAACCCCCACTACCTGGTAAAAACCTAAATAGAGTACCAGGAATAAAATAATTGAGCCGGTCCAGGGATTAACCATTAACTCGCTTAATTTTTCCATAAGGGCCGGGCTTTCCCGGTCGGGAACCCGATAAGACCCTTTAATCTTTAGCTGCGCCCATTTGCGCCGTGATGCCTGTAATTCTGCAACAAGAAGCTGCAAGTCATTATACGAGTATCCTACCCTTTGGTCAGGCTTCAAAAGACTACGGAAGAGTTCTTTAGTAAAACGGGGGTCGGGGTTTAAAAGCAGCAGGGCAAAAAATCGCGAGGAAACTTCGGCATGGGATCTTGTTTTTAGCACGGAAGAAACTTGTTTCAAGTAATTTTCTACCGGTGCAGGATACACCGGCCTGGCATATTTAACGCGGGTATTAACTGTATTCAGCTGTCTTGGGATTTCCCTGTATACTTCATTAACCCCGCAACCATTAACCAGGGATGCCGTTATTACCGGCATTCCCAGTCTTTTTGACAGCTCATCAGGATTTATGTATATTCCGGCCCGCCTGGCTTCATCCATAAAATTAACTACCAGGACCATTGACAGACCGGCTTCTACCAGTTCGGCGGTCAGGTGCAGCATCCTTGGCAGGTTGCGGGCATCGGCTACCTGTACAATTAAATCCACTTTTTCCTGCAGGAGAAGCCTGCAAGTTAATTTCTCCTCGTCGGTAACTGCATTCACCGAATAGCTGCCCGGGGTGTCGATTACTTCTACATATTGGGAGCCCAGGCGAGCCTGTCCCCTGGCAATTTCCACGGTGGTCCCCGGGTAGTTGGAAACCACTTCGTAACGGTGGCACAGCTGGTTGAAAAGCAGGCTCTTTCCCACGTTGGGAGGACCTACAAGGGCTATTCTGGCATTTTCTCCCGGCATATAAGGGCTCCTGAAATTTAATTTGCTTTGCTGTTAAATCCTATGAAGCCCACCCCGGAAATATTAACCAACATTTATCTATCTCTTAAATTAAAATCCTTTGTTGCTCCCCCGCCAGGGCCCCGGCCATCAAATCGCCTTCCGAAACTACCAGTTCTCCGGCCGATATTTTTTCCATAAGTTTTATTACAATTAAAGCCCCGGGAATTATAATATCCGCTCTTTTGGAATCCATTCCCCTTATAGCTTTTCTATCTGTCAGGGGTATTTCCACCAGCCTGTTAAATATTTCTTTTAACTCTTCCAGTTTTATGATGGTTTCGTGAATAAGCTGCGGCCGATACTCATCCAGCTCCTTTTTTACCGAAGCTATGGTAGTAACGGTCCCTCCGGTTCCCACCAGGGCTTTACGGTAACCCATCTCGGAACACTCCTCCAGGGATGTCTCCAGGTGCTTTCCCATTTCATGTATATCCCGGTCCCGGGGAGGATCACAATGCATAAAAGCTTCTGCCAGATTAACCGCTCCTACGGAAAAACTTTTCCAGCACAAGTCTTCTCCTTTTTTCCATACCAGCTCTGTACTACCTCCTCCAATATCTACAAAACCTGCTTCCCGGTAATCACCCCTTAAAGCGTTTATTGCCCCGCGGTAACTGTATTGGGCTTCGTCTTGCCAGGAGAGCACTTCTACCTGCACTCCGGCATCCCTGTATGCCCTTTCCACAAACTCTTCCCTGTTTACTGCTTCCCGGACTGCACTGGTAGCCAGCACCCTTATCTTCCCGGCTCCCTTATGAAGGCTCAAGTTTTTAAATTCTTTAACTGCCTGTAGCGTCCTGGTTACAGGGGCTTCCTGGAGTTTATGTTCCCGGGAGCGCATTCCTTCACCCAGCCGGGTACTCTTAAGCCAGTGTTCCCTACAAATTACTTCACACTCGTTTACATCGGCTATCAGCAGGCGCACCGAGTTGGTTCCTATATCAATAACCGCTTCTTTTTCAGTCATAATCATCCTCCAAAATAAAAAGAGGCATCCGTTAAAACAGATACCTTTTTATATATTGATTTAAATTGTTAACTTGATTAAATATATTCGCAACCGGTTTATTTTAAAAAGCCTGGCGATCCGCCGAGCGTCCACCTCTCTTTGATTCCGTGTTCTTCTTGAGATCCTGCTGTTTTTCATCACTTTCTTTCATAAAACGGTTTAGTTTGTCCTCAAAAGACATACCCATGTTATTGCCTTTTCTTTTACCATGACCGTTTTTAGAAACTTTAGGTTTTTCTTTTTCCTGGGCCTGCTTAATGGAAAGGCCAACTTTGCCATTATCTTCGACATTAAGAATTTTTACCTGTACCGAGTCGTTCATACTCAGGTAATCGTTAATATCTTTTACGTAGGTGTTGGCTACCTCTGATATATGAACCAGACCGGTTTCGCCTCCTGGAAGTAGAACAAAAGCACCGAACTTGGTAATTCCGGTGACTTTTCCTTCCACAATACTGCCAACTTTTAGCGACATACTAAGAAAATTCCTCCTTGAAGATTTCAATTTATTGTATTATATCTAAGTTAGGCCCGCAGGTCAATCCTCAAGTAAAATTACTTTTTCTTCGGGCTTTATTAAACCCAATTTTTGGCGCGCCAGGTCTTCTATATATTCGTCGCACTGCAGCTTCTCTACCTCTTTTTCCAGCTGCTCCCCTTTCTCCAGGTACTGTTTTTCTTTTTCCTGATAGTATTCCTGCTCTGCTTGAAGCTCGTTTATCTTGTAGGTATAAAGGCCAAAAAGAAACAATAAAAATACCAGCAGGCAAGCTCCCAAAAGCATTACCAGCTTGCTTTTATTCCAGCGGCGGTAGTTTTTACGAGGATGCGCCAATACATTGCCTCTTTTTTGCATCACAACCACCTCTTGCTTTCGCCCCTTAACAAGGACTTGTATCAGGATGTATTCTTTAAATTTAAAAAGAATCCTGCCACCTGCCGTATAATTATTGAAATTTTTTGCACCAGGTAAGCGACGACCTTTAAAGCAGGGTTGAAAAACAAATTTACTGCCCTGAAAATAATACCAAATAATTTACTCCAAAAAAACACAAAATAATCGCCCAACAGGTAAAAATACAAAAGGTAGCCCAGGGCCAATCCCAGGTAAGAATAGGCGTATAATTCCCCCCAGAACCTGGTCATTAATACTGTAACAAAGACTGCAGTTATTACACACCAGAAAATAAAATCAACCAGGTGAGTTACTTTAACCGGCGGGGCAACCAAACCCCTTAAAACCCTGTAACCATCTATAAGTATCCCCAAAGCCAGGCCCATGGCCAGGGCTTCTCCAAATACTTCCAGTTGATACACTGCCGGTGAGTAAATCAAATTGAGCTCACCGGGCTTTACTTGAATATTTTTTCAAATAGAGATTTTCTCGCCCCGGTTCCACTTTTTAGCTCCGAATAAGCCAGCTCCATCACATATCCGGTAATCTTTACTTCACCCTGGTCCAGGTTCAGGTTCACCAGGTTCAGGTTTTCTCCTTTAACTGCAAGTAAACCCTGCTCCGTCTCCATAATAATTTCTTCATTATCGAAACTCTCCACGTTAATAACCCCAACAACATCCATTTTCTCCCTGTTTTCTAATGTAAAGTAATGGTAGTTGTGCGGGGATGCGTATTTATCCTCCATTTCTCCTCCCCCTTTGTTACTAAATTACTACGAAAACAATAGTGGGTTTATTCATACAAGATTCCCTGCTTACTCCCAAACTTTAACCACTTCTACCTGGTCGTAGTAATAATTAACTATATCTTCTGGATTACTTCCATCCAGGGCCAGAGTTTTGGCACCCCACTGGCACATTCCTACACCGTGCCCGAAACCTTCCCCCGACATTTTCAGTCCACCTTCTTCGCTGCTGATTTCTTCCAGGTACGTAGAACGCATTTCTGTACTGTCCAAAGCCATGCGAAGAGCGGGTGCCGAAACTTCAGCTTCTCCAAGCTTAATCAGTGTAGCCCTCCCTGAAGGACCTTCCTCAGCAATTTCCGCATCATCCAGGTTACCCGGGTTTTCTCCATTAACTTCTTCAACCGCTGACTGAACCTCGGACGAAGAAAATTCAGCACTCCATGTGGCTTCTTCATCGGGTATTACTTCTTCAACCCCCTGGGGAGAATCCACTATATGGATATATGGAGGGTTTTCGTCTTCGTGGTCCAGCGCCTCATCGGCCAGTGCCGTTCTGGGTCCGGCAAAGGCATGAAACCAACCCTGGATATATTTGTCATCATTCACCACTACCTGCCCCCGGGTGTTTTCCACTGCATTTTGTATAGCTTCGTTTACGTTGTCTTCATTATACGCCTGGAACTCCTCTTCATCTGTGGATGCATGGGCGTCTCTATCGGGAACACCCTCTACTTCATCTATTTGCTGCAGGGTGAAACTTCTGGCTATAATAGCCTGTGCCGCCAGGGCTTCTTCCGGCCAATCATTCTCCATTTCCCCGGCAACCACTCCGCTGATGTACTCTTCAAAATCCATTTCCTGTACCTCTTCTTCCTCGTGAAAATAGACATCAATAGTAGGCGCTTCGCCCTCCTCCGGCACTTCCAGAGGAACTTCCGGTACAGCTTCTTCTTCCGCTCCCTCTTCTAATTCTTCACATCCCCCGGCCATAACCAAAACCAGGCCCAACCACAAAACAACGGCAAAACCATATCCTTTCTTCCACATCGACATTTTTCAGAACCTCCTGCTATGGTGTAGGTTTACCTGTAATTTTTCTCTTATCTCTCCCCCTTATTCTTGTTGTTAAAAAGTTAAATTTTTTTATAACCCACGAGTTTTGGATTGCAAAGTCAGGAATAAAGAAAAAAGTAATATAAAAGTTATTTTCTGAGCAGTTAAAAAACAATAAAAAAAGCTGACTCAAAATATAAAAGTGAGTCAGCTTTTATGGAAAACTTTTGGGGTTGGCTTTTTCAAAAAGAAATTATAAACCCGTTTTTAATTCTCTACTTGACCCTGTCTTTAAGTGCTTTGCCGGGCTTAAATACGGGAACATTGGTAGCAGGTATCTTGATGACCTCTCCGGTGGCAGGGTTCCTGCCTTCCCTTGCCTTGCGTGATCTCACCTCAAATGTTCCAAACCCAATAATCTGAACTTTTTCTCCCTTGTCAAGTGCCTCGGAAACACTCTCGAATACTGCATTCACCACTTTCTCCGTATCCTTTTTGGATACGTCGTCAACTTTATCAGCTACTTTACCCACCAGTTCAGACTTATTCACGATATCCCTCCTTATGTATTTTCATCTTGGTTAGCATATCTTCTATATGAACGCCCGCAGTTCCTGCTATTTGTTGCTTTTTTCTACAATTTTCTTGGCTTCTTCCCACCATCGATCTAATTCTTCCAGGTTATAGCACGAAAAATCTTTCCCAGATTCGTAAACTTTTTCTTCTACATAAGCGAATCTGCAATTAAATTTATCCACCGCCCTGCTTAAGCAAATTTCGGGGTTTGCTCCTATGTGTCTGGAAAAATTGACAACAGAAAACAAAAAATCCCCTAATTCTTCTTCTATTGTGTCCCCTGCTCCCCCGTAGTATGCATCAACAAACTCCTTTAGCTCTTCCCTTAACTTGTCCACCGGACCCTGGTCATCCTCCCAATCAAAACCTAACTTGGCAGCCCTTTGCTGGGTTTTTAAAGCTTTTATCAGGGCGGGAAGGTGGGTGTCTTTTTCCCGTAAAAGTTGCTGCCGGGGGCTACCGTTGATTTTGTCTTCTTCCTTTTCCTCATCATTTTTTATCTCTTCCCAGGTTTTTAGCACTTCTTTAACCGAGGAAGCACTGGTTTGTCCAAAAACATGGGGATGCCGGCGAATTATCTTGGTAACTACACCTTCTATAACATCACTAATATAAAAACGATCTTTTTCTGCGGCAAGCTGAGCATGAAAAATCACCTGGAGAAGCAGATCTCCCAGCTCCTCTTTTAACAGAGTATAATCCTGCTTTTCTATCGCTTCTATAACTTCGTAAGCTTCTTCAATCAGGTAAGGCCGGAGGCTACGGTGATTCTGCTTCCTATCCCAGGGACAACCGTTTTTACTCCTGAGCGTTTCCATCAACACTTCCAGTTCACCCAGAGTTCTGTGCGACGACGGAGGAAAATACGCACTGGTATTTGTCCCATACCCCTGGAGCCTGTCCAAATGCTCCAGGGACACCCATACCATGGAGCTACTCCCGCTTTTAATAAGAATTCTGTGTTTTTCAGGGTACCACCTGCAGGCACTCCGTTTTACCTCCCGGGCTACCCTGCGATTCTTGAGGCCACAGAGAATTATTTCCATATCCTGGCTTCCCCTCATCCAGGTAACCTGGGAGGGTTCCAACACCATTATTCCTGCAGGGATCTCTGCCGGTGAACCATCTATTAATATTTTTAAAGCCTTTTTGCTTATCATTCCCATGCTCCCCCCGTGCATTCTAGCAGAGCTTTAGCAGCGCAAAAAACGTAGTTACTTTATATAAAAAATAATTCGGTTATAGTATTCCGGGCTGCCGTTTGTAATTTATTCTATGTAGACCGGCCCGGAACCTTTTTTCTACCTTGATTTTTGTTCCTGCAGGAAAAATTTACTGCTCCATCTGGCGCGAGAGGAAAAAGGCCGCTGTTTCTACCAGCTTTAGTTCCATTTCACCCATGCTCTTTTCTTGATTCCTGGTCCCCACCAGTACCGCGCCAATAGGGTCGCCTTCCATGATAATAGGAGCTATGGCTTCGTGGGTAAACTTGGCCAGCGTTCCTTCATCTTCCTGGTATACCTGGTGCTCAGGGGCGTCATTTACCAGCATGCTTTTCCTGTCTTCCATTACTTTTTCGATGGCCGGGCTTAAAGGACGGTTAGCAAATTCTTTCTTGGGAGCTCCGGAAACGGCAATTACCGTGTCCCTGTCGGCAATACATGCCACATGTCCCGTAGCTTCGTGGAGAGAATCGGCGTACTCCTGGGCAAAATCTCCCAGTTCTCCTATGGGGGAGTATTTCTTTAATATTACTTCTCCTTCCCTGTCAACAAATATTTCCAAAGGATCGCCTTCCCGGATACGCAGCGTGCGGCGTATCTCTTTGGGGATAACCACCCTGCCCAGATCATCTATTCTTCTAACTATGCCCGTTGCTTTCATTCTCAACCATCCTCCTTTTTCTTCTAACAGTTAACTTTGCCGCCTTTTTTCTTATTATTTATCGGGCAGGTGTCTTTTATTCATCATTCCACTTACCTGTTGCCAGGACAGGCTTCATGTCGAACTACGTTTTCCTGCAAGCTCGTATAAAAACAGGAGGACGGTTTCCACCTCACTTATAACTTCCCTTGCTTCTTGTATTTTTATTTTAATATTCAAACTGCTGCCGGAAGAACATTTGATTTTGCCGGCAAAGCCGGCGCCAAGCTGCTGAAGTTCCCCTCCCTTCAGGAAATGGTCCTGCCGAAAAAGAATATCTATTTTCCCGTTACCCTGCTGTATGCTGTTTACTCGCAAATTACGGGCCAAAACTCTTACACGGGCCAGCTTCATCAGATTTTCCACCTCTTCAGGCAGGGGTCCAAAGCGATCTCTTAGCTCCTTTTCCAGCTCCTGCACTTCCGCAACTTCTTCGGTTTCCCTTACCCGCTGATAGATATTTATCTTTTGCCCCTGTTCGTGAATATAGTTGGAAGGGATAAATGCGCTTACACTCAAATCCAGGTGCGGGTCTACTTCGCGGGTTTCTTTTTCTTCCTCACCCTTTACTTTTTGCACGGCTTCCTCCAGCATCTTGCAGTACAGGTCAAAGCCCACCGACACAATAAAACCGTGCTGCTGTGCTCCCAGGATATTGCCAGCTCCCCTTATTTCCAGGTCCCTAAGTGCTATTTTAAAACCGGAACCCAGTTCGGCAAACTCTTTTATTGCCTGCAGCCTTTTTTCCGCGTCTTCCCGGAGTATTTTCTCGGGCATATAAGTGAGGTACGCGTAAGCATAGCGGTCGGTTCTCCCGACCCTGCCCCTGAGCTGGTACAGCTGCGCCAACCCGAATCTATCGGCGTTAACAATTACTATGGTATTTACGTTGGATATATCCAGTCCCGCCTCAATAATGGTAGTGCTTACCAGGACGTCATATTCCTGGTCCAGGAAACCGGTCATTAGTCTCTCCAGGGAAGCCTCGGCCATCTGCCCGTGGGCCACGGCTACCCTGGCTTCCGGCGCCAGCTCTTTTACCTTTTGGCCCCACTTTTCTATATCCTTTACCCGGTTATACACAAAATAAACCTGCCCACCCCGGCTGATCTCCCTGGATACGGCGTCTTTTATCAACTGATCGCTGTATTCCGCCACATAAGTCTGCACGGGATAGCGGTTCTCGGGTGGTGTCTCTATAATACTCAGGTCGCGGGTACCGGCCAGTGACATGTGCAAGGTGCGCGGGATGGGGGTGGCGGTCATGGTAAGGACATCCACGTCCAGCCTCATTTGTTTAAGTTTTTCCTTGTGCCTGACCCCGAAACGGTGTTCCTCGTCAATTACCAATAGCCCCAGGTCGCTAAATCCTACATCCTGTGAAAGCAGCCTGTGCGTACCTATAACTATATCCACAGTGCCTTTTTTCAGTCCTTTTATTGCCTGATTTTGTTCTTTCCTGCTTAAAAACCGGCTCAAAAGCCCTATGTTTACAGGAAATGAGGCAAAGCGCTCCTGGAAATTACGGTAATGCTGGTGGGCCAGTATGGTAGTGGGAACCAGCAGCGCTACCTGTTTCCCCTCCATAACTACTTTAAAGGCTGCCCGCATGGCTACCTCTGTCTTTCCGTAACCCACATCACCGCATATCAACCGATCCATGGGATAGCTTTTTTCCAGGTCACGCTTGACGTCCTCTATGGCCTTGAGCTGATCGGGGGTTTCTTCGTAAGGGAACATGGCCTCAAACTCCGACTGCCATGGGTGATCGCTGGAAAAAGCGTAGCCGGGCATGTTTTTGCGGGCCTGGTAAAGGGAAAGAAGCTCCTGGGCCAGCTCCTCTACTGATTTTTCCACCTTGCGCCTGGTGCGCTGCCACTCACCGCTTCCCAGGCGGTGTATCCGGGGACGTTTTCCTTCAACGCCGATATATTTTTGAATCAGGTCAATTTGTTCTACCGGGATGTACAGCTTATCCCCTCCGGCGTAGCGCACATCCAAGTAATCTTTTTTGTTCCCGTTAACTTCCAACGTCTTTATTCCCAGGTATTCTCCAATTCCGTGCTGCTGGTGCACCACGAAATCTCCTTCTTTCAAGTCACTGAAATGCTTTATTTTCATACCGTCATCGGATTTTTGTTTCCGGATGGTCTTTTTTACTTTTCGGGGAGGCAGAATGTCTTTTTCCGTAATTATCACCATTCCTGCGCCGGGAAGTTCAAAACCCTGCGTCAGCTCCCCTTTGATTACGACTGGCGGGATGCCGGTGAAGGCAGCTGATGCTCCTTCTTCCCCAGCATCGACCACTACTTCTACTCCCCTTTCCCTTAACTCTTCTTCCAGCAGGTGAGCTCTTTCGGCGTTGGAAACCAAAAGTAAAACCCGGTAATTTTTTTCTATAAAATCCTTTATCTCTTCAGCCAGGAGGTCCCACTGCCCGTAATAAGAAGTGGTTTCCCGGCTGGTAAAACGATACGAGGTTTCCATCCGGGCTTCCTGCTCCCGGGAAGGGAATAAATTAAAATACACGCAAGAAAACCCGGCCGGCGGGATGAGTTCATCCAGCTCCCAGTAAAGATCCGCTTCACCAATCAAGGCTTCACCCTGCAGCAGGAGGTTGGTTTGAAATTCCTTCCAGCTCTTACTGTAAAACTCCGAGTTTTCTTTAACCCGGGGTGCATCATCCATGACAACCAGGGAATTATCTTCCAGGTAATCCAGCCAGGAGGATCCCCTACCGTAAAAGTAGGAAAAGTAACCGAAAAGACCTTCGTTCAAAACCCGGTGATGCAGGGACTGCAAGTGTTTATTTACCTTGTTTTCCAGCTTGCGTGCAGTATCATGCAGGTTTCTTTTTTCCAGCTTTCCTTTAGTTTCCACCAGAGTTTCCTTGATTTTTTTCAAACCCCTGTCATGAACATCCCTGTCCATTACCACTTCCGCAGCCGGCAGTATATCCACGCTCTCCAGGGAAGTAAGAGAGCGCTGGGATTCGTGATCAAAAACCCTTATGGATTCCACCTGGTCGTCAAAAAACTCAATCCTTAAAGGGTGCGCCCGGCCTACCGGAAAAATATCCACCAGGGCTCCCCTGACGCTTAACTGTCCCCTGTTTTCAATCAGTGAACTCCTTTCATATCCTACAGCTACCACGTTTTTAATTAAATCATCACGGTGATAAGTTTGACCCGTCCGGAGATTAATGACCAGCTTGTTCCAATCCCTGGCGGGCATCATCTTTTGCATTAGCGCAGACACCGGTGCAACCAGTACAACTTTCTTACCTCCATACAGCTTTTCCAGGGTTCGGAAGCGCTGCTCCCTGATTTCCCTGCTTTGTGCAATCAACTCTTCTGCCAGGATCATATCCCTTGGTTGCAACAAGCACAGTCTCTCTTCCGGCAAAAATGATAATAGATTACGGTAAGAGCGTTCCGCGCTTTCCGTACCCGGAGTTACAACCAGTATGTTTTTAAATCCGGTATGCTCATGCACCCCGGCCAGAAAAAAGTCTTTGGCGGCTCCTTCCAGGCCGGAAACCAGGCTCTGTGAGTATTTCCTTTCATTTATCTCCAGGGTTAACTTTTCAAACTCCCTGTCATTTTCCAGGTGCTTAATCAAATGATTCAAAATTATACAATACCTCCCTCGGCTGTACACGACAAGAGGGCACGTATATCACGTGACCCGGTCATTAATATTTAGTATGTACGCCGGAAACATATTCTTTTTTGTTTATTCTTTATATTTCTCTTATTTTGTTTTTTTCAATATGAGCAGGTACTTGTTGGTAATTTAACTGCCAGTTATTTATTCTTCAGGAGGAGCGCCTATCTTATTAACACAGCTGACACAAAGAGAATACAGCAAAAGACCGTCTTGATCATTGTAATTTATTATATCCTTCCATTTTTCCTGCGTCAACGAGCCATTCATAAATGAGTACAGGTTAACTTCCTCAATTTCTGTTTGATTTATAAAACTGCGGCAGTTATCACAGTAGTAAGAAACTTTCATGTTTAAAACTCCTCACCATCGTATTGGGCATATAAAGGATACCCGAACTGCTATAAATTATTTTACCCTCTTTTAGTTAAATCTATAATTCTTTAAAAAAGCAGGCGCTGTATTTTTCTCCCCACAGTACAAAAAACAGTACAAAAAAAGCCGGGTGTCGGCGGGATAATCCCGAAATAAAGGAATTGCCGTTACCTGTTGCCGACCCCCGGTCTTTTAAACTAAAGTGCAGCGGGATAGGAACCCAGCATTTTGTAAAATACTATTTGTTCCTGGAGTTCTTCCAGCGCTTCCTGTATTTTTCTTTCTTCCCGGTGACCTTCGAAATCAATAAAAAAGAGGTAGTCCCCCAAGTTTTTTCGGGCCGGGCGCGATTCTATCCGGGTAAGGTTAATACCGCGCAAGGCAAAAACGCCGAGAATGTTATAAAGGCTTCCCGGTCCGTCTTTTATGGACAGTATTACCGAGGTTTTATCGGCACCGGTAGGAGGATTATCACTTTGGGAAAGCACCACAAAGCGGGTCCGGTTATCACCGTTATCTTCCAGCCCGGTTTCCAGGACGTTTAAACCCGATAACTGCGACGCCCGGTTCGATGCAATGGCCGCCTTGTTTTTACCGTTTTTTTCGGCAACCAGGCTAACCGCAGCCGCCGTGCTGTAACACGGCACTTGCTCTGCTTGAGGCAGGTTTTCCATAATATGGCTTCTACACTGGGAGAACACCTGCGGATGAGAATAAAGTTCTTGTATTTCACCGATCCTCACCCCTTCAGGAGCCAGCAGGCAGTGCGAAACTGCGCACACCATCTCTTTATAAATATAAACCCCTTCGCAGGAAGCCAGCATATCCATGGTGAGACGCACACTCCCTTCCAGGGAGTTTTCCAGGGGAACCAACCCCCTGTCTATTTCCTGCGAGCTGATCCCTTCTATAACCCGGTCTATAGTAGAATATTCCTTTAAATTCACCCCGTCCCCGGATTCCTGACGGCAATATTTTAAAGCTGCTTCTTCCGTAAACGTGCCTGACGGGCCCAGATAACCCAAAGTAAATGTCATCACGAAACTGATACCTCCTTCTCCGGTAAATTTTCCGTTTTTAGATCAAGCTTTTTCCCTACTGCAGAAGCTACCGGCTGCAATTCTTTCAACAGGGCAAGGAAATTGCCCGGGTTAAGAGATTGGGAACCGTCACACAGGGCTTCTTCCGGTGAAGGATGAACCTCCACCATGAGCCCGTCGGCCCCGGCGGAAATTGCAGCGCGGGAAAGTGAAGGCACCAGCTTCCAGCTACCCCCGCTGTGCGAGGGATCTACTATTACGGGAAGGTGAGAGAGCTGTTTTACCAGGGGAACGGCACTTATATCCAGGGTTGCCCTGGTATAGTTTTCGAAAGTCCGTATACCCCTCTCGCAGAGAATTACCCGGTCGTTTCCCTCAGACAAGATGTATTCAGCCGACATTAGCCACTCTTCCATGGTAGAAGACATTCCCCTTTTAAGCAGTACCGGGGAACCGGTTGCGCCTACTTCTTTAAGCAAGGAGAAGTTTTGCATGTTCCTGGCGCCAATTTGCAGTATGTCCGCATAAGCGGCTACCCTGTCAACATCGGAGGGACTCAGGACTTCAGTTACTACCTTTAGCCCTGTTTCCTGCTTTACCCGGCGTAGTATTTTTAACCCTTCTTCTTCCAGCCCCTGAAAGCTGTAAGGTGAAGTCCGGGGCTTGAAAGCACCTCCGCGGAGAATATTAACCCCGGCTTGTTTTAATATCCGGGCTGATTCCGCTACCTGCTCGTAGCTCTCTACGGCACAGGGACCGGCCATTACGGTAAGATTCCGGCCGCCTATAGTGGTATCACCCACCTGCACCTGGCTGTCACAGTCTTTTACTTCCCGACTAACCAGCTTATAAGGAGCGGATATCGGCATAACTTTTTCTACTCCTTCCAGCGTCTCCAGCTCAGAAGGAAGGGGAACACTTTTATTCCCCACCGCACCTATAACCTGTTTTTCTACACCGTGAATAACGTGGGGCTTAAAGCCCATCTCTACCAGTCTTCCCTTGATTTTCTCCACCTGCGCTTCCGGAGCATCCAGCTTCATTACCACGATCATTTCCAATCCCCCTTTGGATATTAATTGCTTTATAAATAAAAAAAGCCATTGCTTCTAGAGACGAAAGCAACGGCTTCACCAAAATAAAAAAACTTCACATCTCAGGGACGTGAAGTTGTTTTACTTCCGCGGTACCACCCTAGTTGCCTGTAGTTACCACAGGCCACTTGTGTTTCTGGGTACAATGTGAATCTATACCCGCTTCCTTTAACGGGAAAGCCCCGGCCCGGCCTACTTGACCTCCACTAATACTGCAAATGAAAATCAGCAAAAATGGAAGGTTTTCAGCCTGCAGCTCCAGAGGGAACTTCAGATATACTCTTGTTATGCGGAACTTTCAGCCGCGATTCCGCTTCTCTGTTAAAAAAGCATACCCTACTTTCCTCTTTCCTTGCTGTTAGCTTTATATGGATTTTAAAATATATTAGCATATGTGTTTTATAAAGTCAAACACATATTTACAATTTAGTGACCTGCTTTTTTCTTAACCCTGGGAACGGTTCACCTTGTTCATGGCAGTATCAACACCACTCTTTATAATTTCACTTATGGCGTCAGCAGCCTTTTTTTCACTCTCCTCCAAAACCTCCCGTTCTTCTCCATCGGGCCTGCCTAAAACATAAACAGGACCGTCTATCCAGGGAGGAGCCTTTCCTATACCTACCCTGACGCGGGTAAAATAAGAAGACTGAAGGGAGTGTATTATCGAATTTATGCCCCGGTGACCTCCGCTACTACCTTTTGGCTTTATTTTTACTACTCCCAGGTCCAGGTCCATATCGTCGTAAGCTACAATAAGATTTTCCTGTGCAATATTAAACTTTTTCAGGGCTCTGGCTACAGCTTTTCCACTGCGATTCATATAAGTAAACGGCTGAATAAGCACCGCTTTTTGCCCTTCTATTTCTCCTTCCGCGTAGAGGTAATGTTCTCCCTGTACGGTGGAAGTAACACCGTGTTTGCCAGCCAGCTTTTCAATAACACGGAACCCTGCGTTGTGCCTGGTTCCCTGGTACCTCCTGCCCGGGTTGCCCAATCCTGCCACAAGAAAAGCCAAAAGAATAACCCCCGCCTGCTTCCTCTTAAGCTTCTTCCTCTTCTCCAGATTCTTCTGCTTCGGTCTCTTCTCCTTCTTCTTCCTCTTCGCCTTCTTCTTCAGCCGGTTCTTCTTTCTCCGGAGCCAGCACGCTTACCAACGTCTCTTCTTCTTCTTCCAGCAGCTCTACGCCTTCCGGCACAGACAGGTCTTTTGCCTCCAGGCTCTCGCCTATCTGCAATTCGGAAACATCTATCTCCAGCTGATCCGGTATTTCCGCAGGTAAACAGCTTACTGTAACTTCCCACTTTTGCACCTGCATAAGGCCGCCGCCTTCTTTTACTCCGGCAGGCTCGCCTACCAGGTTAAGCGGCACACTTACTTCCTGCTTCTCCTGCAGGGAAATCCTGACCATGTCCACATGCAGTATCCTTTCCTGAACCAGGACATCCCTCTGGATCTCTTTTATCATTACTGTTTCAGATTCACCACTGGCCTGTTCTTTACCGTTGGTTATGTCCAGCTCGATAATTACGTTAGAGCCGGCTTCGGTACCCAAAACCTGGCGGAGTTCTTTCCCGTTTAGCACCACCGGCACCGAGCCTTTACCCCTACCATAAATTACCGCAGGAATTCGATCTTCCCGCCTTAAGCTTTTAAGTTCCCCTTTAGTGGACTCTTCGGGGAAACGTTCTTTTGCCTTTAAGTTTATGCGTTCCATGCGTAACCCTCCTGTTGGTCAAGTTCACCTTTACAATCTTAATATTATACCTTATGTAACCGGGAAAATCAAATCCCCTGTTTAGATTATTTTCTTGCCTGTCTATGAAAACAGTTCGCTAACCGAGCGCTCCTGGTGAATTCTAATAATGGCTTCACCTATAAGGGGAGCCACCGAGAGTACCTTGAATTTGTCGCTTTCTGCAGTGAGCGGTATAGTGTTGGTCAATACTACTTCTTTTAAACGGGATTGAGTCAACCTGGGTATGGCTTGTCCGGAAAAAATTCCGTGGGTACAACAGGCATAAGCCTCCTTGGCTCCTTCTTCGATAAGCGCTTCCGCTCCCTGTACAATGGTTCCCGCGGTATCAATAATATCGTCTATCATGATGGCGGTTTTCCCTTCAATGTCCCCAATAATATTCATGACTTCAGACTGGTTGGGAGCCATTCTCTTTTTATCTATTACTGCTATGGGCATA
>CAYODA010000003.1:2964-34216 GCA_964402625.1 uncultured Syntrophomonadaceae bacterium | reverse complement strand
CTCCAGTAGCTTCTCCAGGTCATCACTGGATAGTTCCCGGTATTTCATATGGAATATCCTCCTCTTTTGTTAAATTCCTGGATTAGCAACGTCTATTACTGAAACTATTGGATATCCTCTGGCGAAGTCCTGCCTTACTTACATTAAAATACTTCTGTTTAATTTAAATAAACAAGCAGCTATCTGCAGCAAGACAGTGGCACCGATTGTTGATATTTGAAGGTTGGGAAGATTTGTAGTATGATGTACTGAGTTTAGTGTACACAAAGGTACACCAGTAAAAAGATTCTCCGGTTTTCCGGTGTACCCTTTTGAATAAAGGAGAGTGTATTTTGATACCATCCAGTGTAGGAGAGCTGCAGGAGTGTTTAGAGCAGGCGGGTTATATATGCGAAGAGGAGACGGTTTTGACAGTCTTTTTGGCCCTTCACCTTCAGAAGCCGTTGTTAATTGAAGGTGCTCCCGGCGTGGGGAAAACAGAAATGGGTAAAGCCCTTTCCAGGGGGCTTGGACTGGATCTTATCAGGCTGCAGTGTTACGAAGGGCTGGATGAAAACAAGGCCCTGTACGAGTGGAATTATCAGAAACAGCTTATAAGTATACAGATAAACCGGGAATTGCAGAAAGAGGAGCTCCGGGAAAGCGACCTGTTTACCGACGAGTACCTCATGGAGCGCCCCCTTTTAAAGTCAATAAGGTCGGGGGAGAAGACAGTTCTATTAATAGATGAAGTTGACAAATGCGATCACGAGTTTGAAGCCTTTTTATTCGAGGTACTTTCGGACTTTCAGGTTTCCATACCGGAGATGGGTACCGTGACTGCTGCCAATATTCCCGTGGTGGTGCTGACCAGCAACAGCGAAAGAGAGCTTTCCGATGCTTTGAGGCGAAGGTGCATTTACCTCTACCTGGATTTTCCGGAACCGGAGAGGGAGGTAAAAATCATAAAGCATCGTTTTCCCGATATTGGCGATAAACTGGCGGGAAGCGTGGCCCACCTGGTGGAGGCTTTAAGGCAGGATGGAAGAATACAGAAAAAACCTTCCATTGCGGAGACGCTGGACTGGGTTAGTGCCATGGTGGAGTTAAACCGGGACCGCCTCTCCCCTTCCCTGGTAGAGAGCACCTTGAACCTGGTACTAAAATCTCGCAACGACCAGCAGGTTTTTCGCGAGGAGATCGGGGCTCAGAGTGTGATAAATCAAGCCGACCGTGCTGCTGTCCGTGGTTAGTCAGAAAGGTGCAGCGTATCTTAAGGTGGCACCCCCCCGGCAGGAGGGTGTAGTTCAAACCGGGTAGATGGATCTGCCGATGGGGATAATGATGCAAAGGGAGGAAAGCTGGATGCCTCTGCAGGACAGCCTGGAAGATCACCTGGTACAGTTTACGGATCTCCTGAGAAAACAGGGGATAAAAGTAGGAACTTCAGAGCTGCAGGATGCCCTGTTGGCCTTGCAGCATGTGAATCCCCTGGACAGGGATATGTTTAAAACGGCCCTGCAGGGAACTCTGGTTAAAAAACCGTCGGAGTTGGAGGCCTTTCAGCGGACTTTTCATACTTATTTTGTTCCCGAAAAGCAGAAGGAAAAACACCTTGAACAGGGCTGGGAAAAGGAGAAAGATTTTGAACAGAAACAGCAGCAGGCGGAAGAAGAGCTGGAGTTCCAGGATCAGAAACTCGATTTAAGCGAGGAAGAAAAGGCGGTTTATGCAGCTCTTTCTTCAGAAGATCGGGAGAAGTTGAAGGATTTTGTAAAAGAATCCGAGCAGGGCAATAAAGTAGACCAGTCTTTTAAACCGCTTATAGAAAGCCTGGTAAAAAGTTCCCTGCGATACTGGAAAGAAAGGGTTTCCGGGGTAGAGCGCCGTCCGGACCCGGTAACGGGGGACCCGGGTTGGGACTGGGCACTGGCTTCAGCCCCGGTTTCCGGTGCGGGCAGTGACCCTGCCGGCAGCCATCTTCTGAACTCCGATTTTAAAGATATAGCCGACAAAGATATACCCCGGGCGGTGGAGATGGCCAGGAAAATATCCCTGCGTCTGGCCAAGATGCTCTCCCGGCGTTACCGTACTACCCGCAAGAAAAAGAAACCGGATGTGCGGCGCATTTTAAGGGAAAACCTGTCTTACGGGGGTTACCTGGTTAAACTCAAGTACGGCCACAAGAAAAAGAAGAAGCCCCGCCTGCTGGTAATTGGGGATGTATCAGGCTCTATGGACCGCTACAGCAGTTTTGTAATGACTTTTATATACGGTTTAAGCTGGGCCCTGCGTGAAGTGGAATGTTTTGTGTTTGCCGAAGGGACCTCCCGGATAACTCCTTTCTTCCAAAAGGGCCTTTCTTTTAACCAGGTAATGGAAGAAGTGGGGAACAAGAGGGTGCAGTGGGGGAAAGGGACCAACCTGGCGCAGGCTTTGCAACGGGTGCGCACGGAGTATTCTCACTGGATGAACTCCAAAACCCTGGTTATAGTGGTGAGTGACACTAAAACTACTTCCCTGGAAGATTCCTTGAAGGCTTTCCAGGATGTTAAGTCCCGGGTAAAAGAAGTTCTTTGGTTGAATCCCGTACCCGAGTCGGAATGGGAAGATTCCCGTTCAGTGCAGAAATTCCGTGAAGTTTCGCAGATGTACCCCTGCAGTTCCCTGGCTGACCTGGAAAACATATTTAAGCGCACTATAGCTTAATAAGGCTTAATTAAGAAGTATTAATAAACAAGAAATACCAAGAAGAGAGAGGATTGATTAAAATGACCAAAAAAATTGCCCTGGCAGGTAAGGGAGGTACGGGTAAAACCACCCTGTCTTCTTTACTGGTACGCTATCTGCTCAACAATTACCCCAAAAAGGCTATCCTGGCGGTGGATGCCGATCCCAATGCCAACTTCAACGAAACCCTGGGGCTGGAAGTAGAAGAGACTGTTACCAGCATACTTTCCCAGGTCAAGGATCCCCAGGCGGTTCCCACCGGCATGACCAAGGACATGTTTATAGAATACCGGGTAAGCCAGGCCATGGTGGAGACTGACGACATGGACCTGATGGTTATGGGTAATCCCCAGGGCCCCGGGTGTTACTGTTTTCCCATGGATTTGCTCCGCAAATACATGGATAAGCTCAGCAATAATTACGATTTCATGATTGTTGACAACGAGGCGGGGATGGAGCACTTGAGCCGCAAGATCCTGCCCTCTATGGACTACCTGCTGGTAACCAGTGATGCCAGTGTCCGGGGAGTTCGCTCTGCCGGCCGCATACGGGAAATAGTGGATAACGTGGGAATAGAAGTTGATAAGATATACCTGATAATTACTCGTGGACAGGAAGGCGACATGGAAAAGTTACAGGAGGAAATTGATAAAACCGGCCTGGAACTTCTGGGAGAAATACCTTACGACCAAAACATACCCGACCTGGATGTAAAGGGAGTGCCTTTAATGGAGTTGCCTGCAGATGCAGCGGCTTCCAGGGCGGTGGAAAAACTTGCGCAAAACCTTAATCTGTAGTATTCAAGTTACAGCCCCGGCACTTTTAGTCAGGATGGTTGGCGGCCGGAGCAGTAACGGGATGTTGAATTAAGGAGGTTAAAGTTTGGAACAGGGAATGGATATAAAAAAAATACTGGAGATCATGCCTCACCGCTATCCTTTTTTACTGGTGGACAGGGTCCTGGAAATGGAACCTGGGGAGAGGGCAGTGGCCATGAAAAACGTCACCATTAACGAGCCTTTTTTCCAGGGACATTTTCCCGGGGAGCCGGTGATGCCGGGGGTTTTGATGGTAGAAGCCCTGGCTCAGGTAGGGGGTCTGGTCGTGTTGAACGAAGCGGAAAACCGGGGCAAGCTGGTTTTCTTTGCCGGTATTAACAAATTCCGCTTTAAAGAAGTAGTACGCCCGGGAGACCAGATGGTCATGGAGGTAAAGCTGACTCAGATGCGGGGTACGATAGGTAAGGGAGAAGGCGAGATACGAGTAAAGGAGAAAGTTGTGGCTTCAGGGGAGCTAATGTTTGCTGTAAGTGAACCTGAGGGAGAGTGAGAGCCGTATACATCGACAGGCAAAGTTTGACACGGGAGAAGATATAAGCTATTATTGTAAACTGTGTGGTGAGAGAAAAAAATAGAGCTCTTATCCAGAGTGGAGGAGGGACGGGCCCTATGAATCCCGGCAACCAGGCCAGTTAAATGGCCGGTGGTGCCAATTCCCGCAGGAAGCTGAGCTGTCCTGGGAGATAAGTGGTGGATACAAAAACCTCTTTTTCCCAAAGAGGTTTTTTTGTATTTCAAACCATACTTCAAACTATAAGGAGGCAGTTGTTAATGAGTAAAGACACTTACCTGTTTACTTCAGAATCGGTAACTGAAGGTCACCCTGATAAGATGGCCGACCAGATTTCTGACGCGATTCTGGATGCAATTCTGAAAGAAGACCCGTACGGCAGGGTGGCTGCTGAAACGGCGGTAACCACGGGGCTGGTACTTATATGCGGAGAGATAACCACCAGCTGTTACGTAGATTTCCCCCGCCTGGTACGCGAGAAAGTCAAGGACATCGGGTACACCCGTGCCAAGTTTGGTTTTGACGGGGATACCTGCGCGGTTATCAGCTCCATTGACGAACAGTCCCCCGACATAGCCATGGGTGTAGACGAAGCTTACGAATTAAAAACTTCAGCGGAAAAAGAAGACCAGTACAATAAAACCGGTGCGGGAGACCAGGGAATGATGGTAGGTTTTGCCTGCAACGAAACTCCCGAATTAATGCCGCTTCCTATCTCCCTTTCACACCGCCTTTCCCTGCGACTTTCCGAGGTCCGCAAAAAAGAGATACTCCCTTATTTGCGCCCCGACGGTAAAACGCAGGTTACCGTGGAATACGAAGGAGGCAAGCCCGCACGTATAAACACAGTGGTAGTTTCAGCTCAGCACCGGGATGATATCACCCTGGATCAGATAAGAAATGACCTGCATGAAACCGTAGTAAAAGAGATTATTCCGGAAAACCTTTTAACCAATGATACCAATCTTATGGTTAACCCTACCGGTCGTTTCGTAGTAGGCGGCCCGCTGGGTGACGCCGGCCTGACCGGCCGAAAGATCATGGTAGATACTTATGGCGGATACGGCCGGCACGGCGGAGGTGCTTTCTCGGGTAAAGACCCCACGAAGGTGGACCGTTCCGGGGCTTACGCCGCACGCCATGTGGCTAAAAACGTAGTGGCTGCGGGACTGGCTGAAAAGTGCGAGGTACAGGTTGCTTATGCTATTGGAGTAGCCCGGCCGGTCTCGCTGTTTGTAGAAACCTTTGGCACAGGTAAAATTCCTGACCGCAAGATCGAAGACCTGATACGCGAAGTATTTGACCTGCGTCCTGCAGCCTTGATTGACAAGCTGGAACTCAGGCAGCCGATTTACCAGGATGTTGCCGCTTACGGACATTTCGGTCGGCCCGACCTGGATTTACCCTGGGAGAGGTTGGATAAGAAAGACGAGTTAAAAGATAAAGCCGGAATATAATATCGCTATCCTGTAAAAATTTGAGCAGACGACAAATATGTAATAAATAAAGCGAACTTCCCTCTTGTACGGGGGAAGTTCGCTTTATGAAAAGAAACTTTAAAGGGGTACTCCTGAATTGCTCTACGGAGGTTCTATTATAAATGAGCTGCTAGATCTGGTGTTCCCGCCCCGCTGTTTGCTTTGTCGCAGCAGGCTTTCCCCTTGGGGTAAAGGTGCCGGTATCTGCCGGGATTGCATTTCCAGAGTAGAAACGGTGGGCTTTTTCTGTCCCCGGTGCGGTTTTCTATCCCGGGAAAGCTCCCGGTGTTACTGCAGCAAAATGCAAAAACTCTTCCTGTTTGGGGTGTTTTGGTACCAGGGTTTCTGGAGGAAAAGCGTGCACCGGTTTAAATATTACCACCGGCCCTACCTGGCGACTTCCCTGGGGAGAAGCATGGCGTATTTTTTGTCCGGCTTTCCTGCTTTTCCCCTTTCCCAGATAGAGATGGTGACCTTTGTGCCTTTGCATGGGGAAAAAGAAAAAGAACGGGGTTACAATCAGTCATTCCTGTTGGCCCGGGAACTGGCTGAAGCCTGGAGCCTTCCCCTGCAGTCTACGCTTAAACGCTGCCGTCCCACTTCCCCGCAGACTTCTCTTGGCCGCGGAGAAAGAAGGCGGAATCTCCACGGAGCCTTTATGTCGGAGAATGAAAATAATTTTCGTGATAAGCATGTTTTGATTATAGATGATGTAATAACTACCGGGGCCACCATGGAAGAGGCTTCGCGGCGACTGATTGCTGATGGAGCGCGGAAAACAACCGGGGCAGCGCTGGCCGTGCAGCGTTTGTTTTACTAAAAAAACCTTTTAATTCTCTTTAATTTTCATTTTCTTTACGGCATACTTCTACCCGGTTTCTTCCTTTTTCCTTGGCCAGGTACATGGCCTGGTCGGCCCTTGAAACCAAGGTTTCTACCGAGTCATCCGGCTGCAGCCGGGCCACTCCAATACTGACGGTTAGCGGTGTATTTACCGGGGGCACGGTTATATCACTCCAGGCCTGCCTGACCCTCTTTGCAAAGCGGACGGCCTGGTCCATGTCCGTGTTATGCAGGAGAACTGTAAACTCCTCTCCGCCTATACGGGCGGGAGTGTCTTCTTCCCGGGTTTCTTCCTGCAGCAGACCGGCGAATGCTTTTAAAACTTCATCCCCACTAAGATGTCCCCAGTGATCGTTTACAGCCTTAAAGTGGTCCAGGTCCATGGTGGCCAGGCAGGAAGGCAGGTGGTGCCTTTTTAACATGGCAAAGGCCTTTTCCAGCTCTTCAAAAAAGTAGCGCCGGTTATACAGGTTGGTCAGGGGGTCAATTCTAAGGAGCCTGTTTATGGTATCGTTGGACTTTTTAAGTTCGTGGTTTTTTTTGTTTAATTCTCGCACCGCATTGGTCAGCTCGTTGTTTAACACAGAGAATTTTTCTATTATTTCAGAACCGCTGAGGGCATGTACCTCGCCAAACATCAGGTAACCTTCTTCCACATCGTAGTTACATACGTCTACTACGTAGGAATTATCTTCTTTCCCCGCGACCCCCAGCCTAAAATTTTGTTTCTTTTCTTGCAGAAAACGAAGCAGTTCTTCCCGGCTTTCTTCCAGGAGATATTCGCTTAAAAAATGCCGGTCCGGATGTTGATCTGCTCCTACCAGTTTTAAAAATCCATGGTTGTAATCCCGGATGCGTAGTTCTTTGTCCAGCAAAAGAATAATCAACCCGCTTCTTTTTTCCAGGTACTCGTGCAGAATCTCCGCATGTTTATCGTGAAGCACCTTTGTGATCATTTGGTTTCACCGTTCCGGGCTTTAGTAGCCAGGTAGGCTGCTTCTTTGCCGTGGGCAGCCCACATATCGGCTCCCGTAACTTTCCACAGTCCCGGGTTTTCTGCCAGGACCTTTCCCCCTACCATTACCACGGTCTCCTTTAATTTGCTGGAGCTTTTTACGGTATGAATAAGGTCCCGGGCCGTTTCCAGGTTGAAGGGCATGGCTATGGATACACCCAGCAGGTCCGGTGGGTCTTCTTCCAGAATTTCCAGCAGACTGTCCCGGGGGGTATTGGCACCCAGATATTTTACGTCCCAGCCGTCAATTTCCAGGAGGTCCGCCACCATGCGAGCCCCTATTTCGTGAAATTCATTAGGGGAGGCGGTTAGCACTGCATTTCCTATCTTTTCTTCGATTAGAATAAAGCCCGGATAGAGGCTGGCCATTACCCGCGAAACAATGGCAGATGCCAGGTGTTCGTGGGCAACCGATATCTCCCCCTGCTCCCACATTTTCCCGATGCGGTACAGTACAGGTTGCAAGACCTGCAGGTAGAAATTCTCCAGGTCTGCCCGGGAGTTAACTTCTTCTTCTGCCATCTTGAGGCATTGCTGGTGATCTCCCTTAAGCAAAGCCGAAATGAATTTCTGGTTTACCGTTTTCCACTCTTCTCTTTCAAATGCAGTAGAAGATCTGTTATCCGCAAGAGAAAGGGATACAAAACTTTCATGCCGGTCAACCATCCACTGATAAACGGCGCAGAGGGGGGAGGCCAGGTGGGGCTCCAGGTGCGTATTTACAGCTTCTTTCCATGTCTGCAGGGCCACGGGAAAGTAATCGTATGAAAAACCTTTGACACGGTAGGTACGGTATACCCAGGGCAGGGTGTCCAGGAGCAGCTGTTGCTGGTTCAGCTTAAAAACGTTGAGCATGAACCTGGCATGATTGTTGTGGTTTTCTTCCATTACCTCCAGGGGGTTTTCCCCGATAAGTGTAAGTATATCTTCCCGGCTTTCCAGCACGCGGTTAACTTCGTTCACAAGAAGCTCCATATTGCGTTCGTACTCCGCTGCTGCTTCATAGGGAACATCAAATATATTTTCCACCTCTTTTTGGAGCTGCCGGTACATAAAAAACACTTCCTTAATTAAATATGATTTTTATTCATTTGACAATTCATTCGACAGTTTTCGTCGCATTCCTTTTATAATTATAACAGGGAGCTACAAAAAAATTAAACCAATTTATTACAGCAGGCGTTATTTGACATAACCGAGGTCTTGTGATAATCTTTCTTCACTAGTGAGTCAAACTCAACTCACGGATATTAAGATTCTAGGAGGAATGTTCATGTTAGGTACGGTTAAGTGGTTTAGCAAAGAAAAAGGGTATGGTTTTATCGAGCGCGAGGACGGTGACGACGTATTTGTCCACTATACTGCCATCCAGGAGGAAGGTTTTAAAACTCTCCAGGAAGGGCAGCAAGTTGAATTTGATATAGTGGAAGGTAATCGTGGTCCTCAAGCTGCTAACGTGGTTAAGTTATAACTCCGTGAGTGAGTTTGCATTTTAACCTGATTAGCAAAAAAATAGATGATCCTGTGTTTTACACGGGATCATTTTATTATTTGGTTGAGTTAAGAATAAAATATAGAATTCACAAGTTTTTGTGAAGAAGGATTTCCAAAACTACTGGGGAATAGTATAATTAAAAGCATCCACTAGTTTAAAGGGGGACATGCCAAAATGAAAATTAACGTTAGAGGAAAAAATATTGAGGTCACCCCGGCTTTGGAAGAGCATATTCGAAACAGGCTGCAAAAACTCGACAAGTTTTTTGAAGAGGAAGCGGAAATACAGGTTGTGTTAAACGTGGCGCGAGGAGGAGACCATATAGTAGAAGCGACCGTGAATTTTAACGGGTTAATTCTGCGTAGTGAAGAGTCTACCGGGGACATGTACGCTTCTGCCGATATGGTGGCCGATAAACTGGAGAAACAGATAACCAAATACAAGGAAAAACTAAATGACCGTTTGCGACAGGGAGGTTTGAGAAAAGTAAATGAAATGCTTCCTGAGCAGGAAGAAGAAGAGGAAACCCCCAGGGTAGTGAGGACCAAGCGATTCTTGCTAAAGCCCATGGACGTTGAAGAAGCCATTCTGCAGATGAACCTCCTGGGCCATGATTTCTTTGTCTTTATGGACGCCGAAACAGAAACTATAAATGTGCTTTACCAGCGCAAGGATGGAAATTACGGCCTGATTGAGCCCGAGTATTAAAAAACCGGAAGTTTTCACCAGGCTGTGGCATTTCCTCCGGTTAGTTCTTAGAAGTTTGTGTTTATTTAAACGTAAAGTTTTACTTATTTTAGTTTAGGGGGCGACGCAGCATGTTTTTTTCTGTGCCGCCCCCTAAATAGTACTGGAATGATGTCAAGTGTCCTGCAAAATAAGTGTGGTAATTTTTGAAGGCGGTCCTCCTCTTTCCCCGGTGGAAAAGGAACTTTTCCAGGTACGAAAAGCAGTGCTGCTGGATAATATAAACCGGCTGTTTCAGTTTTCCGGGATGCTGGAACGGGTGGTCCTGGTTACCAGTTACGAAGAGATTTTCCGGGAAGCCTCTCTTTTGCCGGGTGTCTCGGTGCACCGTTCAGCCGAGCCTTTTCACTTTGGGGAAGTGCTGGAGAGTATGGTTTTTGAATACCAGATGGAAAAAGTTTTGTACCTGGGAAGTGCTGTTTTCCCGCTTTTAAGTGAAAAAGAGATAGAATACATGTTTAACCGGCTGGCCGGGGAAAAAAATACTGTCTGGACCAACAACGCCCAGTCTTCAGATATAGTAGCTTTCACCCCGGGTGCAGCTTTAAGCAGAATACCCCTTTCCGCCATGGATAACAGCCTGGCAGTCGATTTAAGAGACTACGGGAATCTTGACATGCATCTTTTCCCGCCTTCCGCGGGAGTGACCTTTGACCTGGACACCCCCTCGGATTACCTGCTTCTTGGTTGCCTTAAAGGTACGGGCCCCCGTACCCGGGCAGCCCTGAATAGCAGCCCGCTGGATTTTACCGCCGTGCAGAAAGCTGTCGAAGTCCTGGACGGGGACTACCTGGAAGCCGCGCTGATGGGCCGGGTAGGAGCCCCTTTAATTGCCCATATTAACCATAACCTGAAGTTAAGGCTGCGAATTTTTTCTG
The DNA here is from genome assembly GCA_964402625.1 of uncultured Syntrophomonadaceae bacterium. Classification (GTDB taxonomy): domain Bacteria; phylum Bacillota; class Dethiobacteria; order DTU022; family PWGO01; genus PWGO01. The sequence continues at coordinate 23,701 of CAYODA010000003.1, read as the reverse complement.
AGGAGCGGGGAATGAAAGCCCTGGGCAGGCTGGATAAAGGGGAAGTAGTTACCCTGTTGGGACATTTTATTGAAGAAATCGGCCTGGAAAAGTTCTTTCGCTACCTGGAAGAAGTGGTCCGAGTAGCGTTTATTGATACCCGCATTTTGTTTGCCCACTTTAAATTAAACCCTGCCACTGAAGAAAGATTCTTATCCGACTTAGGCAGGTGGCAGCAGATTGAGGATCCCTGGATACGAGAGTTCACCCGCCTGTCTGTTGAATGCGGTATCCCGGTGATTTTGGGAGGGCATTCCCTGGTTTCCGGAGGCCTGTGGGCACTGACGGATGAGATAGCTTCCCAAAGTGTCGACTGAAGCGAGACTCTTGGCCGGGCGGGTTGTTTTGCAAACTGCAAGATGGTAAAATAAGAAAATAACTTCTAAAGGGACAGGTATGTACCATAACCTGCAGGATAGATGGAGGGAACATTAAGTGAGTCTTCTAAAGAAGATAGTGGGAGATCCCAACGATAGAACGGTTAAACGACTGTGGAAAAAATACGTGGAAAAGATAAACAACCTGGAAGAAGAGATGCAGGCACTGACTGCCGAACAGATGAAAGAAAAGACCCGGGAGTTCCAGGAAAGACTGCAGCAGGGGGCCACGGAAGAAGATATCATTCACGAAGCTTTTGCCCTGGTCAGGGAAGCCGCCAGGAGAACTGTCGGTATGCGTCCTTTCAACGTGCAGGTTTTAGGAGGAGTTGTCCTGCACCAGGGACGCGTGGCGGAGATGAAAACCGGGGAAGGTAAACCCCTGGCAGCCACCATGCCTGCTTACTTGAATGCTCTCGGCGGGCAGGGTGTGCACATTGTAACGGTAAACGATTACCTGGCCCGCAGGGACAGTGAATGGATGGGACCGGTTTACGAACTGCTGGGGCTCTCCGTAGGCCTTATAGAACACGGTATGAGTTCAGAGGAAAGGCGCAAAAATTACCAGGCGGATATTGTTTACGGAACCAACAACGAGTTTGGCTTTGATTATTTAAGGGATAAAATGGTTATGCGCCAGGAAGACCTGGTACAGAGGGAACTGAATTTCGCCATAATCGACGAGGTAGACAGCATTCTTATAGACGAGGCCCGTACGCCGCTGATAATAAGCAGCAAGGTGGAGTCTTCTCTGGATTACAGCAGGTGGACGGGTGTAGTAGAGAACCTCATACGCAAACAGCGTAAGCAGGTAAACGATATCATCGATGAAGCCAGCAAAAAGTGGGAGAGCGGAGATGCGGAAGAGGCGGAAGAAGCAGGGGAACTTCTTCTTTTAGCTCGCCGAGGCTATCCCAAGAACAAGAAGCTCCTCAACTTGCTCAAAGAACCGGGTGTAAACAAGCAGGTGGAGAAGGTGAAGCACCGGCTGATGAACGAAAAGCAGCTTCATAGCCTGGATGAAGAGCTTTATTTCAGCATAGACGAGGCCACCCGGGCGGTTAATATTTCACAGCAGGGTTACCGTGAACTGGTGCAGGGTGAACCGGAATTGATGAAATTCCTGGGTTTCGAAGACCGCCAAGAAGAGGAAGAAGTGTCTGGGGAAGAGGAAATGCAGGAAGAAGACCTGCCCGAAGAGGAGATACCGGAAGAAGAAGAGGTGGAACAGGAAGGACAGGAATCCCGGGTAGCCGGAGAGTACCTTCACGCCATTCACCAGATGTTAAAAGCCTACTCCCTTTTTGAAAGGGATGTGGATTATGTGGTGCAGGATGGCAAGGTAGTAATCGTAGATGAGTTTACCGGACGCCTTATGTGGGGGCGCCGCTATTCCGACGGCCTGCACCAGGCTATTGAAGCTAAAGAGAAGGTGGAGGTGCAGCCGGAGAGCCGCACGGTAGCTTCTATAACCTTTCAGAATTACTTCCGCCTGTACAACAAAACCGCGGGTATGACCGGTACTGCTGCTACCGAAGAGGAAGAATTCCGCAACATCTACGGGATGGACGTGGTTATTATACCCACCAACGAGCCCATGATACGGGAAGACCTGCCGGACTGTATTTACAAAACCGAGCGGTCAAAGTTTAAGGCCGTGGTGGAAGAGATAAAAGAGAGGCACGAACAGGGTCAGCCCATCCTGGTGGGCACGGTTTCCGTAGAAAAGTCGGAACTGCTCAGTAAAATGCTCAAGCGGCAGAACATCCCCCACAACGTGTTAAACGCGGTAAACCACGAAAGGGAAGCCGAAGTTATTGCCCAGGCCGGGCGCAAAGGCATGGTTACTATTTCCACCAATATGGCCGGCCGTGGAACCGACATTGTCCTGGGGGGGAACCCGGAATACCTGGCCCGGGAACGCTTTTTGCGTGAGCTGCAAAAAGAATACGGAGAGGTAACCGCGGAACTCATGGAAGAGCACAGGAATCGTTATTTTACCCTGATAGAAGAGATGAAAAAGCAAACCGACCAGGAACACCGGGAAGTAGTTGAAGTTGGCGGACTCCACGTTATAGGTACAGAACGGCACGAGAGCCGCCGTATTGATAACCAGCTCCGGGGCAGGTCGGGCAGGCAAGGAGACCCCGGGTCTTCGCAATTTTTCATTTCCCTGGAAGACGATCTCATGCGGATGTTTGGAGGAAGCAATATCTCTTCTATTATGGATAGGCTGGGTGTGGAAGAGGACCAGCCCATCGATCACCCCATGATAAGCCGGGCCATTGAAAATGCCCAGAAAAAAGTAGAAACCCGGCACTTTGAGGTACGGAAAAACATACTGAAGTACGATGACGTGTTAAACCAGCAGAGGCAAACCATTTACGAAGAGCGCCGCAAAGTTCTGGAAGGGGAAAACATCAAGGAATCCGTCCAGGAAATGGTTAAGCGGGTGATTTCCCGCACCTTGCAGAACTACCTGGGCGAAAAGAACTACTGGGAGGAAGAAGAAATAGAAGCTCTCCTGAAGTACGGGGAGATGACCTTTTTACGCCCCGGAAAACTGTCGGCGGAAGATCTCCTGGAGTACGAACCCGACGGGATGCTACAGCTGCTGTTGCAGGAGGCTTACGATTTTTACGAAGCCCGGGAACAGGAGCTGGGAGAAGAGTTCATGCGGGAACTGGAAAAAGTCATTATGCTACGCATGGTGGACCGCTACTGGGTAGAGCACCTGGATGCCATGCACGAGCTGCGCCAGGAAATCAATACCCGGGCTTTTGGCCAGCGGGATCCGCTGGTGGAGTACCGCCTGGAGGCCGCCCGCATGTTTGATATGATGCTGCAGCAGCTTGAAGATGAAGTAGTCCGCTACGTCTACCAGGCCCGGGTCACCGCTCCGCCGGAGAGAAAATCGGTGGTCTCTTCTCCTACTGCGTATAAGCCGCAGGAAGCCTCCGCCCGGGGACAGGTTGCCGCTTCCGGGGAAAGCGGGGAAAATCAACAGGCTGCCCCGGTCCAGAAAGAGCAAAAAAGTGAGCCGGTGCGTTCCGAAAAGGTGGGCCGGAACGCTCCTTGCCCCTGCGGCAGCGGCAAAAAATACAAAAAGTGCTGCGGAAGTTAAAGGTTTTCCAGCCGGGGGATTAAAATACCCGGGCAGGTAGGATAAAAAACAAATTTCCTGGCATTGCGTAAAATAAATTGCGTAAATAAATGTGGAAGTTGTAAAAAACTACAAGGGGGAATTTCATGTTGAAAGAATACCGGAATAGATTACAGGACTACCAGAATCGCCTGGCGGAAGTGAGGGCTTCTCTTTGACCTGGATAAAAAGAGAAAAAGGCTTTATACTCTGGAGCAAAAAGCTTCGGACCCGACTATCTGGGAAGACGGTGCCGAAGCGGCGAGCTTAATGCAGGAACTCAATCAACTGCGGGAAGAAATTAGCCGGGTGGAGGATCTGCAGAAACGCCTGGAAGATGTGGAACTTCTCCTGCAGCTGACTGAAGAATCCGATGGTGGAGAAGCCGGTGAACTTTTCGAAGAGGCAGGAGGGAAGCTCCAAGAGCTGGAAACAGAGCTGGTAAATATTGAAACTGAATTGATGTTCTCCGGCAAATACGATAATCATAATGCCATTTTATCCATTCACCCGGGAGCCGGCGGCCTGGAATCCCAGGACTGGGCGGAAATGCTCATGCGTATGTACCTGAGCTGGGCCGAGAAAAAAGGCATGGAAATTGAAGTCCTGGATTACCTGGCCGATGTAGAAGCCGGAATCAAGAGTGTGACTCTGTTAATTAAGGGGAAAAATGCCTACGGGCTTTTGAAGTCCGAAAAGGGAATACACCGCCTGGTTCGCATATCTCCTTTTGACACCCAGGGGAGAAGGCATACCTCTTTTGCTTCTATAGATGTGGTCCCCGAGGTAGAGGAAGAAGAGTTTCACCTTAACCTGGATGATGTTAAAATGGACACTTTCAGGGCAAAAGGTGCCGGGGGGCAGCACGTCAATACTACCGATTCCGCGGTGCGGGCAACGCACCTGCCCACGGGAATTACCGCCCAGTGTCAAAACGACCGTTCCCAGCACAGTAACCGGGCGCACGCCATAAGAATTTTACAGGCCCGGGTAGCGGAACACTACAGAAAAGAGCAGGAAAAAGAGTTGGAGGAAATCCGGGGAGAGCAGAGAGAGATTGCCTGGGGCAATCAAATCCGTTCTTACACCTTTCATCCTTTTACACTGGTGAAAGATCACCGTACGGGATTGGAAGAGGGCAACGTGGAAAGTGTAATGGACGGCCGTATAGACCATTTTCAAGAAGCTTACCTGCGCTGGATTTTCAAACCGGGTACCTCGCAAGGTGAAAACCAGGCTTAAATAAACGCGGCAGGAGAAAAGAACATGAAACGCTTGCTAAGAAACGACATCAGATGGCTGGATCTGTTAAAAGATGTGAGCGGAATTGTGGCGGGGGTGCTGGTTGCCGCTGCCACCCTCAACATGTTTCTGATACCACACCGCCTGGCCGCGGGCGGTATCAGCGGACTGGGAATAGTCCTGTTCCACCAGTTTGGGGTACCGGTGGGATTAACCATACTGCTGGCCAATATCCCGCTATTTTTGGCCGCTTACCTGATAATAGGGAAAAAAGTTGTAATTAACAGCCTCCTGGGCGCCCTGCTCCTGCCATTTGCAGTGGAATTTTTTTCTTTTGTACCCCCTGTTGTGGACGATATACTTCTGGCTTCGGTCTACGGGGGTATAGGTATGGGGATTGGGCTGGGGACGGTTTTTTACTTCCGCGGCTCTACCGGCGGCACGGCGCTGAGCTCACTCCTGCTTACCCGTTTGACTGGTGTCAGCACCGGGCAGGGGCTGGTGGGCAGTGATATTCTTATCATAGCCAGTGGTGCCCTGGTATTTGGCCTGGAAACGGCCATGTACGCTGCCCTTTCCCTTTTTATAAGCAGCAAAGTAATTGATGTAATACAGGAAGGCCTGGGCCAGGTAAAAGTAGCCCTGATAGTAACGAAAAAAAACGAGCAGGTATCCCAAAAAATATTTAACGAATTAGATCGGGGATTGACTTTTTTAGAGGGAAAAGGAGGTTATACCGGCCAGCGTCGTGAACTTATCTTATGTGCGGTTACCAGGTACCAGGTATCTTATTTAAAAAACCTGGTTTACCGGATAGACCCTGAGGCGTTCATAATTATCGGCAGTGCCACCGAAGTGCTGGGAGAAGGATTTAAGACGGTTTCCAGTGAATAGAGGTCAGCAGAAAAAGGAAAATTTGTTTTCTATCCATCCATCCTTAAACCAACCAACAAGGAGGTGAAGTATCTTGCTGTCTGCTGCGGAAATAGATGAGCTGAAGCAAACGGCAAGGGAAATCCGCAAAGATATTTTAATCATGTTAAACAGGGCCGGTTCGGGGCATCCCGGAGGCTCGCTCTCTATAGTGGAAATTCTTACGGCCTTGTATTTTAAAATCATGAATGTGGATCCCTATAAGCCAGAATGGGAAAAAAGGGACCGGCTGGTACTTTCCAAGGGACATGCCGCTCCTGTTCTTTATGCGGTTCTAGCCAAAAAAGGATATTTCCCGCCGGAAGAGATGTACCGGCTCCGTAAACTTGATTCACCACTGCAGGGGCACCCCGACATGAAGAAAGTTCCCGGGGTAGAGATTTCTACCGGCTCCCTGGGGCAGGGGCTTTCCGTAGCCAACGGTATGGCCCTGGCCGCCCGCGCCGACGGAGAAGACTGGAGAACATTTGCTATAGTAGGCGACGGGGAGATACAGGAAGGCCAAATCTGGGAAGCAGCCATGACTGCGGCGCATTACCGGCTGGGCAACCTGACTGCTTTCTTGGACTATAACCATCTCCAGATTGACGGACGGGTTGAAGATGTCATGTGCCCCTCGCCGGTTGCGGAAAAGTGGAAAGCTTTTGGTTGGGAAGTGCTGGAAATAGACGGACATGATTATAACAGTATTCTCGAGGCGATAAATAAATCCAGGCAAAGTCCTGAGCAGCCCACCATGATAGTAACCCACACGGTAAAAGGAAAAGGAATTTCTTATATGGAAGGAGAGGCCGGCTGGCACGGCAAGGCTCCATCCGACGAAGAGCTAAAACAAGGACTGAAAGACCTGGGTTTTGCTGAAGAGGAGGTAATAAAATGAAAGCAACCAGAGATGCATACGGGGAAGCTCTGGTAGAACTTGGAGGCAGTAATACCAGGGTGGTAGTTCTGGATGCCGACCTTTCCCAGTCTACCAAGTCGGCGGGATTTGCCGAAAAATATCCCGAAAGATTTTTTAACATGGGAGTAGCCGAAGCGGATATGATAGGTACCGCTGCCGGGCTGGCTACTGCCGGGAAGATTCCTTTTGCAAGTACTTTTGCCGTTTTTGCAACGGGTAGGGTCTACGATCAGATACGCAATTCAGTGGCTTACCCTAACCTCAGTGTAAATATTGCCGGCAGTCACGGCGGTATTACCGTAGGTGAAGACGGGGCTTCTCACCAGGCCCTGGAAGACCTGGCCCTGATGAGGGCGCTGCCCAACATGACAGTTATCTGCCCGGCGGATGGCCGGGAGGCGTACCGGGCTACGCTGGCTTCTGCACGGTGGGAGGGTCCTGTATACCTGCGGCTGGGACGTCCCAAGGTGCCAGAGGTAACCGGTGAAGAGACCCCCTTTGAGATTGGTAAAGGGGTAGAACTGCGCCCGGGAGAAGACCTGACTATTGTTAGTACTGGAATAATGACCGGGGTGGCCCTGGAAACCGCTTCTATCCTGGAATCCAAAAACGTGCAGGCGCGGGTGTTACATATGCATACGCTCAAACCACTGGACGAGGAATTACTGGTCCAGGCAGCCAGGGAAACCGGCCTGCTGTTCACGCTGGAAGAGCACAGCGTAATTGGTGGATTGGGCAGTGCCGTGGCGGAGACCGTAACGTTCCGTTACCCCGTGCCGGTAATAAGGTGCGGTATCCCCGACTGTTTTGGAGAGTCGGGCTCCCCGGACGAGCTTTTGGACAGATACGGTTTAACTGCGGAAAAAGTTAGTCAGGGGATAGAAGGTCGTTTGAAAGAGGCTTAAGTCAGGGTTAAATAAGTATTCTTATACAATAATACAAAGGGAGGTGAAGATCTCCCGCTGTTTCAAGCGGGAGCACAACCATGGTTAAAGCTTATTACGAAGGAGATGCTGATTTAAAGGTTTTAGAAGAAAAAAAGATAGCTGTGCTGGGTTATGGCAGCCAGGGACACGCCCAGGCTCAAAATCTAAAAGAAAGCGGGCTGCAGGTAGTGGTCGGGCTGCGAGAAGGCAGTTCCCGTCGTCAGCAGGCAGAAAATGACGGAATGAATGTTGCCACGGTAGAAGAAGCCTGCCGGCAGGCGGATGTAATAATGGTCCTGGTCCCGGATACTATTCAAAAAGAAGTTTACGAGAACGAGATTAAACCCCATTTGAAAGAAGGAAAGGCTCTGGGTTTTTCCCACGGGTTTAACGTGATATACCAGCAGGTGGTCCCCCCTCATAACGTAGATGTATTTATGATTGCCCCCAAGAGTCCGGGACACCTGGTGAGGAGAATGTACCAGGAAGATAAAGGGGTGCCGGCACTGCTGGCTGTTCACCAGGATTACACTCAAAATGCGTACCAGCTTGCCCTGGCCTATGCAAAAGGTATTGGCAGCACCCGGGCCGGTGTCCTGGAAACAACTTTCCAGGAAGAAACCGAAACGGATCTTTTTGGAGAGCAAGTGGTTCTATGCGGTGGAGTTTCTCAACTGGTAAAGTCTTCGTTTGAGGTGCTGGTAGATGCCGGTTATCAGCCGGAAGTAGCATATTTTGAATGCCTGCACGAGCTGAAGTTGATTGTAGATCTTATATACGAAAACGGTCTGGCAGGCATGAGATATTCCGTTAGTGATACCGCCGAATACGGTGACCTCACCCGGGGACCGAGGGTAGTCGATGAAAACGTAAGGGAAGAAATGAAAGAGATACTCCAGGAAGTGCAGAACGGGGAATTTGCACGGGAATGGATCCTGGAAAACCAGGCCGGCCAGCCGGTATTTCAGTCCCTCCGTCGCAAGGAGAAACAGCACCTGGTAGAAACGGTAGGGCAGAAACTGCGACAGATGATGCCATGGATAAAATAGACCAGGGCTGAAGGTAACATAAAACCACAGGCAATTCCGGTTTTATACAGGAAGAATAAAGAAATAAAATTTCTTTAAGGCTGATTTCCGAAGAAACATAGGAAATCAGCCTGTTTTTTTGTACAGGGAAAATATGTGTTTATATTTATCATAAATATAAACCTGCTAAAAGATTCTAACAAAAATCCAAAATTTTATGGTTGAATTGAAGGATTCCCGGGGTCTATTGTCGAAGAAGAGAAAATCCGACCCTTTATATTAAGTTATGTTAAGTTAAAGGTACTTTTTTTGTAATAATAATAAAATTTTTCAACAGACAAGGTGGTTATTGATGATAGAAGCCCATAATGTAACCAAAAAATTCCATGACGGAAGCCAGGCTCTAAAAAAAGTAAGTTTTCTTATAGAACGTGGTGAATTCGTATTTTTTGTAGGACACAGCGGGGCGGGCAAGTCTACCCTTTTTAAAATGTTTATAAAAGAACTGGTTCCAACTTCCGGTACGCTAAAAGTTTTTGGAAGAGAGGTCTCTTCACTCCGAGGCAAGCAGGTTTCTGTGCTCAGGCGCAATATAGGTATAGTCTTTCAGGACTTCCGCCTTTTGGAAGAAAAGACGCTCTACGACAATATAGCTTTTGCCATGCGTGCTGCAGGAGCTACCCCCAAGGAAATGAAAAAGGTCATACCCCAGGTCCTTGAACAGGTAGGATTAAAGAATAAAATTTTTTCCAAAGTAGGTGAGCTCTCCGGAGGTGAGCTGCAGCGTGTGGGTATAGCCAGGGCCATATCCAACCGGCCCAATATGATTGTAGCGGATGAACCCACCGGAAACCTGGACCCCAAAACCTCGATGGAAATTATTAACCTGCTAAGGAGTATTAACATTAAGGGGACCACGGTACTGGTGGCAACACACGACCAGCATATAGTGGACGAGCTTAAAAAAAGGGTTATATACCTGGAGAACGGGCAGTTAGTAGGCGATGAAGCAAAGGGGGCCTACGCCCGTGTTCTTTAGGAATATGATCTTTTTTATTGCGGAATCCTGGAAAAACCTTTTCAGGAACGGATGGATGAGTATTGCATCCATTGGAGTGGTTGCGGTAACCCTGTTTATCCTGAGTGTTTTTGTTTTGGTGAATCTCAACGTTCACCATATTACTGAAGAAGTTAAAGACGATATAGAGATAGCCCTTTACATAGATGAAGAGGCGGGTGGCGAGGAGCGAAATCAACTACTGGAGAAGCTAAGAAACCACCCGGATATAGCAGAATTCGAGTTTATTTCCAAAGAAGAAGGCCTGGAGAGGCTGCGGGAACAGATGGGAGAAGAAGCAGGATTGCTGGAGGGTTACGACAACCCGGAGGAGAATCCCCTCCGCGATTCTTACGAAATCAGCACCAGTATCCCGGAGCAGGTTCCCCAGGTGGCCGGGGAGCTGGAAACCTACCCGGCCGTGGGAAGCGTAGAATACGGAAGTGAAGTAGTAGAGAACCTGTTTTCTTTTACCCGTGTTTTGCAGATAACGGTAATGGGTTTAATGGTGGCCCTGGCCCTGACTGCCACTTTTCTGATATCGCACACTATAAGGCTTACCATGATGCTCAGGAAACGGGAGATCATGATCATGAAGTATGTGGGAGCCACCAACTGGTTTATACGCTGGCCGTTTTTGTTTGAAGGCTTTAACCTGGGAGTGCTGGGGACGGTTTTACCCCTGGCAGGTATTTATTTCGGGTATCAATCTGTGCTGGAGTGGATAGAGGGAAACCTTCCTTTTATTCCACCACTGGTTTCCCACGAAGCAGCCATGTGGGAGGTTTGCCATGTTGTAGTACCCCTGGGTGTAGTCCTGGGGATTTTGGGAAGTGCCATTTCCATTGGCAGGTATCTCAAGGTATAGCCATAGTATCGTTTGCCGGTTAAAAATTCCCCTCAAGGAGGTTAGGAAAGTTGCACTACCTGGGCCGGTTATTTAACTACCTTTTTTCAACGGTAAAATCCAACCGGATATTTTCTTGTTTGCTGTTAGCGCTATGCTTGTTAATTGTTATTCCAGCGGCATATGCAGATGAACTCGAGGATGTGATGGAGGACCGGGAAAGGATAGAGGAAAGGATAGAAGATGAAGAAGAGGAGATTAAGGAGCTGCGTACCCGCGAGGAACAACTTGAAGCGGAAATAAACCGGCTGGATCGGCAGATGGGTGAGATAGAAAATCGTCTTCAACAGCTCAGCCGCCAAATTGAAGCCAAGGAGCAGGAGATAGAAGAAACCGAAAAGGAGCTGGAGGAAGCAGAAGAAGAACTGGATTACCGGGAATCCCTTTTAAAAAAGAGGCTCCGGGCCATGTACGAAAAGGGTAATTCCAGCTACCTGGAAGTGCTTTTTAGCTCTACCTCTTTTGGAGAATTTCTCACGCGGTTTAACGACCTGCAGACCATTGCCGACAATGATGCCGAATTAATGGCTGAGGTGGAAGAACGGAGAGACGAAATTCTGGTAATGAAAAACGAACTGGAAGGCCAGAGGGCAGAATTGCAGGAAACCAGAAGGGAGAATGTAGATTATAAAAATGAACTCGACAGGACTATGGCATCCAGAAACCAGAAGAGGCAGGAATTAGAAGAGCTTATCAATGAAAAAGAGCAGGCCATTGCGGAACTGGAAGAAGAAGCCCGTAAACTCGATAGTATTATAGAGGAAATGCTTCAGGAACGAAGGGCCGATGATTTTTCAGCCCCGGAAAGTTTGCAGTGGCCCTGGGGAAATGCTAACTACATAACCTCCGGTTTTGGATACAGGACTCATCCCATTACCGGGAGGACGAGTTTCCACGGTGGAATTGACATAGCGCCAGGCAGGCAGTACTGGCCTATTTCCAGCAGCTACATAGGGACACCGGCCTACCTGAAAGCAGCCGCCTCCGGGGTGGTTATATTCTCCGGTGTGCAGCAGCCAAACGGAAATTACCTGACCAGGGCCGCGGGAAGGGACGAGTATTCCGTGCATGACGGATTGGGAAGTTACGGCAGCCTGGTAATGATACACCACGGTGAAGATGATCACGGCAGGGATTTTGTCACCCTCTATGCCCACTGCCACTCCCGGCTGGTGGAAGAGGGAGAAGTGGTTTCCAGGGGACAAAATATAGCTACCATTGGATCAACAGGTTCCAGTACCGGTCCCCACGTTCATTTTGAAGTAAGGATAAACGGGGAACGAAAAAATCCCCGCCATTTCCTGCCGTAGACGGTAGCGCAGGAGTAAAGCAGTATTGCTCCATTAAATAATGTTGGAAAAGGGGCTCCTTACGTTTTATAATGTGAAGGAGCCTTTTTTTAATTACTTGTATCTGTTCAGAAATGTGTGTTTGTTTTTCGGGTGCCGCTGGTGTAATGGTTCGCTCGGCTCATGCACCGTTCGAGGGCCACAACAAACAACGGATTAGATTTCGGGCGTTGAATTAAACTGAAGCCTGTATCTAGCTTCTAACCTCCAACTTCCAATTTCCAATTTGGGGGAGGGTCAGGGCGGGGGATACTACTCGAGGAGGCGCTGATTAAACTTTATGAGAAATAAAAAGCTTTTACTGGGAGTTTTGGCAGTAATCATTTTCGTTGGAGCCAATTATATAACCTTCCATCTTACCCGGGAGTATTTCAACGGCACAGGTGATGCCATCGATGTAGAGGAACAGGTAAGAGGCGGGGAGGAAACCATATCTCCGGATATAGACATGGAGGAATATTACCGGATGATGCAGGTTATAGAGGTGCTGCAGAATAATTACCTGGAAGAGGTGGAGATCTCTTCTCTACTGGAAGGGGCTATACGTGGAATGCTGGAATCCCTGGATGATCCCCATACTTCTTACCTGGACGGGGATGACATGGAAGAATTTAGCGAGCAAATGAGGGGAACTTTTGGGGGCGTAGGGGTTATTATAACCGAGGTAGAAGATCGGGTAACCGTCCTGGAGGTTTTCCCCGATACCCCGGCAGAGAAAGAAGGTCTTAAGGAAGGAGACCGCATCTGGAAAGTAGACGGGGAGGAACTCTCTTTAAACACGGTAGAAGAAGCTTCGGAGCGCATGAGAGGTGAGCCGGGTTCGGAAGTAGAAGTAACGGTAAATCGCCCCGGGGCAGAAGAACCCGTAGATATATCTCTTACCCGTGAAGAGATACAGGTCCACACCGTGGAGGGCGAATGGCTGCAAGACGGGGTGGCCCGGATAGAGATAAGCAGATTTGACGGATTGACCGGCGCGGAGTTCGGTAATGTTTTAAGCAAAAAAGAAGAGGAAGGCCTGGATGGGCTGGTTCTGGACTTACGCGGCAACCCGGGAGGATCCCTGGAACAAACTGTGGAGGTGGCCCAAGAGCTGGTTCCCGAGGGGGAAATAGTAAGAAAAGTAGGTAGGGATGGAGAGATTTTAAACACTTACTATTCCCGGGGCGAAGGTAAACCGTACCCGGTCACGGTCCTGGTAAACCGGGAGACAGCCAGCGGAGCGGAAATACTGGCCGGGGCACTGCAGGATCACGGTGCGGCTGCCCTGGTAGGAGAAACCACCTATGGGAAAGCCACGGTGCAAGTGGTTCAGGAACTCTACGGGCAGGGAGGACTCAGTCTTACCATTGCCAGGTACGAAACTCCGGAAGGTAGAAACATTGATGAAGACGGGCTGGAGCCCGATTATTACGTGGAAATGCCGGAGGTTTTTCGGTATTACGAGTACTTTTTACCCGGCCGCCTGGAAGAAGGAGATAGTGGAGAATCCGTTTATCTACTGGAAGAGATGCTGGAAACACTGGGTTACGACATCACCCCTTCCGGCGGTTTTGATGCAGAAACGGCTGAAACATTAAAGAATTTCCAGGTTGACAGCGGCCAGGAGGCTACCGGTGTTTTTGACGATGTTACCTGGTTAAGCCTCCGGGAAGAGCTGGAGCGGTTGGTTAAAGAAGAAGACCCTCAGCTGCAGAAAGCGCTGGAACTGCTTGAAGAAGGCAATTAGAACAGGATGGTAAATTATGCTGGAGATTGGTTTTTTGCTGCTTTTTTGCTACGGGATGTTCCTGGTGCATCCCGTTTTCTGGATGGTGGTTGGCCTGGTGGCTTACCTGTACTACCAGCTTATAAAGAGGGAAAACCGGTTGCTGGGACAGCCCTATAACAACCTCTGGTTGCAGGTTTTCCCTTCACTTTTGACCGGGCTGGCAGGGGGAATAATGGCCAGCCTCCTGCTGGTGATTCCCGGTTTTTCTCTTGATCTAATGGGGATTCCCCTCATGTTCATTACGGCAATTCTGTTGCTTTTGATAAATCCCCGTTTTCTCTGTTTTGCCTACTCGGTGGGAATAGTTTCCCTGCTGATTTTTGCCGCCCGGGGATTAGTGTCATTTTTCCCGGGGGAGTTTCCGGATTTTATTTATACTCTGTCGGGAATAAGTATACCCGGGATGCTGGTTCTGGTTGCGGTACTTCACCTGACTGAAGCCCTGCTGATTTTTTTGGGAGGTCACTGGGGAGCAAGTCCTATTTACTACCGGGAACCCGGCAAAGAAATAATGGGCGGCTTTATGTTGCAGCGTTTCTGGCTGGTCCCCCTGGTTCTGCTGGTTGCCATGCCTCATCCCCCGTTTCCGGTAGAGGGGCCGGAGTGGTGGCCCATACTGGAATCAAGTTTGATTGTGGGAGCAGGAGGGGTATCCAGTATATCCCTGATACCTGCACCGGTGGTTATGGGTTATTCGGATATGGCAGTCAGCTCTTCTCCGCGGGAAAAGAGTATTTATTCTTCTGTCTACCTGGCGGTTTACGGTCTGATTTTGCTGGGTATTGCTTACCTGGCCGTATTTAACAGTTTTTGGGTGCTTCCCGGAGTGATTTTTGCCCCGCTGGGTCATGAACTGGTAGTACACCTGGGTAACCGCAGGGAAAGGAATAGACCTTTCCGTTACAGGCTGTCTTCCGGTACAGGGGTTAAAATCCTGGCCGTGCACTCTCGCAGCCCGGCTGCCCGGGCCGGGTTAAAAAGTGAGGATATTATACGTGAAGTAGACGGGGTGCCCGTTTACGACAACAATCATTTCTGGAAACTTATCCAGGGCGGCTACTTCTGGACCTACCTGCAGGTGGAAAGGGAGGGCCGACAGAAAAAACTGGTACTGCGCCGCCTCAACAGAGACCCCACTAATTTACGGAGCGGCCTGTGGCCCCTGGGGCAAGCATCAACCACGGTTCACAGCCACCTGGGAATAATTTTGGCTCCGGATTCTACTACTTCAGTTTACCTGGAAGCGGGAAAGTACGCACCGTTGAAAAAAATTGCAGGTTGGCTGCGCTCACTAGTGCGGTTATAGTTTCCTCGCATATTTTTTTTTCCTTGGAATAACTTAATATTGAAGCAAGTTACTATCCTCCGGGAGCACAATGTCTATGTTTACTGCTTTTATAACGGCATTCTCCAGCGTCCTGGTTGCCGAAATGGGAGATAAGACCCAGCTGGTTACGCTTACCATGTCTTCTCAATACTCTCCCTGGAAAGTACTGGGAGGTGTCATGCTGGCCATGACCGTGCTAATATCCCTGGCCGTAGCGGTAGGTAATGTGCTGTACGAATTTATTCCACTTTTTATTATTACTGCCGTTTCGGGCTCTTTTTTTATTTTATTGGGTGTCTGGATATATTTACAGCCTCAAAATGTAGGACAGGAGGGAGGCCCGGGTGGCTCCGGGTTTAACCAGGCATTTGGAGTTACACTGGTTGCTGAAATGGGAGACAAGACCCAGATGGCAGTGCTGCTGCTGGCGGCAAGTTTTGGGGACCCCTTTATGGTGTTGCTGGGTTCTATCCTGGCCATGTTGGTCAATCATTTCCTGGCCGCCTTTCTGGGTAGCAGACTGCTGGTGTTGCTTCCAGAACACCTGGTTAAATCCGGGACGGCGGTTCTTTTTGTGCTGATAGGGATAATAGTTTTGTTCTACGGGCTGGCCGAAGGGTCTCTTTAAGTTTTTCCCCTCCTCTCCGGTTTCCCGAATATAACTGCTTCTCTTACCTCTATTACCATAATTTAACCTCTGAATTTTACTGCTGCGGTTCCCGGATTTTTGCGGAGGTAAGCACTTCTTTGCACCAGATATGGCTACATCCCCGGGGCTGGAAGCAGATATTCCTGTATGATATAATATTATAATACTCTATTTTAGCTTATATTTTATATTATTAGGAGGAGTTTAATGGGAGACTTTAAACTTGTCTCGGATTTTCAACCCCGGGGAGATCAGCCCGAATGCATATCTCAGCTGGTAGAAGGTCTCGGCAAGGGGGAACGTTATCAAACCATGCTGGGGGTGACCGGTTCGGGGAAAACTTTTACCATGGCTAATATCATACAGGAAATGCAGCGCCCCGCCCTGGTGATGGCGCCCAACAAAACCCTGGCGGCACAGCTGTGCAGCGAATTTAAGGATTTTTTTCCGGAAAACGCCGTGGAGTATTTCATCAGCTACTATGACTATTACCAGCCGGAAGCTTACATCCCCCAGACGGATACCTATATAGAAAAAGACTCCTCTATTAACGAAGAAATTGACAAGCTGCGGCACTCGGCTACCAGTGCGGTTTTGGAGAGAGATGATGTGGTCGTGGTGGCCAGTGTGTCCTGTATTTACGGGTTGGGTTCGCCCGACCAGTACCGTAAACAGGTTCTCTCCCTGAGGAGGGGGATGGAAAAAAGCCGGGACGAAATTCTAAAAGACCTGGTAAAAATACACTATTCCCGTAACGATACCGATTTTCAGCGGAACACTTTCCGGGTGAGGGGAGATGTAATTGAGATTTTTCCTTCGTCTTTTTCCGAAACAGCAGTTCGCGTGGAACTGTTTGGTGATGAGATCGAGCGGCTGCGGGAGATAGACCTGGTTACCGGGAAAGTTAATGCGGAAAGAGACCATGTGGCGATATTTCCGGCCAGCCACTTTGTTATTTCACCGGACCGGCTGGGCCAGGCGGTCCAGTCTATAGAAGAAGAACTGCAGGAGAGGTTACGGGAACTGAAAAAGCAGGACCGGTTGCTGGAAGCCCAGCGCCTGGAGCAGCGCACCCGCTACGACCTGGAAATGATCCTGGAGCTGGGCTACTGCAGCGGTATTGAAAACTACTCCAGGCACCTGGACGGCAGACCGCCGGGGAGCCGCCCCAACACCCTGTTGGATTACTTTCCCGGGGACTTTCTGCTTTTTGTGGATGAGTCGCACATGGCCATTCCCCAGATAGGAGGCATGTACGCCGGGGATATTTCCCGCAAGACAACCCTGGTGGAGAACGGCTTTCGCCTTCCTTCCGCCCTGGATAACCGGCCGCTGCAGTTTGATGAGTTTGAAGCCCTGGTAAGCCAGGCCGTGTTTGTTTCCGCTACCCCGGGTCCTTATGAGATGCAGCACAGCAGCCGCGTGGCGGAGCAGATCATACGCCCTACCGGCCTGGTAGACCCGGAAATAGAAGTTCGCCCGGAAGAAGGGCAGGTGGACGACCTTTACGGGGAAATCAAGAAAAGGGTGGAGGAAAACGAAAGAGTCCTGGTTACCACGCTTACCAAAAGGATGGCGGAAGATTTAACCGATCACTACCGGGAAATGGGGCTGCGGGTGAAGTACATGCACTCCGAAATAGATGCCCTGGAGCGCATGAGTATAATCCGTGGATTGCGGCTGGGTGAATTTGATGTTCTGGTAGGCATAAACCTGCTCCGGGAGGGGCTGGACCTGCCTGAAGTTTCCCTGGTGGCAATAATGGACGCGGACAAGGAAGGCTTTCTGCGCTCGGAAAGGTCCCTCATACAGACTTTCGGGCGTGCCGCGCGAAATGTTAACGGCAGGGTTATCATGTATGCCCGGCAGGTAACCGGGGCCATGCGTGCAGCCATGGAAGAGACCAACCGGCGCCGCAGGAAGCAGCAAGAATACAACCGCAAGTATGGCATTATTCCCCAGACCATCAAAAAAGAAGTCCGCGGGGTCATTGAAGCTTCACACACGGCCGAAGAAGAAGAATCTTATGCCCCCTTGCAGGAAAAATGGAAAAAATACAGCAAAGCCAAAAAGCAAGAAGTCCTCGATGATTTGAAGAAGCAAATGAAAGAAGCTGCCAGGGAGCTGGAATTTGAAAAGGCCGCCGAGCTGCGGGACCTGATTTATGAGCTGGAGACGGGGAAATCTTCCGGTGAATCGCTGGACCACAAGATGTCTATTTAGGTACTACTGATAAAATTTTTTACAGGAGGAGCTGGAAAGAGCATGCCGCAAGACAGAATAATTATCCGGGGAGCCCGGGAACACAATCTAAAAAACGTTAGCCTGGACCTTCCACGGGATCGACTTATAGTATTTACCGGGGTTAGCGGCTCGGGTAAAACTTCCCTGGCCTTTGACACCATATATGCCGAGGGGCAGCGCCGCTATATAGAATCCCTCTCCGCGTATGCCAGGCAGTTTTTGGGGCAGCTTAACAAGCCCGACGTGGATCTGCTGGAAGGCCTCTCTCCTTCAATTTCCATTGACCAGAAAACGGCGGCCCGTAATCCACGTTCCACGGTAGGGACGGTTACTGAGATATACGACTATATCAGGCTGCTTTTTGCCCGGGTAGGCAGGCCCCACTGCCCGGACTGCGGTATACCCATCTCCCGTCAAACGGTGCAGCAGATGGTAGACCTGGTTTCCCGGCGCCCACCCGGAAGCAAGCTGCAAATGAGGGCCCCCCGGGTAAGGGGAAGAAAAGGTGAATACGTTCGTCTGCTGGAAGAAATCCGCGGCAAGGGCTATGTCCGGGTCCGGGTGGACGGCGAGATCCGCGAGCTGGAAGAAGAGATCACCCTGGATAAAAACAAGAAGCACACCATAGAAGTGGTGGTGGACCGCCTGGTGCTGAAAGAAGAGGCCCGCTCCCGCCTGGCGGATTCCCTGGAAACGGCCCTGACCTTATCCGAGGGACTGGTCCTGGTGCAGGTGATGGAAGAGGGCGAGCTGCTTTTTAGTGACAAATTCGCCTGCCCGGAATGCGGCTTTAGCTTTGAAGAGATCAGCCCGCGGGCATTTTCCTTTAACAGCCCCTATGGGGCATGTCCTGACTGCGGTGGCCTGGGAGTAAGAATGGAGCTGGACCCGGAAAAAGTCATACCCAACCCCGAGTTATCCGTGGCGGAAGGAGCCATTTACCCGTGGAGCTGGGGTATGCGCTATTTCTCCCGCTTTCTGGAGGCCACGGCCCACCAGTATGACCTGGATTTGCAGAAACCCTTCCAGGAGCTAAGTGAAGAGGAGAAAGATATCCTGATGCACGGCTCCCCGGAAGCGGTGGAATTTAACTACAAAAACGTATACGGCAGAAGGAAAAAACACCGTAAGCGTTTTCCAGGGGTCCTGCATATCCTGGAAGAGCGCTACCGCAATTCTACTTCAGAGGAAGCCCAGGAAGAGATGAACCGCTACATGAGTTCCCGCCCCTGTCCTTCCTGCATGGGGGCCCGCCTCAAGAGATCCAGCCTGGCGGTAACCCTGCAGGGTAAAAATATTGCCGAAGTAGTAGCGCTTTCTGTTTCGGAAGCCCGGGATTATTTTCAGGGGCTGGATTTAAGTGAAAAGGAGAAGCATATAGCACAGCAGGTTTTAAAGGAAATTAATTCCCGGCTAAGTTTCATGGAAAACGTGGGGCTGGAGTACCTCACCCTGAACCGCTCCGCTTCTACCCTTTCCGGGGGAGAGGCTCAGCGCATAAGGCTGGCTACCCAGATAGGTTCGGGTCTGACGGGAGTGATTTACATTCTGGATGAACCCAGTATAGGACTGCACCAGCGTGATCACAGCCGCCTCCTGAATACACTGGAAGAGCTGCGGGACCTGGACAACACGGTAATAGTAGTAGAACACGACGAAGAGACTATACGCAGGGCGGACCATATAGTGGATATCGGACCTGGTGCCGGCGCTTCCGGGGGCGAGGTAGTGGTACAGGGCTCCCTGAATGAAGTGATTGAAGAAACAGGCTCTATTACGGGAGACTACCTGGCCGGGCGACGTCGCATCCAGATACCCTCCGCGCGCCGTTCCCCGGGGGAGCGGAGCATGGTAATCAAGGGAGCCCGGGAAAACAACCTCAAGGATATTGATGTGGAGGTTCCCCTGGGGATCTTTACCTGTGTAACCGGGGTTTCCGGCTCCGGAAAAAGCACCCTGGTAAACTATATCCTGGCCCGGGAGCTGCAGCGTAAGCTGCACCGGGGGAGCCAAAAAGCCGGCGAACACGATTCAATCGAGGGGCTGGAGCATTTAGACAAGGTGGTAGAGATAAACCAGTCCCCCATTGGCAGGACACCCCGCTCCAATCCCGCTACCTACACCGGTGTGTTTGACGGTATCCGGGAGCTTTTTGCCCAGACCGAGGAAGCCCGCATGCGCGGCTACAAACCGGGCCGTTTTAGTTTTAACGTCAAGGGAGGCCGGTGCGAGGCCTGCCGCGGAGACGGCATCCTCAAGGTGGAAATGCACTTCCTGCCCGATGTATACGTCCCCTGCGAGGTTTGCGGCGGCAGGCGGTATAACCGGGAAACACTGGAAGTGCGCTTTAAAGGGTTAAACATTGCCGAAGTACTGGATCTTTCCGTAGAAGAAGCCCTGGATCTGTTCTCCCACATTCCCCGGGTGCAGCGAAAGCTTCAGTACCTTTACGACGTGGGACTGGGCTACATTCGCCTGGGACAGCCGGCCACCACTCTCTCTGGAGGTGAAGCCCAGCGGGTCAAGCTGGCCACGGAGCTCTCCCGCCGGACCAACGGCAAGACTTTTTATATTCTGGATGAGCCTACTACCGGCCTTCACATGGACGATATAAACAAGCTGCTGCAGGTGCTGGAAAGGCTGGTGGACAACGGTAACTCCGTGGTGGTTATCGAGCACAACATGGAGGTAATCAAGAAGGCGGATTACCTGGTGGACCTGGGGCCCGAAGGGGGAGAAAAAGGCGGGGAAATAATCGCCTGCGGTACTCCCGAAGAAGTTGCGGAAAACCCGTCTTCGCATACCGGCAAGTTTTTGCATGCAGTGCTGCAGCGGACTCATATTA
>CAYODA010000003.1:0-2864 GCA_964402625.1 uncultured Syntrophomonadaceae bacterium | reverse complement strand
CCTACGGATCCCGGTGTGTATATATTCAAGGACGACGCCGGTAATGTCCTCTACGTAGGAAAAGCGGTAAACCTGCGTTCCCGGGTATCATCTTACTTCCAGTCCGGTCTTCCCGTTCGGCTGGAAGCCCTTATGTCCCGGGTATACGACTGCGAATACGTGGTGACCGACTCGGAAGTGGAAGCCCTGGTGCTGGAAGGTCAGCTTATCAAGGAATACCAGCCGCGATACAATGTTAACTTGAAAGACGACAAGGACTACCCGTACATCAAGCTAACCGGTGAAGTATACCCCCGGATGGAGCTGGTTCGTCTACCGGAAAAAAAACCGCGGCGAGAGGTGGAAACCGCAAGGGAACCCCGCTATTTTGGTCCTTTTACCCGGGTGCGCCCGGTACGCCAGACCATGCGTTTGTTAGGCCGGGTATTTCCCCTGCGCAAGTGCCGGCAGCCCCTTGACGGCAGGCCACGGGGTGAACCCTGCCTGAATTTCCAGATGAAGCGCTGCCTGGCGCCCTGCCGGGGTGAAGAAGCGGTTTCCCGGGAAGAATACAACAGGCTGGTAGAGCAGGTATCTCTTTTTCTGCAAGGTAAGCAACGCGACCTGGTAAAAGAACTTGAAAATAAAATGAGGGAAGCTGCGGAAAATATGGATTACGAAAAAGCCGCGGTTTACCGGGACCGGATTCGCAACCTGCAGAGTTTGAACGAGCCCTTGAAGATACAATCTCCCGGCACGGAAGACCTGGATGTTCTGGCCCTGGTGGGTGATGAAAATGAAACAGGGGTACACCTGTTCCGCATCAGGGAAGGGAGCCTGCGGGGGCAGGATTTTTTTGCCCTGCAGGTTGCTGCAGGGACGCCCCGGGAGGAAATAATGTCCGGTTTTATTAAAAGTTATTACAGCCGGGGAGTAGTGCCCCCCGCCATGCTCCTGGTCAACACTCTCCTGCAGGAGGACCGCCTTCTTTCCAACTGGTTAGGCGGCATGCGGGGGCAAAAAGTAGAGATACATTTTCCCCGGAGAGGGGAGCGCAGGGAACTGGTGGAGCTTTGTGAAAAGAACGGGATGCTGCAGCTACAAGAAAGAAAGAACCGGGCAGAGGAAGAGAAAGAGGCAGCAGCCCTGTCGGAGCTGGAAAAGCTTACAGGGACCTCTCCCCTGGACCGGATCGAAGGATACGACATATCTCACCTGGGTGGCAGGGAAACAGTGGGATCCATGGTGGTATTCCAGCAGGGGGAACCTTTTAAAGAAGGCTACCGCCGTTTTCGCATGCGCGGAGAAAACAGCGGCGATGACCTGGCTTCACTCCAGGAAATGATCCGCAGGAGGCTGGAGCATCAGGATATGCCCCTTCCCGATCTTATCCTGGTGGACGGCGGACGGACGCAGCTGGAAGCCGTAGG
This sequence comes from uncultured Syntrophomonadaceae bacterium, assembly GCA_964402625.1. Lineage (GTDB taxonomy): Bacteria > Bacillota > Dethiobacteria > DTU022 > PWGO01 > PWGO01. The sequence continues at coordinate 1,455 of CAYODA010000003.1, read as the reverse complement.
GGAGATACTGCAGCAAAAAGGAACACCGGTTCCCTTGCTATCCCTGGCCAAGAAGCAAGAGGTTATACACCTGCTTTCCGAAAGGAGGCCGCTTTACCTTCCGCAGCACCATGCCTCCCTGCAGCTGCTGCAGAGGATAAGGGATGAGGCGCACAGGTTTGCGATCTCCTATCACCGCAAGCTTAGGGAACGCAGTGCCTCTTCTTCTTTCCTGGAGAAAGTGCCGGGGATAGGAAGGCAGCGACGGAATCGCCTGCTGCGGCATTTTGGAGGTGTGGAGGCTATTTTAATCGCTTCCCCCGAAGAGATTGCCGAAGTTTCCGGTTTTAACCGGGAACTGGCCGAACGCCTGTACCAATACCTGCACCAGTAAGCTGTCCAATTGTCAAGAGGTTATGTTATAATTAATTAAACCAAAAAGCAGGAGGAGCACAAAAATTAAATGAGCTACCGTTTGATTGCACTGGACCTGGATGATACGCTTTTGGATGAAAACTCCAGTATTTCCCATAGAAATAAAAAAGCCTTGCAAAAAGCCATGCAGAAAGGGATCCGGGTTACCCTGGCCACGGGGCGCATGTTTAGATCCACTGCCAGGTATGCCAGGGAGCTGGGAATTGATCTTCCCCTGATAACGTATCACGGGGCTCTTATATGTGGCCTGGAAGACAAAGAACCCTGCTATTACCGCCCTGTAGATCACGAAGTTTCCCTGGAGGTGGTTGAGGAGTGCCAGAAGAAAGGCTACCACGTAAACCTTTACCTGGAAGACAGCCTTTATATTAAAGAACACAACGAGTATTCCCGCTACTATGGTACTATCTCTTCGGTGGATATGGTGCCCGTGGGAGACCTGCGAGAGTACCTGCAGCGGGAAAAAAGGTCCCCTACCAAAATAACCCTTATAGATTGGGAAGACAGGCTGGATGAATGGGCGGTTCACCTGCAGGAGAAATACCGGGGCAGGTTAAAAGTGATGGGTTCCCTTCCCTATTTCCTGGAGATAACTCATCCCGGGGCTACCAAGGGGCAGGCCCTGGAGTTACTTTCCCAAAAGCTCCACATTCCCCGCGAAGAAATAGTTGCTTTCGGGGACAGCTATAACGATGTGGACATGGTGAAATACGCGTGGCTGGGAGTTGCCGTAGGTAACGCCAGACCCCCGGTAAAAGAAGCAGCAGACCTGGTTACTTCCTCCCACAGCGAAGACGGAGTGGCTGAGGTTATAGAAAATCATGTATTGGAAAGCTAACCTTATAGAAAGTGATAGCAGAAGAAGAGTAGAAAAGGAGACATGAAATTGCTGACTGTAGGTGAATGCGGGGAAACCGAGCTTATTCGAAGATTGCAGGGGCTCCTTTATGAGCCGGCTGACGGGGAGCCCTCTGGAGTAGTTCTGGGACCGGGAGACGATGCGGCTGTTTTAAAAGTTAACCCTTCCAGCCTTCTGGTAAG
>CAYODA010000002.1:0-44277 GCA_964402625.1 uncultured Syntrophomonadaceae bacterium | reverse complement strand
CCCGGCAGGTTATATCGTCACTCTGCCCTACAAAAAAGCCGGTAACGGCGTACATGTCTTCCCACTTCTCCGCATTATCTTCTTCCCCCAGGGCCAGCGTCTGCAGCAGTGCAGACCTGGTTTCGTCTTCACTCAGGGTGCGGAAAGTCATCCTGCCGTACCACATCATGGCCTGGAAATAACTCTCGAGGTCGCTTTCTCCGGCATAGTGCCCGCGGGGGGTGTACTGGGTATAGTCCTCGAGATATTCTTCGGGTGGCTCACTTAGATCCCCCATGTTCATAAGGGGAGAAGCATTCATCCCCTCCCGGGCTTCAATAAGTTCCAGCTCCTGCTCCACCAGGCTTTCTACTTCTTGGGGCACTGCTTTATCCACATCTAAATTTAAAAGTTCGGCGGCCACGGCAAAATAACCGGCATTCCTTAAAGCAGCACCCTCCCACTCCGTGTCCTGCAACCGGCGGTACTGTTCCCCTGAAACAGCCAGCATAGATTCGGTTAACTCTTTCAAGGCGGGGAGAAGGTCGTTTTTTTCCGTAACCTCCAGGAGGCGGTTAAAAAAGAGATGATAGTTGTGAAGCATGGAATCCGTGGTTATAAAGCTGGGCCTTTTCAGATAAAAATTTTTTTCGTACAGGCTGTAGAACTCCTTCTGCTGCGCCGAGACCACCACAAAACCTTTCTCTACCAGCTGCTCTTTGGCCTCCTCGGAAAAGTGGAACATGTCCCGGTTTATTACGTTTTCCAGTTCCGGGTCTATCCGGTAAGGGTCCACCGAAGGCTCTACCTCTGTAGCACGATCCGTGTACTCCGCAAACAAGGTTGAGCCGGCGGCACCCTCTGGAGCGGCTTCTTCTTGGGCTACTTCCCCCGGATCTTCAATTTCTTTTTTCTCCACTTCTTCCTCCTGTTGACCACAGCCCACTACAGCCACAGATAGCGTCACAACCAAAACCAGCAAACACATCCATGGTTTAATTGACCCCTTAAACTTCAACAATCTCCCTCCTTACAAGTTATACCATACCTGCTCCCCCTGAACCCGACCCCTGGTCGGCTTTCTAGTGGTGGGGGCGAGCCTACGTAGCCGGGGTTACTAACCTTCTATTATATGGAAGATTTGTCCCTGCCCCTGGTTCCCTAAAAATAAATTTTTTAAAAATATTATAAAGTATTGACATGATATTCCAGGCGTGCTATAGTGCGTTATATGACTAATGCACTATAGCACGCTAAAGGTTGTGGTGACTTGATACCAGGGACAGATAACTTAAAACCTATATACGCTCAATTGGCGGAATGGCTGGAGCTTGAAATCTTAAAGGGAAGTATTCGGGAAGAAGAGCGCATATACTCCCAGTACCAGCTTTCCGACATGTTTAACATCAACCCCGCTACCGCGGCAAAAGGGCTTAGTATGCTCCTGGAAAAGGGCCTGCTGTACAAGAAAAGAGGGTTGGGAATGTTTGTCTCTCCCGGCGCAACGGAAACTATCCGCCGGGACAGGGCGGAACATAACATAAAAGAAAAAGCCATGGAGCTGGCAATAGAAGCTGAACGATTAAACCTGGAAGAGGAAAGGTTATTAGAAATAATCCGGGAGGCGCGGCTTCAGGCAAGAAAGGAGGATAACCGTAAATGAATTTGGTGGAATGTAGCAACGTGGGTAAAGCGTTTGGAAAGACCCCTGCGCTAAAAGAGATTTCTTTCGAGCTTATGCCCGGGAAAATCACCGGGTTGATCGGGCGCAACGGTGCCGGGAAAACCACTCTTTTAAATATTATCGCCGGACATCTTCTTCCCGACCGAGGCAAAGTCAAGGTTTTTTCCTGGGACCCCTTCAACAACCTGGAGGTGTCCGCCAACCTGGTCTTTATCGGGGAAAACGTAAACTTCCCGGAATTGCTTTCCCTGGAAGAAATTCTTCACACTGCTGCTGCTTTTTATCCCTGCTGGAACCACTCCCTGGCCCTGGGGCTGCTGGAATACTTTAATATTCCTCTACACCGGCGCCACAAAAAGCTTTCCAGGGGAATGAAGAGTATTTTTAATTCCGTTTTCGGGCTTTCTACTCGCTGCTCCCTGACTGTATTTGACGAACCTACCCTGGGAATGGACGCAGCAGCCAGGAAAGATTTCTACCGGGCCCTGCTCAAAGACTTCATGCAGCACCCGCGCACCGTAATACTCTCCAGCCACCTGCTCAACGAAGTGGAGCACCTGCTGGATGAAGTGCTACTTATAGACCGGGGGCAGAAATACCTGCACCTGTCCACGCACATGCTTAAAAATTACACAGTAGGCCTGCAGGGGAATGAAAAGGCGGTCAAAGATTTTATCGGTGACACAGAAATACTCTATCAAAAGAAACTGGGTAAAGACAGCGTTTATACTGTAGCAATTAACAGTTTTACCCGGGAACAACTCCGGGAAGCCGGTCTTAAGGGAATAGAAGTGATCCCGGTTTCACCGGAGGAAACCTGTGCATACCTTACCGCCAGAGAAGAAGGAGGGATCGACCGTGTATTTGAACGAAATCAGCTTTAAAGGTACAGTCAAAAAACTGTACCTTTACAAGTTTAAAGCTTATGCCACATGGTTTATTACGCTAATTGTCCTGCAGCTGGCGGGCCTGCTTTTTTCCCTGGGAGGGGTGGGCAGCAGCGGCGGAGGCTCTTTCAGGGTTTTGCACGTTTCATTTGATATTATATTTATATTTACTCTTATCTGGGTATTTTCCACAGCAATTCATGTAGCCAGGTACAGCCTGGATCTCGATTTAACTTTTATATCCAACCGCCGGAGCATCAGCCTGGCCAGTCTGGCCTTTCTTTTAAGCTCCGCTGCTTTAGGCACTCTTACCGCCGTCTTATGCGGAATGCTACTGCGGGTGGTCATGTACTACATTCACGGAGGCGCCCTAGTTGCTCCCCTGGGACCGCTGGTCCTGCTGGGGTCAGCACTGTCGGGCTTTCTTTATACCTCCCTGGCCGGTTCCCTGGGCTACCTGGTAGGTACGCTGGTACGCAAAAGCAGGGTGTTTACCGTGCTTATACCGGCGCTTGCTATTGGAACCCTGTTTATACCAGTAAAAGAAGACGCTCCTCTTTTCATGGAAGCAATCTTTTTCTTTACCCAGGAAAGCTCCCCCCTTCTTTTAATTTTAAAAACGTTACTGTCTGCCAGCCTGCTTTACGGGGGAACCATGGTACTCTTTAACCGAATGGAGGTAATAAAATGAGCCCTCTTTTGCTGATATTACCCTATTTAGTAACAGGTGGAATAATTGTGGGGTTGATTATTTTATCCAACAGGGCAAGTCTGCGCCTGAACAAGGTGATGATATCTTTCGGAGTCTATACCGGGTTACTGCTGGCCGCCGTCTTCCTGTACTACGGGTGGGTGTTGCCCAACAGCGTGGCTATTCCACACGAAGTTTACAGTGAAGAGTACCCGGGTCAGAGAAACAGTGAGGAAATTTTACCCCGAGAAAATCTATTTAACCGGTTAACCAATAACGGGATAAATAAAATGGAGGAAATTCAAACAATAGAAGAAAAAACCCTGGATTATACAGGAGATCATCTCCACATAAATTCTCGAAATCAACACCGCACACCACCTGCTGCAATTAAAAAAAGCAAGGAGATTGCCGACACTATAAAAATATACGTGCTATCAGAGGCTCCCCCCTTTAACGAAGCCTTGAAAGTAGAAATCTCCGGGCATCAAATGTTTATCGAATACTATAGAATTAAAATGCTGCATTTCGCCCAGGATTTTACTACAGCCCAGTTTACCGCTAAAGGAGTTCACGCCACAGAACATGACTATTTTAGGGGAAAAGCCGATCGACTTATTTACCTGGAAGTTCCCGCTGATCTGGATGTTAGCTGGCAGGAGGATGGATGGATTATAAAAGAGACAGAAAACGGCCTGTTGTAATTTTAAACTATTTTTGCCTGATAAACTCGGGGGAAAACTCCACTTTCACCTACTCTCACATGCAACCTGTTGGCCTGGCTTTGTACCGGTTTTCTTTACCTGAAGGCGGTTCAGCCGCTAACCAGCCCTTCTTTTAAGTGGGCCAAATCCTGCATGCGTTTATCTCCTTCTTTTAAATACATAAGCTGCTGTATCTCGGGCCCGCATACAGCGGTGTAAGAACACCAGCGGCAGGCATCCCCGGGATAGGGAAAATAGCAGCCCTCTTCCAGCAGGCGACAGGTGTCGGCCAGTTTCTCTTTAAACTGCTCTTCTTTTTCCGCCCACTCTTTGCCTTCCAGTATCAACTCCGGGTATCCTTCCCGGCGGGAGAGGTAAAGGAAAGCTGCTTCTACCTGCTCCAGGGACCTGCTGCCAAAGAGTTCCCGGGCCGCCAGCAGGTAGAGGGACAGCTGCAGGGAAATATTCTCCTTCAGTTTTTTGGAAGTTAAATTTACTTTGCCGGTTTTGTAATCCAAAACCCTGAGATTTTCCCCCGGGCCCGCATCCACCCGGTCGATCCTGCCCCGGAAAAACAGCTTCTGCCCGGAATATGGCCCGAAAGATGCCGGTTCTACCACCACCGGCTGTTCCAGCCGGTTACCTCTCGTGCTTTCTACGTGACTGTGCCGAAAAGTTCCGGATTCGCCAAAAACAATTTCAAACTGCCACGGCACCCTTCCCGTATCCTTTTGGGCCTCGTGCTCCAGGAATTCCATCATTTCCGAGGCAATATTCTCCCGGTCTATTTCCCATACCAGGCGGTAGCCGGTCAGGTTGGCCTCTTCCGCTTTTCGGAAACGAGGTTCCAGTATCTCCCACATAAGTTCCCGGGCCCGGGGCAAACCAGGCGGGGTAAGCGGAAGCAGGCCTTCCTTTTGGGCCTGCCGGTAGAACATCTCCAGGGCTTCGTGAATCAGGGACCCCCGGTCCAGCCCTTCCAGCCGTAGTCGCTCTTCGGGCTCTTCCCAGGGTACTGCCCGAAGCATCCTCTCCAGGAAAAAACGGTAAGGGCAGGCCAGGTAGTTTTCCAGGTAGGTTACGGAAAGTGTCCTCTTGTAAGGACTGTAAAATGAAAGAATGTTTTCTTTAACCCCCGGCTCTTCCAACATACCCTCGTACCGGGTCAACTCTCTACGGCTGTGGCAGGCTGCCTTATGGCGCACCCTGTTCCACCAGGGAATCTCCCCGCGAAAATAAGAGTTTAATACCTCTCCGGAGACTTTTTGGGAGATTATCAGGTTAAATTCATCCCGGGTTAAAGCTTTTTCCACCGGTATATCTTGCAGTGTATTTATGTGGCGGTAACCCGGGATCTCCTGCACCCCGTCCAGGGTAAGACGTCCGCCGCAGAGTAACTCCCCTGCTTCCAGCAGATAGTGGGAAGGCACCAGCTCCCTGCCACTCCGGCTGTCCTGTCGGGGATAGGAGAGGTAAAGCCTGTCAGTTGAGCTTTGCAAGGCCAGGGAAAAATGCAGCCTGTCTTCCTGCAGGGTTTCCCGCCTTAAGGGTAGCCCCGGGATGCCCTTCCTCTCTTCCTCCAACAGGAGAGGGTCCTGCCGGAAAGGCGAAGGGTAAACTTTTTCCAGCATCCCCGGGAGAAAAACCACGGGAAAGCGGAGGTTAAGGGCGCTTTTCAAGGGTAAAAGGTTAACACCGTCTTTTTGAAAGTTTCCCCGGGGGCAAGTGGTTTCCTTGATAACCCTGGAAACCAGGTCGCGAAACTCCTCCAGGGAAACATCTTCTTCCAGGCGCCCCAAAGAACGCAGCAGTCCCAACGACTTTAATACCTCTTCTTGCTCACGGGTTTCACGGAAAAATAATTTAACAAAAAATTCCAGGCGTTCTACAAAAGCGGGCCAGCTGTCCCGGCCGGGAAAAGCTTCCAGGTTTTTCTGAAGCTCCGCCAGGAAGTAACGGAACAGTTTAAGCTGCTGCAGCTGCCACTCCGGATCTCCGGTGCCCACTGTATCTTCATCATCCGCTCCACTGGTATTTCTTCCGTGCTTTGATTGTTGTGCTTCCAGCATCCGGCGGTATTTGTCTTCCAGGTGGGATAACTGTTTTTCCCAGCTATCTATTCCCCGGGTAATACCGGCTTCCACGGAAAAATAATCCCAGAGTGCAGTAGAAACTTCCCGGGAACTGCCGGTAATCCTGGAAAAGGCAAAAGGGGCGCTGGTCAGCACTTCCATCACCTGCTTCCTGTTCCAGGCACTGCCCCAGAGCTGCAAACACAAGAGCAGGGAACGGCCTGGAGCAGTAGCATCCAGGTTCCTACCGGAAGGAGAATAACAGGGTATCCCCCGGGAAGCAAAGGTCTCCTGCAACAGGGGTATGTATCCGGAATCCTTTATCAAAACCGCCATGTCCCGGAAACGGTAACCAAGGCGGGCCAGCTCCAGCATCCGGCGGCCGATCTCGTGGGCTTCTTCTACTTCACCCGGGGTCGACCATATCTCCAGGGAATTATCTTCTTCTCCGCTTTCTCCCTCCTGGTTGTTTCCTGCAGCAATATTCTTCTTTAGCAAACCCTCCTGCAAAATCCCCCGCCGACTGCCTTTGCCATCGCCAGATCCGGAGGGAGGAGGGAGGTTGTCCAGTTCAAAGCCGGCTTCCCGGAACCACTCTATCAACCGGTTCCCCCGCGAATTATGGGCCGCGGCTTTATGCATAAATACATGGACCGAAAGATGCCCGGCCAGCTTTAAAAGCAGCTCCTCCTGGCGCCAGGTGAGCCGGTAAATACCGTAAAAGTAAAGAACAGGCCAGTCCGGGAGCCCTTCGGCGGGTGCATCCCTGGCTGCCCGGTACATGGCGGCCTCATCCCGGAAATCACCCAGGTGATTCAGGTACTCTCGGTACAGCAGGTTCAACAGTTCTTTTTTGCCGGAATCTACTCCCCGGGCCCGGGATTCAATCTCTTCCAACCCGGCTTCCCTGAGCTCCTGGAAGGTAGCCTTCAAGGCTTCCGTAAAACCCGTATGGCGTGATACCGGGGCAAAGTAGGAGGATGCATCTATAGAGGACACTATCTTCTGCAGGAGCCGTTCCCCCCCGTAATAAGGCAGAACCGCCGCATCCGTCTGCAGGTTTTTTTCACTCATCTCGCGGGCCAGGTCGGTAAATGTAGAAAAGCGCACGTTGAGGTGGCTGGTCCCCCGCCGGGCCAGCAGCCGTCTCAAATATACCCCGGTCAGGTTGGTGTCTACCACCACCCGGAGAGGCTGCAGGGGGTTTTCCTGTTTGCAGGCTTCTATGCTTTCCCGGAGGTATTCCTCCAGCCCTTCTCCTCTTCCAAGAATCAGCTTGTTAGCGTTTTTCCCTGTATCTCCCATATATCCTCCTGTATAACCTGTTTCCAGGGAAATCCCCGGTCATTTATATGCGTCGCTATTGGACTGCATTCAACTATAAATAAACATATAAATTGTTGAGTACATTTCTTTAGTAAAAAAACGTTTAACTTTAGATTCTATGCAAAACCTTTTTTTCCTTTTGAAGACCTTTTGAAGAAAACCGGATTTTTACTCTTTAAACCGTTTTTCCAGAGGAGCAAACTATCCGCAAAGGTGGTTTTCCGAATCAAAAAAGGTGCCCGGTAAAGGCACCTTCCTGGATTACATATTTTTTTAAAATAATACCCGCTTCCCTTAAAATTACCTCTTGGAAAATTGCGGAGCACGGCGAGCTTTCCTGAGTCCGTACTTCTTGCGCTCTTTCATGCGCGGGTCACGCGTGAGGTAGCCCGCTTTTTTAAGCGTCTGCCGGAAATCGGGGCTGGCTTCCAAAAGAGCCCTGGCTATACCGTGGCGAACCGCCCCGGCCTGGCCGGACATTCCTCCCCCGTGTACCCTGACAATAACGTCATAACTACCGGCTACACCGACTGTTTCCAGCGGTTCTCTAACGTTAACCTTGAGAGTTTCCAGGGGAAAATATTCGTCTATATCTTTGCCGTTTACGGTTACATTTCCTTCACCTGCTACCAGCCTTACTCTCGCAACGGCTTTTTTCCTACGACCGGTTCCGTTATACTGCAACTGAGCCAACTCTTACCCCTCCTTTCCCCGTCCCGGGTTTCCTGATTCCCAAAACTCGGGTTTTTGAGCTTCATGGGGGTGGGAACTGCCGCGGTAAACTCTAAGCTTTTTGAGCATGGCCCTTCCCAGCTTGTTACCGGGAAGCATACCTTTTACAGCCTGGAAAACCGCCCTTTCCGGTTTGTCCTGAAGCAGTTCTTCATAATTTTTCTTTTTTAGTCCCCCGGGATACCCGGAATGTTTGTAATATTGTTTTTGCTGCAGCTTTTTGCCTGTCAAAACCACTTTTTCTGCGTTAATAATTATTACATGATCCCCGGTATCCACATGAGGAGTATATTCCGGCTTGTGTTTTCCTTTTAGTATACTGGCTGCCTGGGTAGCAAGGCGCCCCAGGGGCTGGTTGGCAGCATCCAGAATGTACCACTTCTTTTCTATTTCACCGGGTTTAGCCATATAGGTTTTTACCGTCATATTTTGCCCTCCTAAAAGCACTCTTACCTTAATCTTTACTATTCACACAATTATTTAGAGCCACGCGATTCATTTTATTATACCCTGATGTAACTGTCAAGGTAAACCGCTGTTATTGAAAAAGATTTTTTCCAGGCACAGCCCCTTCGCAGGCAGCGCCTCCCACTTTCTGGCGGATTTTCCCCATAACACTTCTTGAACACTCTCAGGCTTCAGCCGGTGCTGTCCCACACGTACCAGGGCACCCGCCACAAAGCGCACCATCTTGTATAAAAAACCTTCACCGACTACAGTTATTTGCACCAGGCTGCACGCCGGGATTTCTTTTACTTTCACCTGAAAAATGGTGCGCACGGTAGTCTCGGCACTGCTGCCAGATGCTTGAAATTCTTTAAAATCATGAGTCCCTTCAAGCATGCCTGCTGTCTCCTGCATTTTGTTAAGATCCAGCCTGTCAGGACAGTGCCAGGCATAAAGGCGGTTTAGAGGCTGCGGAAATTCCGCGTTATCAATAGTGTAGCTGTAAACTTTGCCCCGTGCTTCGAACCGGGAATTAAAGTCAGGGGGCACCAAACAGGAACTCCATATTACCAGGTCCGGAGGCAACAAACCGTTTGCTGCCCGGGGCACGCGTTCCACAGGGAGCCGCGGAGATGCCTGGAAATTTACCGCCTGTTCCCTGGCATGAGCCCCGGCATCAGTGCGTCCCGCTGCAGTGGTTTTTATCTCCTCCCCATACAGCTTTCCCAGGGCTTGTTCCAGCTCACCCTGTACGGTTCGTTCATTTTTCTGCTTCTGAAAACCGTGAAACCCGGTTCCGTCGTAGGCCACCCGGATCAATACGTTCTGCACTTAAGCAGCACCTCTTTTTAAACAGTCAGTATTTCCCACCTGATCTGGTCAATATAATAATTATATACTCCGGCTTTCACCACGGCGTTAGAATCATGGCTGCTGCCAGGGCAGAAGAGCAAACGACTGCTGCGTAATCCGCTTTTGTCGGCCTGTTTACTCGAAGGCTGGTCCTTTTTATCCCGGCCTGGTAGCAGCGGGCTTCCATGGCAGTAGCCAGTTCTTCTGCTCTGCGAAAGGCACTTATAAACAGGGGTACTACTACGGGTACCAGGGAACGTGCTTTCTGTATAATATTTCCTTCACCGATTTTTGCTCCCCGGGCCATTTGAGCCTTTACAATACGGCTGCTTTCTTCCATTAGAGTAGGAATAAAACGAAGTGATATCATGATAATCATGGTCATTTCTGAAACGGGGAACCTGATGTAATTTAGCGGCTTTAACAGGAATTCCAGGGCACCGGTCAGGGATAAAGGGGTGGTAGTCAAGGTAGTAAGCATGGTAAAGAATATTAATATAGCCAGCCTCAGTGCAGTAAAAACTCCCAGGTACACCCCGTCGGCTTCTATAGTAACCGGCCCCCAGCGCCAGAAAACCACCCCGCCGGAAGTAAAAAAAAGATGCATTAAAAGGGTTAACAGCAGCAGCACCAGAATAGGGCGGAGTCCCCTCCAAAGGTAGTTGAAAGGTACACGGGAAAGATTTAACAGCAACAGTACCAGGAACATAAGAACTAACAGGCCGGAAAAAGTAGATGCCGTAAATATGGCCACAATTATCAGCAGTAGAGAGAGGATTTTGCTACGGGCATCCAGCCGATGCATAAAGGTTTCTCCGGGGAGGTACTGTCCTATAGTAATGCTACGACTCACGGTTATCTCCTCCCCCGCTGATTTTGGCGGCTATTTCCCGGCAGGCTTCTTCCTCGGTAAGAGCGGTTACCTCCACCGGGAAACCTTCCCGGCGTAGCCTTAAAAGCAACTCCACCGGGGGTGGAAGCTCCAGTCCTATTTCCTGTATTTCCTGAGGCCGGGAAAATACTTCTGCAGGCGCTCCCTCCAGGCGAATTTTACCGCCATGCATTACCAGTATGCGGTTAGCATGCGGTATCAATTCAGCAGGACGGTGAGAAACCATGATAAGGGTAAGTTTTAGCTTCTGATGCAGGTGGGCAATGTATTCCAGAAATTCGCTTCTGCCCTCCGGATCCAGGCCGGAGGTAGGTTCATCCAGGATAAGAAGCTGGGGACGCATGGCCAGAACGCCTGCCAGGGCTATACGCCTCATCTGTCCCCGGCTTAATTCAAACGGAGAGCGGTCCATAATTCCCGACAGATCCATTTCCACCTTTTCCAGGGCTTCTTCCACCCTTTCCCTTACTTCACCGGGAGATAGGCCCTGGTTAACCGGTCCAAAAGCCACTTCCTGGAAGACTGTTTCCGCAAACAGCTGCTGCTCCGGGTGCTGGAAAACAAGACCTACACAGACATCTTCCTCCTGGATGGAACCGGCCTTTACAGGTTTGCCGTTTACTTTTACCGTCCCTGCGGTGGGTTCTAACAGGCCGTTTAAATGCTGCAGGAGGGTAGATTTGCCCGAACCGGTGGAACCCATTATTCCTACAAACTCACCCCGCTCCACCTGCAGGCTGACCCCCTGCAGGGCTTTCACCTCAAAAGGGGTGCCCGGCATATAGGTGTATTTTACCTCGCTTACTTCCAGGAGCATAAGCTATCCACCAGCTGTTCCATGGTTATTGTTTGGATAGGAACAGGAAACCCTTTTTCCCTGAGTCCTTCCGCCAGCCGGGCTGCAGGTGGAAGCTCCAAACCCCACTCCCGTAGGCGTGCTCCGTCGCTGAGCACCTCCCCGGCGGCGGCATCCTGTACTTTCTCGCCTCCGCACAGAACTATTACCCGTTCCGCCATGGCTGCTTCTTCTAAAAAATGGGTCACATTAACCACGGCAATGCCTTCCTCCCGATTTAAATGCCCGGCTGCTTGCATGACTTCCGTTTTACCCCTTTTATCCAGCAAGGCGGTGGGTTCATCCAGCAGAAGACAGCGGGGTCGCATGGCCACTATTCCAGCCATGGCCACCCTCTGCTTCTGACCCCCCGAAAGCAGGTGAGGAGCATGCTGAGCCCATTCCTCCAGATCCATAAGCTCCAGGGCTTCCTGCACCCGCTCTTGTATTTCCATCGAGGGCACAGAAAGGTTTTCCAGGCCAAAAGCCACATCTTCTTCTACCGTAGTGGCAACTATCTGGTTGTCCGGATTTTGAAATACCATACCGCATTGCCGGCGGATTTCCCAGGTATTAGACGTATCCGACGTTTTCAAACCGCCAAATCTGACCTCACCCCGGGCAGGCACCAGCAGGGCATTAAATAATTTTAAAAGGGTAGACTTCCCCGAACCATTAGGCCCGATTACTGCCACGTGTTCCCCGGGTTTAATGATCATATCAATGCCCTTCAGGGCATCCACCGTTCCCGAAGGGCTTGTATATTGATAAAACACCTGGTCTGCAGCTATAAGTGTATCCATGAGCAGAACTCCGTGTAGTTTATAGCACTTATCCCACCAGTTCCAATACTACCATAGGGGCACCGTCTCCCCTGCGATAACCTACCCTGGTTATCCGGGTATAACCGCCTTCTCTTGCTTCCATACGCGGGCCTATCTTTTCAAACAGCTTGGACACCACGTCTTCCTCTAAAATAAAGGAAAGGGCCTGGCGCCTGGAATGAAGGTCTCCCTTTTTGGCCAGAGATATCATCTTATCCGCCAGGCGCTGTACTTCCCTGGCTTTGGCCTCGGTAGTAGTTATTCTCTCCTCTTTAAGAAGATTGGTAACCTGGCTGCGCAGCAAGGCTCGCCTTGGTCTTGATTTTTTTCCCAGTTTTCGGTTTGCCATCTTCTTGCCAACCTCCTCCTTTTAAACCTCTAAGAATTATCCTTGCCTTTCTTTTTCAGTGACAGCCCCAGTTCGGCCATTTTGTTTTCTACTTCTTCCAGTGATTTCTTGCCCAGGTTGCGCACTTTCATCATTTCGTCTTCCGTTTTCTGGGTAAGTTCATAAACCGTATTTATCCCCGCCCGCTTTAAACAATTATAGGAGCGAACTGACAGGTCCAGGTCTTCTATAGTCATTTCCAGAACTTTTTCCTTGTCGTCATCTTCCTTTTCAGATAAAAGCTCTACATCTCCCGTCTGGCCGTCAATATTGACAAACAGGTTGAAGTGTTCGTTTAGTATTCTGGCCCCTTTGCTAACTGCCTCATCGGGGTTTATGCTGCCGTCCGTCCAGATCTCCATGGTTAAACGGTCAAAATCGGTAACCTGGCCTACCCGGGTGTCTTCCACGTTGTAATTAACCTTTCTTATAGGAGAAAACATGGAATCTACCGGGATGAGTCCAATGGGCTGCTGGGGCTGCTTGTTTCTCTCGGCAGGTACATATCCCCTGCTGTTCATCACGTTGATTTCCATCTGGAGCCTTCCGCCATCTTCCAGGCTGGCAATATAAAGATCCGGGTTCAGTATTTCCACCTCTGAAGGAGCTTCGATGTGAGAAGCAAGGGCTTCTCCCGGTCCCTGTACATCCATGGTAAGCGTATGCACTTCTTCGTCGTGCACCTTCATGCACAATGACTTCAGCCGAAGGATTATTTCCGTGGTGTCTTCCAGTATTCCATCCAGGCTGGAAAACTCGTGCAAAACACCTTCAATTTTAACGCTGGTAACCGCCGCACCTGGCAGAGAAGAGAGAAGCACCCTTCTCAAAGCATTACCCAGGGTGATACCGTAACCTCGTTCCAGGGGTTCTACCTGGAATTTACCGTAAGTCCGGTCTTCGTTTTGCTCCACCCATTCGATTTTTGGCTTTTCAATTTTTATCATACTTTCTTACTATACCCCCCTTGTTTTAGTAAATGAGGGCAATTACCGGGAATACAGCTCTACGATAAGCTGTTCGGAAACAGGAGTATCTATTTCCTCACGGGTTGGCTTACGCACAACCCTGCCGCTCATATTTTCCGAATCAACCTCCAGCCAATCTACTCCAACTTGCTGCTGCCCCGCTTCAGCCAGCTCCTTGAAAACATCTTTCCCCCGGGATTTTTCCCTTACGGAAATAACTTCTCCCGGTCGTGTAAGATATGAAGGGATATCAACTTTCTTGCCATTGACTTCAAAATGACCATGCCTTACCAGCTGCCTTGCCTGCACACGGGAACTGGCCAATCCCATCCGGTAGACCACGTTATCCAGGCGGCTTTCTAAAATCTGCAGCAATATTTCACCGGTGATACCTTTACGACGGTCTGCTTCTTTAAAGTAGTTGTGGAACTGCTTTTCCATTACCCCGTAAAAGCGGCGGGCTTTCTGTTTTTCCCGCAGCTGCATTCCATATTCAGAGATTTTTGACCTGCTCTGGCCATGTTCTCCCGGCGGATAAGAATGCCTTACGATGGCGCATTTATCGGTATAACAGCGTTCTCCTTTTAAAAAGAGCTTGGTTCCTTCTCTCCTGCAAAGACGACAAACGGCTCCTCTGTATCTTGCCATGTGGCTACAAACACCTCCTTTTGCATTAATTGGTTACACACGGCGTCTCTTGGGAGGGCGGCACCCGTTATGAGGAATAGGAGTAACATCCTTGATCATGTTGATTTCCAGGCCTGCAGCCTGCAGCGACCTTATAGCCGCTTCTCTTCCTGCACCGGGTCCTTTAACATAGACTTCTACCTGATTCATGCCCTGCTCCATAGCTTCCTTGGCTGCCGTTTCCGCAGCCAGCTGTGCGGCAAAGGGAGTGGACTTTCTGGATCCTTTAAATCCGACATTGCCGGCACTGGACCAACAAATACTGTTTCCCTGCTGGTCCGTGATGGAAATAATAGTATTATTAAAAGAGGACTTTATATGGGCTACACCTTGTTCTACATTTTTACGCACTTTACGTCTGGTGCGTGTTGCCTTTTTCTTGGTCATCAGCTAACCTCCTTTTGTAAGCTGTGTAAGCTGTGATAGTATAATTTCCGTTCTAAAGGCTTACTTTTTGCGGCGCGCACCGACTGTCTTTTTAGGGCCTTTCCTGGTGCGGGCGTTATTCTTGGTGGATTGACCGCGGACCGGCATTCCACGGCGATGCCTGATGCCCCGGTAGCTGCCGATTTCAATAAGACGCTTGATATCCATATTGACGTTGCGCCTCAAGTCGCCTTCCACGGTGTGATTTTTATCGATAACATCTCGAATCTTGTTAATTTCTTCTTCAGTCAAATCCCGGACACGGGTATCAGGACTTATACCGGCACCTTCCACTATTTCCCTGGCCGTAGAATTTCCTATACCATAAATATAAGTTAAAGCTATTTCTACCCGCTTATCCCGGGGCAAGTCTACACCTGCTATCCTGGCCATTTAATGCCACCTCCCCTCCACGATTTCTTGTAAAAAACTACACCTGATCTAGAATTCCCTTTCCGACATTTTCTATGCCAGAATATTCATGTTTATCCTTGTCTCTGCCTGTGCTTGGGGATAGAACATATAACAATTACCTTCCCCTTGCGACGGATGATTTTGCACCGGTCGCATATCTTTTTTACGGAAGGTCTAACCTTCATCGCCTTCAACCTCCTTATTTGTAGCGATACGTAATACGACCGCGGCTCAAGTCATAAGGAGACAGTTCTACCAGTACCCTGTCCCCGGGTAGTATACGGATAAAATTCATCCGTATTTTGCCGGAAACATGGGCCAGCACCTTATGACCGTTTTTAAGTTCGACCTTAAACATGGCGTTGGGAAGGGGTTCCAGAACCGTACCTTCCATCTCCACAACCTCTTTTTTCTTGGTCATACTTTCTTTCTAGACCTCCCTTTGCGCCGCTTCTTTTTCCTGCACCATATTCTTGATGAGGGCAGCTATCTTTTCATCGTTAATCTCTTTTGCCGCCAGCCTTTCCGTAAAATCATCCACCTTTCGCCTGTATTTCTGAAGGTGAATAATATTTTTTTTCTTGGGCTTATCCAGGGTCCGGTTTTTCCCGTTTACCAGTAAAACGGTTTTCTCGTCCCAAATCTTTAACACCAGGTAATGCTTTCCCTTATCTCTTCCTGCCCTGGAGCGAACCAGTTGGCCGGGCTCCAAAGTAATTATTTCCTCCAACATCTCCTCTCCTTTATGCAGGCAAACTATAAAACGGTTAGAATTTCAGGACCGCCTTCACCTACTACTACAGTGTGTTCAAAATGGGCGCACAGCTTCCTGTCTTTGGTAACCACGGTCCACTCGTCTTCCAGGACCTCTACTTCCCACGTTCCCTGGTTTACCATGGGCTCAATTGCAAAAGCCATACCCTTCTGTAACCTCGGCCCCCTCCCGGGGGAACCGAAGTTGGGTACCTGCGGCTCTTCATGCATCCGGCGTCCTATGCCGTGCCCCACGTAGTTGCGCACTACCGAAAAATTCTCCGCTTCCACGTAAGACTGCACTGCGTGAGATATGTCGGAAAGATAATTTCCGGGCCTTACCTGTTCCAGGGCTTTCTGCAGCGAAGTCCGGGTGACTTCAACCAGGCGCCCGGTTCCCGCAGATACCTCCCCTACGGGAAAGGTGGCTGCCGCATCACCACAGAAACCCCCGTAATGCACTCCCACATCTATGCTGATAATATCACCTTCCTGGAGTTTCCTCAAACCCGGTATACCGTGCACCAGTTCTTCGTTGACGGATGCGCAAATACTGGCGGGAAAACCGTGGTAGCCCAAAAAGGCCGGTTCTCCTCCTTCACGCCGAATCAGCTTTTCTGCCATCCGGTCGAGCTTCCCCGTAGTTACTCCCGGGGCCACGTTTTTCCGCATCTCTTCCAACACCATGGCTACAATCTTGCCGGCCTGCCTCATGGTTTTTATTTCGTCATTACTTTTAATTTCAATCATTGCCATACCTCATCTATTTCATGAATCCCCGGTAACTTCTTGTAAGCAGGTGCCCTTCTATCTGCTTCATGGTTTCCAGGGTAACACCGACTACAATGATGAGCCCGGTGCCGTGAAATACCATGGGCATATCCATGGCTCTTTCCAGCAGCATGGGAAACACGGCTATAAAAGCCAGGGCAAAGGCCCCCACTGTTGTCAGGCGGGTAATTACCCGGGAAAGATACTGGGCAGTTGGTTTGCCCGGGCGCAGGCCTGGAATAAATCCACCGTACTTTTTGATATTGGTGGCGATGGAGTTAGGATCAAATTGTATGGCGGTATAGAAAAAGGCAAAGAGAATAATCAGTATCACGTACATTAACAGGTACAGGGCATTACCCGGACTGAGATATACCGCAATGGAATCGGCCACCGGATGTCCCACAAACTCCGCTATGGTTGCCGGGAACATCAGCAATACAGAAGCGAAAATAACTGGAATAACCCCGGCCTGGTTAACTTTCATGGGAATATGGGTGGACTGCCCCCCGTACATTTTACGGCCTACCACCCTCTTGCTGTACTGTACCCGGATACGACGCTGCCCCTGGTCCAGTCCGATTATCCCTAAAATGAGCAAAAGCAGCAGGACAGCAGCTAAAGCTACTACTCCTATAGCCAGTTCTCCTCCCTGAACCTGGGTATAAACCTGGCCTATACCGTAGGGAAAGCCGGCTATAATACCTGCAAATATGATCAGGGAAATTCCGTTTCCTATACCCCTCTCGGTAATAAGCTCTCCCATCCACATCAAAAAGGCGGTTCCCGCGGTAAGAGTTATTACAATTATCATGAATGTGGTAAAAGTGGGTGTTTCAATAACCCCGGGGAAGCGATTAATGAAGAACGCCATCCCTATAGCCTGGAAAAAAGCAATAATCACGGTCCCGTAGCGGGTAAACTGGGCCAGTTTTTTGCGCCCTTCGGGGCCTTCTTCACTCCACTCTTTAAGTTTGGGTATTACCACTGTTAAAAGATTCATGATAATGGAGGCGTTAATATAGGGCATTATTCCCAGGGCAAATACCGCAAAATTGTTCAGCGCTCCTCCCCCCAGGAAACCCATAAAAGCAAAAATAGTATCGCCTTCCAGGACTTCTTCCACCAGGGCCCCTGCATCTACTCCCGGAACAGGCACGTGAGAACCTATCCGGAAAATCACGAACATGAGCAGTGTAAACAAAAGGCGGTTGCGGAGCTCACCTATACGCAGGGCTGACCTTACCGTCTCTAACATTACAGCACCTCCACTTTGCCCCCGGCGTTTTCAATCTTTTCCCGGGCTGAATTGCTAAAGGCGTGTGCATAAACAACCAGCTTCTTTTTCAGTTCGCCTTCCCCGAGAATTTTGACTGGTTTACCGGTATCTTTAACCAGGCCTTCTTCTCTTAGAATCCGGGGGTCTACTACACTATCCTCCTCAAACCGGTTAAGTGATCCTGCATTAACCACAGAGTACTCTTTTCTAAATTTATTCCTGAATCCCTTCTTGGGAACACGCTGGTACAGGGGCAGCTGTCCACCTTCAAAGCCCCTTCTTACTCTACCTCCCGAGCGAGCGTTCTGCCCCCGGTGCCCCCTGCCGGCAGTCTTACCCTGCCCTGCAGATATGCCGCGTCCTTTACGCAGGGGGGCAAACCTGGATCGCCGGGGAGGATTAACTTCATGCAAGCGCATGGTTATACCTCCTCCTGAATTGTTTGTAGTTTGGTTTGCGTCAACTACTACTGGCTCTTGATCTCAATACCCCTTAACTTGGATACTTCTTCTTCTTTTTTGAGGTGACGCAAACCTTCCAGGGTAGCGTTTATTATATTCATGGGATTGTCGGAACCCAGGGATTTGGTCAAAACATCACGGATCCCTGCCAGTTCCAGAACTGCACGGACCGGGCCCCCGGCTATAACTCCGGTACCTTCGGAAGCAGGCTTAAGCATAACTTCTCCGGCCCCGTATTTGCCCAGGATAAAGTGCGGAATAGTAGTCCCTACCATGGGAACATGCACCAGATCTTTTTTAGCATTTTCAATACCCTTGCGTATGGCTTCGGGAACTTCACCGGCTTTACCTATTCCTGCTCCAACATTCCCCTGGCGATCTCCTACTACTACCAGGGCGCTGAAATTAAAGCGGCGTCCCCCTTTAGCCACCTTGGCCACCCGGTTTATCTTAACAACTTTTTCTTCAAATTCCTGAGTTTGATTTGGCTCCATTAGTTTTTTCCTTCCCCTCCTTTCTTAAAAAGTCAAGTCTTTAAAAGTCAAGTCCGCCTTCACGGGCACCGTCGGCTAGTGCTTTTATCCGGCCGTGGTATTTAAACCCGCCCCGGTCGAATACCACTCGTTCTATCCCTTTCTCTTTCGCCCGCCTGGCCAACACCTCGCCTACACGGCGTGCGGCATCTACATTTGAACCCCGCGACAGCTCTTCTTTTATTTCGGAATCCAGGGTAGAGGCGGAAACCAGGGTATGTCCCCTGTAGTCGTCAATTACCTGGGCGTAGATATTACTTAAACTGCGGTAAACGTTTAAACGTGGCCTTTCCGAAGTGCCCGTAACCTTTTTACGAACTCTTCTGTGACGGCGCTCTCTGCTCCTGACTTTTTTTTCATTTGGCTCTTTTATCAACACGAACTCCCTCCCTTACCTGCAGCTGCTACTTCCCTGCTTTACCAACTTTTTTACGTACCTTTTCTCCTTCATACCTGATGCCTTTGCCCTTGTAGGGTTCAGGCGGGGCTATCGCTCTTAGCTGTGCTGCAAAATTCCCCACCTGCTGTTTGTCTATTCCTTTAACTACTATCCGGTTGTTGCTGGGGATTTCAATTTCAATATTTTCCTCCGGTTCAATAATCACCGGATGGGAAAAACCTATAGCCAGGTTAACTTTGTTCCCCTGCTGGGTTACCCGGTAACCTACTCCTTCTATCTCCAGGATCTTGGTAAAACCCTGGGTTACCCCTGTAACCATATTTGCCACCAGGGACCTGGTCAAGCCGTGCAGAGAACGATGTC
The DNA here is from genome assembly GCA_964402625.1 of uncultured Syntrophomonadaceae bacterium. Lineage (GTDB taxonomy): Bacteria > Bacillota > Dethiobacteria > DTU022 > PWGO01 > PWGO01. Next base: position 24,909 of record CAYODA010000002.1, on the reverse strand, counting down.
TCTTGCTGTCCGTGGGCCTTTCCACCCGCAGCTGGTTATCCTCCTGCGTAATTATAATTTCCCGCGGAATTTCTTTTTCCAGCTCTCCCTTGGGTCCCTTGACTTTCACCAGTGTGTCTTCTATGCTTATCTCCACCCCATCGGGAAGAGAAATGGGATTGCTTCCTATACGGGACATAAAGCTACCTCCTTACACTTTTCCTGCCTACCATATATAGCACATTACTTCCCCGCCGATTCCTTCTTGACGGGCGGCTTTGTCGGTTAAAACACCCCGGGAGGTGGATATTACGGCTATACCCAACCCACCCAGGACCCTGGGTAGTTCGTCCTTGTTTACGTATACCCTCAAGCCGGGCTTGCTGATCCTTTTTAAGCCGGACAGCACCCTCTCGGACTCGGGACCGTACTTCAGCTGTATACGAATTTTACCCTGCTTGTTGTCACTAATATAACGATAATCTTTAATAAAACCCTCATCTTTCAAAATCTCCGCAATAGCCTTCTTGTTGTTGGAAGCAGGTATCTCTACTTCCCGGTGATAGTTCATGTTGGCATTGCGAATACGGGTAAGCATATCGGCAATGGGATCGGTCATCATGTCTGGAAAACCCTCCTTCCCCTCTTCTACTCTACCAGCTGGCTTTTCTAACGCCGGGGATTTTCCCTTCGTTAGCAAGCTTGCGGAAGCATATTCTACATAAACCGAACTTTCTAAGGTACGCCCTGGGGCGACCGCAGATTTCACAGCGGTTATACTGCCTGACTCTGAACTTGGGTTTCTTTTTGGCTTTAGCCATCAGCGACTTTTTAGCCATAATATCCTCCTTCTCACGGTACGTTTATGCAGCCTGGAATGGCATACCCAGGTGACGGAGCAGTTCCCGGGCTTCTTCGTCGGTCTTTGCCGTAGTCACGATGGTGATATCCATCCCCTGGATCTTTTCCACCTGGCTGTATTCAATTTCCGGAAATATTAGCTGCTCTTTTATCCCCATGGTGAAATTACCCCTGCCGTCGAACGAATGTGGAGAAATTCCTTTAAAGTCCCTGACACGGGGAAGGGCCACGTTGAAGAGCTTATCGAGAAAATCATACATCTTCTGGCCCCTGAGAGTCAACTTACACCCGTTGGGCATTCCTTCCCGGATTTTAAAGCTGGCCACCGATTTCTTGGCCTTGGTTATAACGGGCCTCTGCCCGGTTATCTGTGCCAAATCCTCGGCTGCGGCTTCCAAAAGCCTGGGATTATCCTTTCCTTCTCCTATGCCCATATTTATAACAACTTTTACCACCCGGGGGACTTCATGCCGGTTGCGGTACTGGAAGTGCTCCATCATTTCGCTAACTACACGGTTATGATACCTGTCTTTCAGCCTGGACACGACCACAATCCTCCTTCCTACTTATCAACAGTTTCCCCGCACTTTTTGCATCTCCTTACCCGTTGGCCGTTCACTACCTGGTCGCGTGCGACCCTGGTAGGCTGGTTACACTGCGGGCAAACCAGCTGCACGCGGGAAACATAAACGGGTGCTTCCATTTCGCGAATGCCTCCCTGCTTGACTTTCTGGGTAGGCTTGGCGTGTTTCTTTATAATGTTAACATTCTCTACTTTTACTTTCCCTGCCGCGGGATAAGCTGCAATTACCTTGCCTTTTTTCCCTTTATCCTTTCCGGAACGGACCAGAACCTGGTCCCCGGTTTTTATTTTTAACCTGGGAGCAGCCACTTCAAACACCTCCTCCGCTACCTCATATGACTTCAGGAGCCAGGGAGACAATTTTCATAAAATCGCTTTCCCTCAACTCCCTGGCCACCGGACCGAATATCCGGGTGCCGCGAGGATTATTGGTTTCGTTTATTATTACTGCTGCGTTATCGTCGAACTTAATATAGGAACCGTCTTTCCTCCGGATGCCGGAACGTGTACGAACCACTACCGCGCGAACCAGCTCACCTTTCTTTACCACCCCTCCGGGAGAGTGTTCTTTAACCGTGCCTATCAGTATATCACCGATATTACCTGAGCGCCGGTGCGACCCGCCGGTTACTCTTACGCACATGATCTTCCTGGCCCCGGTGTTGTCTGCCACCTTTAGATTGGTTTCACTCTGTATCACTGGTGCCCCTCCTTTCTTCAAACCAGCTCAAAAACTAGAACTTGGACTTTTCTGTTATCTCAACCAGGCGCCACCTTTTATCCTTGCTATAGGGTCTGGCTTCTTCAATTTTTACTTTATCTCCTTTTTGAGACTGGTTATCAGCATCGTGGACCTTGAACTTGGTGGTACGCCGCATGGTTTTACCGTACAGGGGATGCTGGGTCATCCTCTCTACCGCTACTACCCGGGTTTTATCCATCTTATCACTAACCACCCGGCCGGTACGGATTTTTCTTTTACCCTTTTCCACAGCTTTCACTCCTCCTTATACAAAACTGCCGTTACTGATTTCCCGCGTAAGTGTAGCGTTCATTGATTATGGTTTTAACCCGGGCGATACTTCGTTTGACTTCTTTTATCCGCATGGGATTTTCCAACTGTCCAGTAGCCAGCTGAAAACGAAGATTAAACAGCTCTTCTTTCAATTCGTTCTCCTTCTGACGGAGCTGCTCGTCAGAGAGCTCCCTGATCTCTTTTATCTTCATTACGCCTCACCACCCATTTCGTGACGCTTGACGAATTTGGTCTTGTTAGGCAATTTGTGAGCTGCCAGCCTTAGAGCCGAGCGAGCCACATCTTCCCTTACACCGGCTATTTCAAACATTACCCGCCCGGGTTTTACTACGGCTACCCAGTACTCAGGGGAGCCTTTCCCCTTACCCATTCTGGTCTCAGCGGGCTTTTGGGTTACCGGCTTATCGGGGAAAATGCGTATCCAGACTTTTCCGCCCCGCTTGATATGGCGGGTCATGGCTATACGGGCCGCCTCGATTTGCCGGCTGGTTACCCAGGAAGGCTCCACGGCCTGCAAACCGTATTCACCAAATGCTATACTGGTGCCGCCTTTAGCCTTGCCCTTCATTCTTCCTCTTTGCTGCCGGCGAAATTTAATCTTTTTAGGCATCAGCATGGTTTACCCCTCCCTGGACTTCAGTTGCTTCTTTCTGCTTTTCACCGGTATCTTTTTGCGGGAGTATCTCACCTTTATATATCCATACCTTGACTCCCAGGCGTCCGTACATGGTGTGGGCTTCACAGAAACCGTAGTCTATATCGGCACGCAGGGTTTGGAGGGGAACGGTGCCTTCCATATAGCTCTCGTTCCGGGCCATTTCCGCTCCACCCAGGCGTCCGCTGCAGATTATCTTGATTCCTTTAGCTCCCGCTCTCATGCTGCGAAAGACGGCCTGCTTCATGGCGCGCCGGAAAGCTACCCTGCGGGCCAGCTGCAGGGCCACGTTTTCCGCTACCAGGTACGCATCCAGCTCCGGTGTTTTTATCTCCACGATGTTTATATGCAGCTTTTTGTTAGTTATCTTTTCCAGTTCTTTGCGCAGTTCCTCAACGCCGGCGCCTCCTCTTCCAATGACCATTCCCGGCTTGGAAGTGTGGATGTTTAAGCGCACGTTATTGGCAGCCCTCTCTACTTCCACCTTGGCAACACCGGCTCCAGGGAGTTTTTTGTCTATATGCTCGCGTATGGCCAGGTCTTCGTGCAGCAACTGGTTGTAATTTTTGTCAGCGTACCACCGGGCCTCCCAATCACGTATTACTCCTATGCGAAATCCAATGGGGCTTACTTTTTGACCCAATTATTTAGCCTCCTTTCCTTCCCTAAGAACAAGGGTAATGTGGCTCAACCTTTTTCTAATAAGGTTGCGGCGTCCTCGGGCCCGGGGCTGAATTCTTTTCATGGTAGGTCCTTCGTTTACAAACGCCTGGTGTACGTACAGATCGTACGGATTCATGTCGTGATTGTTTTCGGCATTGGCTATAGCAGATTCCAGCAGTTTGCTGACCACCTGCGCACTCCTTCTGGGAGTATACTGCAGTATAGCCCTGGCCTCATCTATCGGTTTATAACGTATTAAATCTATAACCTCCCTGGCCTTACGAGGAGCTATTCTGACGTAATTTGCTTTTGCCTTTGCTTCCATATATTCTAACCTCCCCTTACTTTAAGGCAGTAGAACGTTCGGTATGCGAACCGTGCCCCTTAAAAGTACGTGTTGGTGCAAATTCTCCCAGTTTGTGACCAACCATGTCTTCGTTAATAAATACGGGCACGTGTTTCCGTCCGTCGTGCACTGCTATAGTATGCCCTACCATTTCCGGAAAAATGGTGGAACGCCTGGACCAGGTTTTAATAACCTTTTTTTGTTTCTTTTCATTAAGTTCTTCTATTCTCCGTAAAAGCTTTGGCTCCACATAGGGACCTTTTTTTAAAGAACGTACCATCCGCTACCCTCCTTAAAACTCTCTAACTTGGTTTTATTTTTTCCTGCGAGATTTAACAATCAAGCTATCGGATTTTTTATTCTTGCGCCGGGTCTTGTAACCCAGGGTTGGTTTACCCCAGGGCGTGACCGGGCTGGGCATTCCTATGGGTGCCCTTCCTTCTCCCCCTCCGTGGGGGTGGTCGGCCGGGTTCATGGCTGAACCGCGTACCGTTGGCCTGCGGCCCATCCAGCGGGCCCTTCCTGCTTTTCCTATATCGATGTTTTCGTGCTCCACGTTGCCAAGCTGTCCCACTGTAGCCTTGCAATCCTGGAACACCAGCCTTACTTCACCAGAGGGCAGCTTCACGTGGGCATATTTGCCTTCTTTGGCTACCAGCTGTGCCGCACCACCGGCAGAGCGAACCATCTGTCCACCGGCACCGGGCTTCAATTCCACGTTGTGCACAAAAGTTCCCGCAGGAATATTCCGCAGCGGCAACGCGTTACCTGGCCTGATTTGGGCTTTGGAGCCGGATATTACCTGCTGTCCCTCTCTTAGCCCCAGGGGGGCCAGGATATATCTTTTTTCCCCGTCCGCGTAGTTAAGAAGGGCTATGCGGGATGTACGGTTGGGATCGTATTCCACTCCCGCTACGCGGGCAGGGATGTTATCCTTGTCTCGTTTGAAGTCGATTATACGGTACTTCTTTTTACTGCCTCCACCTTTATGCCGCACGGTAATACGGCCGTAAACATTACGCCCGGATGTTTTTTTGTGAGCAGTCAACAGCTTCTTTTCGGGTTCTTTCTTGGTTATATCTTCAAAAGAAGATACTGTCATGAACCTTCTTCCTGAAGAAGTGGGCCGGAAGCGTTTTAAGGACATCTCTATCCCCCCTTACCTTGTCCGCCGGACATTCTGCCGGCATGCTTATTCGAATATCTCTATCGGCTTGCTGTCGTCTTTTAAGGTCACAATGGCTTTCTTATAACCGGGACGTAAACCTTCCGGGAAACGCCCCAGGCGTCGTTTCTTACCTTTAACATTCATGGTGTTAACCGACTTGACCTTTACATCAAATATATCTTCCAGTGCTTTTTTTATCTGAATCTTGTTTGCGGCTCTATGCACCAGGAAAGTATATTTGTTCTGCTCCATGAGTTCAGTAGACCGTTCAGTAATAACCGGTTTTAATATAATGTCCCTGGGATTATCCATCAGGAAAACACCTCCTCTACCACCTGCAGTGCCTCCCTGGTAAAGATCACATAATCGTGGTCCAGTAAATCCAGCACATTCAACTGGTGAGCATTAAGCGTTTTTACCCCCGGCAGATTCCGGGTAGACTTTATAATTTCCGGACTGGGCCCGGAGGTTACCAGGAGCGTATCAGTATTAATTTCCAGGTTTTTTAAGAGATTGGCTATCCTCCTGGTTTTGGGCTCTTCCAGGGAGAGTTCTTCCACCACCAGCAGCTTCCCCTCCTGGTGCTTTGAGCTCAACACCGACTTAAGGGCCGTCCTTTTCATTTTCCTGGGTATTTTTTTCCGGAAACTCCTCGGCTGGGGCCCAAATGTCACCGCTCCTCCTACCCATAGGGGAGAGCGAACGGTGCCGTGCCTGGCTCTTCCGGTACCTTTCTGGGGCCAGGGCTTGCTCTTGCTACCCCTGACTTCGCCTCTGGACTTGGTAGAGGAAGTTCCCTGCCGGCGGTTGGCCTGTTGGGCCACCGCCGTATAATATACGGCGCCTTTTTTAACGGGGGCCAGGAAAAGCTCTTCGTTAAGCTCCACCTCCCCCACCTGTTTCCCGTTTTCGTTAACTACTGCTACCTTGGACACCAAGGCTACCTCCTTTCCGCACTATCCGCACCACGGTGTTATTATCCTGATTGTGCCGCTTTTGCTGCGTTTCTTACCTCTACCAGGCCACCCCGGGGACCGGGGACTCCGCCTCTGACCATCAGCAAGTTTTTTTCGGCATCTGCTTCCACTACCTGCAAGTTCATTACGGTAGTTTTTTTGCCTCCCATGCGCCCGGGCAATGGCCTTCCCTTGAACACGCGGGAAGAATCCATGTTCCCCAGTGAACCGGGACCACGATGGTAATGGGATCCGCGCGTCTTGGGACCAGTGCTCTGCCGGTGTCTCTTAACGGAGCCGGCAAAACCTTTACCCTTGGACAGGGCGCTTACATCTACCATATCGCCAGCGTTAAAAAGATCCGCTTTGATTTCATCTCCCGGCTGGTATTGGCCGGCTTCCTCCAGCCGAAACTCTTTTAAAAAGCGGAAGGGGCTAACTCCCCATTTTTTAAAATGTCCCTGCAGGGGACGGTTTGCCTTGCCCGGATTCAGCTCTTCAAATCCTACCTGTACAGCCTGGTAACCTTCTTTTTCTTCTGCTTTTTGCTGCACTACTTTGCACGGGCCTGCCTTAAGAACAGTTACAGGCACTACCCTGCCTTCTTCATTGTATATTTGAGTCATCCCTACTTTGCGGGCCAGTATCGCTTTTTTCACCCTTTTTTTCACCTCCTGCGACACCTACAGCTTGATTTCAATATCCACACCTGCAGGTAAGTCTAAGCGCATTAAAGCGTCTATGGTCTTGGGACCGGGATCCAGAATATCAATCAGCCTCTTATGAGTTCGCATCTCAAACTGCTCCCGGGAGTCCTTGAATTTATGAGGAGCCCGTATGACCGTATACATGTTTTTTTCTGTGGGCAGAGGTACCGGACCGGATACTTCCGCCCCGGTTCTTTTTGCCGTTTCCACTATTTTACCCGACGACTGATCCAGCAGATTGTGATCGAACGCCTTTAACCTTATACGTACTTTTTGACTTGCCACTTACCCATGCCTCCTCGCGCCAAAAATTGACCCGGATTGCCACACTGTTTCATGGCTTCTTCGGGGAGTTATTCTTAACTTTCCACCCCGGTAACCACGCCAGCGCCTACCGTTCTGCCGCCTTCACGGACTGCAAAACGAAGACCTTCTTCTATGGCTACCGGCGTTATCAGTTCTATCTCCATATTTACGTTGTCTCCCGGCATCACCATCTCTACTCCTTCCGGAAGCGTGATTACCCCCGTTACGTCGGTAGTACGGAGATAAAACTGGGGCCTGTAACCCTGGAAAAACGGCGTATGGCGACCGCCTTCTTCCTTCTTCAATACATACACTTCCGCCTTAAACTTGGTATGCGGGTTTATAGAACCGGGCTTGGCCAGAACTTGCCCGCGCTCTACCTCGTCGCGGTCTACCCCGCGCAGCAGCACACCTATGTTGTCTCCCGCTTCAGCTTCATCCAGGATCTTGCGGAACATCTCCACCCCGGTTGCAACAGTCTTACGGGGTTTCTCGGCAAAACCAACTATCTCTACCTCATCACCCGTCTTGATTACTCCACGCTCCACACGGCCCGTGACCACCGTGCCGCGGCCCGTAATACTGAATACGTCCTCTATCGGCATCAAATAAGGCTTATCCTTGTCTCGCTCGGGAGTGGGAACGTATTCGTCTATAGCATTCATTAGTTCCCATACCTTGCCACAGTGCTCGCACTCGCTGGAACCACATCCGCACTCCAGCGCCTTCAACGCAGAACCGGTAACTACAGGAACCTCGTCCCCGGGAAACTCGTATTCGTTTAACAGGTCGCGAACTTCCATCTCCACAAGCTCCAGCAGCTCTTCGTCATCAACCATGTCCGCCTTGTTTAAAAAGACAACTATGTATGGCACTCCCACCTGGCGGGACAGCAAAATATGTTCCCGGGTCTGCGGCATGGGACCGTCCGCAGCGGATACCACCAGCACGGACCCGTCCATCTGCGCCGCACCGGTAATCATGTTCTTAACATAGTCCGCGTGACCGGGGCAGTCCACGTGCGCATAGTGACGGTTGTCCGTCTCGTATTCCACGTGCGCCGTGGCAATCGTGATGCCACGCTCCTTTTCCTCGGGCGCCTTGTCAATATCCTCAAACTTCGTCTTGTCCGCATAACCGGCATTGGATAAGCAGTACGTCACCGCCGCCGTCAGCGTAGTCTTGCCGTGGTCCACGTGACCTATGGTACCAATATTAACGTGAGGCTTGGTCCTTTCAAACTTCTCCTTGGCCATTTTAAATCAACCTCCTGAAGAAATGTTTTATAGAAACAAATTAATTAATAAACTGCTTCCTGGTTTATTATCTTTTGAGCAATCGTCTTGGGAACTTCTTCGTACTGCAGGAACTCCATGCTGTATATACCCCTGCCTTGCGTCTTGGACCGTAGCTCTGTGGCGTACCCGAACATCTCGCTTAACGGTACGGCGGCACGTATTATCTGTTTACCGCTCTGAATTTCCGAACCCAGCACTCGGCCCCTGCGCCCGGTTATATCTCCCATGACATCACCCATATACTCTTCGGGGACAGTTATTTCCAGTTTCATCACCGGCTCCATCAACACCGGATTGGCCTGCGTTACAGCTTTTTTCAGCGCCTGCGAACCGGCTATTTTAAAAGCCATTTCCGAGGAGTCTACCTCGTGATAGGAACCATCCACCAGCCTGGCTTGCACTCCCACAACCGGGTACCCGGCAATCACACCGTTGTTGGTAGCTTCTTTAGCCCCTTCTTCTACAGCCGGTATAAATTCCTTGGGAACAGTTCCTCCAACTATACTACTGGTAAATTCAAAACCCGTGCCTTCTTCCAAGGGTTCCACTTCCAAGATTACATGACCGTACTGACCCCTGCCGCCGGACTGGCGGATAAACCTGCCTTCTGCCCTTGCATGCTTTTTGATGGCTTCCTTGTAAGAAACCTGGGGATTACCTACATTAGCCTGCACCTTGAATTCTCTTAACAGCCGATCCTTAATTACTTCCAGGTGAAGTTCACCCATCCCCGAGATAATAATTTGACCGGTTTCCTCCTCCATCTGGGTTCTAAATGTAGGGTCTTCCTCTGCCAGGCGTTGCAGGGAATAAGTCATCTTCTCCTGGTCTTCCCTGGTCTTGGGCTCAATGGCTACCGATATAACCGGCTCCGGGAAACGTATAGATTCCAGCACAACCGGGTTTTGGTAGTCGCAGAAAGTATCCCCCGTAGATACCTGCTTTAAGCCTACCACGGCAACAATATCACCGGCATAAGCCCGCTTCCGCTCTTCCCGCCGGTTGGCGTGCATACGCAGTATACGGCTTACTCTTTCCCGCTTGCCCTGGGCGGAATTATACACAGTAGTGCCCGTCTCCAGCACACCCGAGTATACCCTCAAAAAGCTGAGTTTTCCTGCATAAGGATCCGTCATTATCTTGAATACCAGTGCCGAAAATGGCTCTTCATCGGAGGATTTGCGGAAAGCCTCCTCACCGGTTTCGGGGTCTTTTCCCCTTACCGGGGGTACATCCATCGGCGAAGGGAGGTAGTGCACAATTGCGTCAATCAAAAGCTGCACCCCTTTATTCTTATAGGAGGAACCGCAAAGCACGGGAACCACCGCGTTATTTATCGTTGCATTTCGCAAGGCTTTTTTAATGTCACCGGAAGTAATCTCTTCTTCTTCCAGGTATTTGTCCAGGAGCTGATCATCGTATTCGGAAACCTTGTCAATAAGCAGGTCCCGGTACTTTATGGCCAGTTCGTACATTGACTCAGGCACTTCTCCTTCTTCCCTCTTGGTTCCCAGGTCATCCGTGAAATAGTAAGCTTTAAAATTAACCAGGTCTATAATGCCCTCGAAACTGCTTTCTTTTCCAATAGGCAGCTGCATGGGGGCTGTATTGGCTCCTAGCCTCTTTTCCATCATTTCCAGAACGTTATAGTAATCGGCGCCCACAGTATCCATCTTGTTGATGTACGCCAGACGGGGTGCTTCATAACGGTCAGCCTGCCTCCATACGGTTTCCGACTGCGGTTCCACCCCGTTTTTAGCACAGAATATGGCTACCACACCATCTAAAATACGTACCGAGCGCTCTACCTCCACGGTAAAGTCCACGTGTCCAGGCGTGTCAATAATGTTAATTTGATGATCGAGCCAGTGACAGGTAGTTGCCGCAGAAGTAATGGTAATTCCTCTCTCCTGCTCCTGGTCCATCCAGTCCATGGTAGCGGTTCCTTCGTGAACTTCTCCCAGGCGATGAAGCCTGCCGCTGTAGAAAAGCACTCTTTCGGTAGTGGTAGTCTTACCCGCGTCAATGTGGGCAGCAAATCCTATATTCCTTACTCGTTCCAGTGCTATATCTCTCATCTTAACCCCCCTTCCTCTTAAGGTGAATATAATTTCTCAGTTTTATTACCACCGGTAATGGGCAAACGCCTTGTTGGCCTCTGCCATCTTGTGGGTATCTTCTTTCTTTTTCACGGCGTTACCAGTATTGTTTGCAGCATCCATCAACTCAGAAGCAAGCCGCTCATCAATAGTCTTTTCCGGCCTGGCCCTGGCGTAATTTACCAGCCAACGAAGAGCCAGGATATTTTTACGGTGCGCATTAACTTCAATAGGAACCTGGTAAGTAGCTCCACCCACCCGGCGGGGCTTAACCTCCAGCACCGGCGAAACATTGCGCACGGCAGCTTCAAAAATTTCCAGTGGATCGTTTCCCGTCTTTTCTTTTATTCGGTCAAAAGCCCTGTAAACTATTCTTTGTGCCTTACCTTTCTCTCCGTCGTACATGAGCTTGTTAACCAACTTGGCTACCATCTTGCTGTTATATATGGGATCGGGAACTACTTCCCTCTTTGGCACCGGACCTTTTCGCGGCATTACCTTTCACCTCCTTGACTCCTCTTATTTCCTGGGCTTTTTAGTACCGTATTTGGAACGGCTTTGCGCCCGGTTTTCCACTCCTGCAGCATCCAAGGCTCCTCTTACCAGGTGGTACCTGACCCCGGGAAGGTCTTTCACCCTTCCCCCTCGCACCAGTACCACGGAGTGTTCCTGCAGGTTATGACCAATACCCGGTATATATGCAGTAACTTCCACTCCGTTGGTCAACCTGACCCGTGCAATTTTACGAAGGGCCGAATTGGGTTTTTTGGGAGTGGTTGTGGAAACCCTTAAACATACACCCCGTTTCTGGGGAGAGCCTTCCAGAGCACGCGAGGAAGACTGGTAGGTAATTTTCTCGCGTCCCTTTCTTACCAGCTGGTTCAGTGTAGGCAAATTTGTCCCTCCTCTCTTTTAAACTTATCTTTAATATAATCTTTCTTCTTTAATTATCTTAATTGGTATAAGGAAAAAAGATGATTTTGACGTTTAGTACTCTATTACCGCCGCCGAAGCGGCCCCTACCTTTATGCCGCACTGTTCTCCCAGTTCGGCCATAGAGCCTGCATAATGCCACTCTATACCTTTTTCCTGACACAACTGCACTACAGGCTCTTTTACTTTGTCTTCGGCATCTTCGGCAACAAATACCGTTCGGGCTTCACCATTTTCTACGGCACGGTATGTTTGTTTGGTTCCGACTACCTTGCGTCGTGCTTCTTTAAGGCTCTTTGCTTCCATCTTTATTTTACCTCCAACAAGAGCTCTTTAATGCACACTCAAGTATTTTATCATCCCCCCGGCAAGCTGTCAATTTAATTTTCTCCGGGAGCAGGCATGGCTTCTTCTTCCGAATCTCCTCCTTCTTGTTCGGTAGTTTCCACTTCCTTTACCTCGCCTGCACTTCCCCGGGGGTAAACTTCAATGTTGCGGTAACGGGACATGCCGGTCCCTGCGGGAATGAGCTTTCCTATAATCACGTTTTCTTTTAGTCCCAGGAGGGGATCGGTTTTGCTCTTAATAGAAGCTTCGGTTAAAACCCGGGTGGTTTCCTGGAAGGAAGCTGCGGAAAGGAAAGAATCCGTAGCCAGTGAAGCCTTGGTAATACCCAAAAGCAGCGGCCTGGCCACGGCAGGTTTTCCACCTTCCTGCCTGATTTCTTCGTTTATATCTTCAAATACGAAACTGTCTATAACCTCACCCGGTAGAAACTCCGTGTCACCGGCTTCTTCTATGCGTACCTTTTTAAGCATCTGGCGGATAATAACTTCAATGTGTTTGTCGTTAATATCCACTCCCTGCAGATGGTAAACCCTCTGCACTTCCTCCAGGAGGTAGGTCTGCACTCCCCGGACTCCTTTTACTTTCAAGAGCTCGTGGGGATTGATAGAACCTTCCGTAAGTTCGTCTCCGGCTTCTATCTCCTGTCCATCTTCCACTTTCAGGCGTGCACCGTAAGGAACGGGGTACGTCCTGCTGTCCCCTTGCTCAGAAGTTATCTTTACCTCCCTCTTATAGAGGGTTTCAAAAACTTCCACCGTGCCGGAAAGCTCGCTGATAAGAGACTGACCCTTGGGCTTGCGTGCTTCAAACAACTCCTCTACCCTGGGAAGGCCCTGGGTAATGTCGTCCCCGGCCACTCCACCGGTATGGAAAGTACGCATGGTTAGCTGGGTGCCCGGCTCTCCGATAGACTGTGCCGCCACAATACCTACCGCTTCTCCAACATCCACTATTTTACCTGAAGCCAGGTTCCTTCCGTAACACTTTACGCAGACGCCGTGCCTGGTCTTGCATGTGAGCACGGAGCGGAATCTTATCTGGCTTACCTGCAGCCGGTACAGTTCTTCCAGCATCTCTTTTTCAATCAATTCACCGGCACCAATGAGCACTTCCCCGGTTTCGGGATGGTATACGTTCTCCAGGGCAAAACGGCCCTCTACTCTTTCCAGGACTTCTTTCAAACCGTTTTCATAGTTCATCAACTCGGTCATGTCTATCCCCTGGGTAGTGCCGCAGTCCTCTTCACGGACAATAACGTCCTGCGACACATCTACCAGTCTCCGGGTAAGGTACCCGGAATCGGCGGTCTTCAAGGCAGTGTCGGCCAGGCCCTTGCGGGCACCATGGGTGGAGATAAAGTACTCCAGCACTGTCAGGCCTTCCCGGAAGTTGGCTTTAATGGGAAGGTCTATAATCCTTCCGGTGGGGTCAGCCATAAGGCCGCGCATACCGCCCAGCTGGGTAATCTGCGATTCGTTACCCCGTGCTCCGGAAGCAGCCATCATATAAACCGGGTTGTCTTCTTCCAGGTTGTTCATAAGGGTCTCGGAAACACGATCTTTGCTATCGCCCCATATGTCAATAACCCGGTCGTACCTTTCTTTATCCGTAATAAGGCCGCGGCGGTACTGGTTCTCTACCTGTTCTACCTTACCTTCGGCTTCATCCAGCATTTCCTGCTTCTCTTCCGGAACAGCAATGTCCTCGATAGAGATGGTAACGCCCGCCCGGGTGGCATAGTTGTAACCCAGCTTTTTGATGCTATCGAGAATCTCCGAAGTACGAGTGTTTCCGTACTTGCGGTTACAGCTGCCAATAATATCTCCCAGGGTGTCTTTCTTGATAGGCTTGTTGAGTTTCACCGTGTCCAATATCTGCTGGATATCCAGCGGCTGCCCCCTTGCTATGAGGTTATCCTGGGGCAGGTGCTCACTCAGGTTAGCATTGTTTATATAGAAGAAATCCTCGGGGAAGATTTCGTTTAGTATCATCTTACCCACCGTGGTCAACAGGTAACCCTCGAACTGCTGAAGCTGTTCTTTTTTAAACCCGGAAGTTTTAACCAGCACCCGGGAATGCAGTTCCAGGAAGCCCTGCTCATATGCCATCATTGCTTCTTCGGGATCCATAAAGATCTTGCCTTCCCCTTTAGTCCCTTTCTTTTCCATGGTAAGGTAGTATATTCCCAGTACCATGTCCTGGGTGGGAGTGGCTACGGGAGCACCGTCCTTGGGATTCAACAGATTCTGTGCCGAAAGCATCAATGTCCTTGCTTCCGCCTGGGCTTCTGCGGAAAGCGGTACGTGAACAGCCATCTGGTCCCCGTCAAAATCGGCATTGTAGGCGGGACATACCAGGGGATGAATCTGAATGGCTCTTCCTTCTACCAGCACCGGTTCAAACGCCTGTATACCCAGCCGGTGAAGTGTGGGAGCGCGGTTTAACAAGACGGAATGCTCCTTGATAACCTCTTCCAGCACATCCCATACTTCCGGTTTGATCTTCTCAACCATCCTCTTGGCGCTCTTGATATTATGGGCCAGGCCGTCGTTAACCAGCCTTTTCATAACAAATGGCTTGAACAGCTCCAGGGCCATTTCCTTGGGCAGGCCGCACTGGTAAATCTTTAACTCCGGGCCTACCACGATAACCGAACGCCCGGAATAATCCACCCTTTTGCCCAGGAGATTCTGGCGGAAACGTCCCTGCTTGCCTTTCAGCATATCGCTGAGGGATTTAAGGGGACGATTACCCGGGCCGGTAACCGGCCTTCCCCTGCGACCGTTATCTATTAGTGCATCTACCGCTTCCTGCAGCATCCTCTTCTCGTTGCGTACAATTATATCGGGAGCTCCCAGGTCCAGGAGCCTCTTTAAGCGATTATTGCGGTTGATAACCCGGCGGTACAGGTCGTTCAAATCGGAAGTAGCAAAACGCCCCCCGTCCAGCTGTACCATGGGACGCAGGTCCGGAGGAATTACCGGTATCACATCCAAGATCATCCACTCCGGGAAGTTACCCGACTTGCGGAAGGACTCTACTACTTCCAGCCTACGAACCGTCCGCACCCTTTTCTGACCGGTAAAGGTTTTGAGCTCTTCGCGCAGCTGCCGCGAAAGCTCTTCCAGATCAATTTCATCCAGGAGTTTCTTGATGGCTTCTGCGCCCATTTCCGCACGGAAACCTTTGCCGGCCTGGAAAAGAGCATCGTACTTTTCCCGGTACTCCCGGTACTCCGCTTCTGTTAACAGCTGGTTTTTGCTCAAATAAGTCTCCCCGGGATCTATTACCACGTATGCAGCAAAATACAGCACCCTTTCCAGGGCCCGCGGGGACATATCCAACAAGAGCCCCATACGGCTGGGAATTCCTTTAAAATACCATATATGGGAAACAGGAGCGGCCAGTTCAATATGACCCATTCTCTCCCGCCTCACCTTGGCCCGGGTAACCTCTACTCCACAGCGGTCACAAACTATACCCCGGTAGCGGACTCTCTTGAACTTGCCGCAGTGGCATTCCCAGTCTTTTACCGGACCGAATATCTTTTCGCAAAAAAGCCCTTCCCTTTCCGGCTTCAAGGTGCGATAATTTATGGTTTCCGGTTTCTTAACTTCTCCTCTGGACCAGGCTCTTATCTGTTCCGGAGAAGCCAGACCAATTTTTAGAGTGTCAAAATTATTGACATCTAACAACCAAACCACTCCCTTGTTTTAAATATCCCTGTCAACCATCCTGCCGACACCTGCACAACAACCTGTACTTACTTAAATCAGTCCTTATTCTTCAGCTTCGTCACCTTCCGTCATGTCTTTGGAGATTTCTTCTCTGCTCCCCACACTCAGGCTATCCATGCTTTCTTCCCGGTCGGCATAGGCCTCCTTTTCTTCTTCAGCCAGATCACTGTCTTCTGTTTCATCTTGGCCTTGCTCAACGCCGGCATTGTGACCTTCCTGCTCTTCCCCTGTTTCCCCCTGTCCTGCTTCCAGGGCAGGGGCGGTTTTACCACCGGCCTTTTTATCTTCCAGGTCATCGGTTTCAGCACCTTCGATGTTTATATCCAGGTCCCGGTAGTCTCCTTCATCTTCTCCTTCTCTTATTTCTACTTCGTGTTCTTCTTCACTGAGCACCTTGACATCCAGGCTGAGACTCTGCAGTTCCTTTACCAGAACCTTAAAGGACTCGGGCACCCCGGGTTCGGGTACGTTTTCGCCTTTTACAATTGATTCGTACGTTTTCACCCTTCCTACTACATCGTCGGACTTAACCGTTAAGAGTTCCTGCAGGGTATAAGAAGCACCGTAGGCTTCCAGGGCCCAAACCTCCATTTCCCCGAACCTCTGTCCTCCAAACTGCGCTTTGCCTCCCAGGGGCTGCTGGGTTACCAGGGAATAAGGGCCGGTAGATCGGGCATGAATCTTATCATCAACCAGGTGCGCCAGCTTTAACATATAGATGTACCCTACTGAGACTTCATTATCAAACGCCACACCCGTTCTGCCGTCGTACATCACTGTCTTTCCGCTGCGTGGCAGCCCGGCTTCCTCCAGGGCCTCAAAAGCATCGTGCTCATTGGCTCCGTCAAATACCGGGGAAGCAATATGAATCCCCAGCATGTTAGCAGCCCAGCCCAGGTGAGCTTCCAGCACCTGCCCAATATTCATACGGGAAGGCACTCCCAGGGGGTTTAAAGCGACATCAACCGGAGTACCGTCGGGCATAAAAGGCATATCTTCCTGGGGTAGTATGCGGGCTATTACTCCTTTGTTCCCGTGTCTTCCCGCCATCTTGTCTCCCTCGGATAGCTTCCTCTTCTGAGCCACGTAGACACGCACCAGCTGGTTTACGCCAGGTGAGAGTTCGTCCCCTTCCTCCCGGTTAAATACTTTAACGTCTACTACTATTCCCGACTCACCGTGGGGAACCCTTAAAGAGGTATCCCTTACTTCCCGGGCTTTTTCACCAAAAATAGCCCGCAGCAAGCGCTCCTCGGCAGTTAGCTCGGTCTCTCCCTTGGGAGTGACTTTACCTACCAGGATATCGCCGGCCCTTACTTCGGCCCCTATCCGGATAATGCCGTAAGGATCCAGGTCTTTCAGGGCTTCATCACCCACGTTAGGAATTTCTCGCGTTATCTCTTCCGGACCCAGCTTGGTATCCCTGGCTTCTGCTTCGTATTCTTCTATATGAATGGAAGTAAAAACATCTTCGTTAACCAGCCGCTCACTGACCAGGATGGCATCCTCGTAATTATACCCTTCCCAGGGCAGGAAAGCCGCCAGCACGTTTTTGCCCATGGCCAGTTCGCCCATCTCCGTGGAAGGTCCGTCGGCAATTACCTCTTTTTCTTCCACCTTTTGGCCCTTTTGCACCAGCGGCCGCTGATTCATGCAGGTGCCCTGGTTGGAACGCTTGTATTTCTGCAGCTCGTAAATATCGCAAGCTTCCGGTGCATAAGCGTGAGCAGAAGTTATAGGGAACTTTTCCCCCGTCCTCCCGTGCACCTGGTAGTTGTTCCTGTCTGAATCTCCTTCTCTTTTAATCACTATTTCGTTGGAGGTGGCCCGGACCACTTCTCCGGGACTACGCGCCACAATTACCACGCCAGAGTCACGGGCGGCTTTATCTTCTATGCCTGTACCCACCAGCGGGGCCTCGGAAACCAGGAGAGGCACTGCTTGACGCTGCATGTTGGAACCCATTAAGGCCCGGTTGGC
Organism: uncultured Syntrophomonadaceae bacterium; assembly: GCA_964402625.1. Taxonomy (GTDB): domain Bacteria; phylum Bacillota; class Dethiobacteria; order DTU022; family PWGO01; genus PWGO01. The sequence continues at coordinate 7,254 of CAYODA010000002.1, read as the reverse complement.
GTCGTCGTTTTCCAGGAAAGGTATCAATGCCGTGGCTACACTAACCAGCTGCTTGGGAGAAACGTCCATGAAGTCTATCTCTTCGGGGCTCCTGATTACCGTTTCATGGCGATACCGGCATATGACCCTGTCATCAAGGAAGTACCCGTTCTCATCAAGTAGAGCGTTGGCCTGTGCTACCACGTAATTGTCTTCATCGTCGGCAGCCAGGTAGGCTATATCCCCTGTAACCCGCTTATCTTCTTTATTTACCTTGCGGTAAGGGGTTTCAATAAAGCCGTGTTCGTTAATTCGGCTGTAGGTGCTGAGTGAACCGATGAGGCCAATGTTGGGCCCTTCAGGTGTTTCAATAGGGCATATTCTGCCGTAGTGAGAATGATGGACGTCTCTTACCTCAAAACCGGCCCTTTCACGGCTCAACCCCCCGGGACCCAGGGCACTCAGCCTCCGCTTGTGGGTTAGCTCCGATAAGGGGTTGGTTTGATCCATGAACTGAGATAGCTGACTGCTTCCAAAAAATTCGTTTATAGAAGCCTTAACCGGCCTGATGTTAATCAAGGCCTGGGGCGTGATAGATTCTACGTCTTGAATAGTCATTCTTTCCCGGACCACCCTTTCCATCCGGGAGAGACCTATACGGAATTGATTCTGCAGCAGCTCTCCTACACTCCTCAGTCGGCGATTACCCAGGTGGTCTATATCGTCGGTATTCCCGATGCCATCCATCAGGTTTAAGATATAGTTGACAGAAGCAATTATATCATTTGAAGTCAGGTTTTTGGTCCTATCTTCTACCCCGTGGTTACTAATTACAGGGACGCTTTCTCCTTTTGCTGCCATTACCCGGACACTGGCTACGCCGGTATTTTCAATCTCTTCAGCCAGCTCCTGGCTTACAACGGTCCCCTGGGTAGCCAAAACCTTTCCGGAAGCAGGATCCTTCACATCTTCAGCCAGCTCCTGGTGCAGTATGCGCGACTTCAACGCCAGCTTCTTATTCATCTTAAAACGCCCTACATGGGCAAAATCGTATCTCTTGGGATCATAAAAAAGAGATTCAAAAAGACTGCGGGCATTTTCTACGTTTAAAGGCTCTCCCGGACGTAGCCTCCGGTATATTTCCAGAAGGGCGGATTCCGTGCTGTCGGTATGGTCCTTTTCCAACAGGTCCAGGATACGCCGGTCATGATCGAATAAATCCAGTACATCTTGGGCCCCGTCATATCCTATGGCCCTGATTAAGACGGTAACAGGAAGTTTGCGGGTGCGATCGACCCGTACATAAATGGCATCGTTGGCATCGGTTTCAAATTCCAGCCAGGCACCCCTGTTGGGTATAATGGTAGCGTTGTATAGATCTTTTCCACTAAAATCAAGCTTGCGGCTGTAGTACACTCCCGGGGATCTCACCAGCTGGCTGACTATAACTCTTTCTGCACCGTTAATGATAAAAGTGCCGTTTTCGGTCATCTTGGGGAAGTCCCCCATAAATACTTCCTGTTCTTTTACTTCTCCTGTTTCTTTATTTATCAAGCGGACTTTAACTCTAAGGGGAACGGCATAAGTAGCATCTCTTTCTTTACACTCCTCTACAGAATACTTGGACTCACCCATGCTGTAGTCTACAAACTCCAGCACCAGGTTGCCGGTGAAGTCTTCTATAGGCGAAATGTCATCGAACATTTCCCTGAGACCCTTTTCCAGGAACCACCGGTAGGAGCTTTTCTGCACCTCAATAAGGTCAGGCAGCTCCCGGGCCTCCTCTATCCGGGCGTAGCTTCGCCTTTTCCTTTTACCCGTTACCACGTCTTGAAAATGCGCCATAGAGATTATCACTCCTCATTCCCCAATATTTTAAAACAGACAAAATTATGCCCAAAAGAGACAAACAGCCATTATAATAGTCTTTCCTTTTGGGCATGTAAACTATTCATTGCGTCAAAAAAGAAAAAAAATAAAACTTGCTGGATATTTGTTTGGTATATTAAAATTACCGGTGAGCTCCATTTTAAATGGTAGAAATACATTCATCACGCTGGTGGAAAGTAATAATAAACAATACACCTGTTTATATCACTAAGCATTTTTACATGTTATCATATGCTTCTTATTATGTCAATAAAAAAGCGGCCAGAATCTTTTTCCGGCCGCTTTTTTATTGGCTTTTTTTCTGGAAAAGTTACTTTATTTCTACAGTTCCACCGGCTTCTTCAATCTTTGCTTTCATGTCATCTGCTTCTTCTTTGCTGGTCTTTTCTTTCACCGGCTTGGGAAGTTCGTCTACCATGGCCTTGGCTTCTTTAAGCCCCAGGCCTGTTAGCTCCCTGACTACCTTGATTACCTGAATCTTCTTCTCACCGGCATCGTTAAGAACCACGTCAAATTCAGTCTGTTCTTCTTCCTCTTCCCCGCCCTCAGCAGGCGCTGCAGCCGGTGCGGCAGCCACCGCGGCAGGAGCAGAGGCGCTTACACCAAATTCTTCCTCCAGGGCCTTGACCAGCTCAGAAAGCTCAAGCACAGTCATTCCCTTAACCGTTTCTATTACTTCGTTTACCTTTGACATAACAAGTTACCTCCTTATTATTGTAAAAATTAAATGTTATAACCTTGCACCTAACACTTTATTTCCATCTTCTGTTTTTCTATCCCGCCTCTTTCTGTTCCCGGATTGCTTCCAGGGCGTATACGAGATTGCGCAAGTTAGCCTGCAGCACGTTGGCAAATCCTGATATGGGACCCTGCAGCGCTCCACAGAGCCTGGCCTGCAATACTTCTTTAGAAGGTATTTCGCCTAGATCCTTGATGTCGGAAGGCTCAAGGATCTTGCCGTCCAGGTAAGCTACCTTCAAGGAAAGGCTCTTGTAGTCTTTATCCGCCTTGGTTAAAGCCTTGGCCAGTGCAATAGGGTCTTCGGAAGTGTATGCTATGGCTACGGGGCCCTCCAGGTAATCATTAATGTCATCCAGTCCCGTTTCTTTAGCTGCTATCTTTGCCAGGTTATTCTTTACCACTTTATACTTACAGCCTTCCTGCTTGAGGGTACGCCTGAGTTCACTTATATCTTTCACATTCAACCCCCGGTAATCTGTAAGTACAAGAAATCCGGACTCCTGCATATCCTGCTTTATTTCCTGAACTTTTTCCTCTTTCTGCTGCCTGGTTATCATTTAATCCCTCCTCCAATAAAATAAAGTGCTCCCCTAGACACGAAAGCACTTTACTGAGCTAATTCGGCCTAGGCAGGTTGTCACAGCAGGACAATTAAGCTTTAAGCACCTGCGGTCTTCGGCGCTTATATAATTTTTCTTCCCTTTGCTCCGGACTTTCTAACCGGCGGCCACCGATGATGCTTTCTGGGGTGACACTTTTATACCCGGCCCCATAGTTGAACTTACCGCTACTTTCCTGATGTACTGTCCACGCGCACCCGAGGGGCGGGAATTAACAATAGCTTCCATTACTGCATTAAAATTATCTTCCAGCTTATCCAGTTCAAATGAAGTTTTACCCAATGGAACGTGCACATTGCCGGACTTGTCTGTTCTAAACTCTACCTTACCGGCCTTGGCTTCTTTTACTGATCTATCCAGCTCGTTGGTAACCGTTCCACTCTTGGGGTTGGGCATAAGGCCACGGGGTCCCAGCACTTTACCCAGCTTTCCTACTACACTCATCATATCGGGAGTAGCTATAGCCATATCGAAATCCAGCCAGCCTTCCTGTATCTTGGAAGCCAGCTCTTCGCCCCCCACGTAATCGGCTCCGGCTTCTTCTGCTTCTTTAGCCTTATCGCCCTGTGCAAAAACCAGGACGGTCGTATCTTTGCCGGTTCCATGGGGGAGTACTACTGCACTCCGGACTTGCTGGTCAGCGTGACGGGGGTTTACGCCCAGCTTCACTGCCACTTCAACCGTTTCATCGAAGCTGGCACCGGCCAGCTCTTTAACCAGGCCCAGCGCCTCCCTGGGCTCATAATACTGGAACGGGTCTATCCTTTTCTCAGCATCCTGCAACCGCTTTCCTTTTTTAGGCATTGCTCTATCCTCTCCTTGTGGTGGTAATCGGGGGTCTCCCTCCCACTTTTGCCTGACAACCCTGTTAACCTTCTACTACAATTCCCATACTGCGAGCGGTTCCCTCTACGATACGGGTAGCCGCTTCCATATCGTTTGCATTCAGATCTTCGAATTTCTGCTCGGCTATCTCCTTAACTTTATCCCGGGGCACCGTTGCTACTTTCTCCCGGTTGGGCTCCCCTGAACCTTTTTCTACGCCGGCAGCTTTCAACAATAGTTTTGCCGCAGGCGGCGTTTTGGTGATAAAAGTAAAGGAACGGTCCTCAAAAACCGTTATTTCCACCGGAATAACCACGTCTCCCTGGTTGGCGGTACGCTCGTTAAACTCCTTGCAAAAGGCCATAATATTAACGCCGTGTTGCCCCAGGGCAGGACCTACCGGTGGCGCCGGTGTTGCTTTCCCTGCAGGGACCTGCAGTTTTATGGAAGACAGCACTTTTTTTGCCATTTATCTCTTTCCCTCCCCGTGCACAGTCTTTATATCTTTTCCACCTGAAAGAATTCCAGTTCTACAGGTGTTTCTCTGCCAAACATGGAAACTGATACCTTAAGCTTACCCTTTTCCTCGTTAATTTCTTCTATAGTGCCTTCGAAATTGGTAAAAGGACCGTCTACTACCCGTACCGCCTGGTTAACTTCAAAATCCATCTTGGGCTTGGCTTCCGACATGCCCATCTGTTTTAGAATACGCTCTACTTCGTCTTCACTTAAGGGTACAGGACGGGAGCCGGGTCCCACAAATCCCGTTACTCCGGGGGTGTTTCTTACCACAAACCAGGAATCATCATCCACGATCATTTCTACCAGGACGTACCCCGGAAATACTTTCTTCAGGGTAGTCTTTCTCTGGCCCCCTTTTCCGGTCACTTCCTTTTCCATGGGAACCAAAACCCTGAAGATCTTGTCCTGCATTTCCATGGAAGCCACCCGTCGTTCCAGGTTGGTCTTTACCCGGTTTTCGTACCCGGCGTACGTATGCACTACGTACCATCTTTTATCTGTCATGACTTCACCACCCAAATCCGACAGCTTCCATCTACCTCCTAATCAAACGTGTTTCTTAAATATAAAAACCTGAACTGTATTATTCCCATTACTGGAATCTTAACTAACAATCAATTCAATAATATTGGTCAATCCCAGGTCGAGCAGGGCAAAAAAAATCCCAATCACTACAATTGTAGAAATGACTACACTAAAAAATACAGCAAATTCGCGCCTGGTCGGCCAATGGACTTTCTTTAACTCCACACGGACCTCATGAAGATACTTCCTGATACGCTGTACGAACCCCATTTTTATCCGCCCTTACTTGGTTTCTTTATGCGCGGTATGTTTTTTACAAACCGGGCAGTATTTTTTTAACTCCATACGGTCGGGATCATTTTTCTTATTTTTAGTATTGTGATAATTCCTCTCGCGACACTCGCTACATTCCATCGTTATTTTTACTCTCATGTTATCCCTACCTCCACAGCTTTCACAATCGATTATACAAATACAAAAGTCAATCTAACATAAGTCAGGGGGAATGTCAACACTCCTCCCCCTGTAATTCAAATATCGAATAAAAGTGCTGGCTTACCTTTCCTGCCCTGGTTAATACTATATCGTGGTTTTGAGGTTATTTCTGATATAAAATTAAAAGGCGGGAAAGAGCCCCGCCTTTTTTATCGATCTACACAGGACTTAACTTTCCACCCCGGTAACCACGCCAGCGCCTACCGTTCTGCCGCCTTCACGGACTGCAAAACGAAGACCTTCTTCTATGGCTACCGGCGTTATCAGTTCTATCTCCATATTTACGTTGTCTCCCGGCATCACCATCTCTACTCCTTCCGGAAGCGTGATTACCCCCGTTACGTCGGTAGTACGGAGATAAAACTGGGGCCTGTAACCCTGGAAAAACGGCGTATGGCGACCGCCTTCTTCCTTCTTCAATACATACACTTCCGCCTTAAACTTGGTATGCGGGTTTATAGAACCGGGCTTGGCCAGAACTTGCCCGCGCTCTACCTCGTCGCGGTCTACCCCGCGCAGCAGCACACCTATGTTGTCTCCCGCTTCAGCTTCATCCAGGATCTTGCGGAACATCTCCACCCCGGTTGCAACAGTCTTACGGGGTTTCTCGGCAAAACCAACTATCTCTACCTCATCACCCGTCTTGATTACTCCACGCTCCACACGGCCCGTGACCACCGTGCCGCGGCCCGTAATACTGAATACGTCCTCTATCGGCATCAAATAAGGCTTATCCTTGTCTCGCTCGGGAGTGGGAACGTATTCGTCTATAGCATTCATTAGTTCCCATACCTTGCCACAGTGCTCGCACTCGCTGGAACCACATCCGCACTCCAGCGCCTTCAACGCAGAACCGGTAACTACAGGAACCTCGTCCCCGGGAAACTCGTATTCGTTTAACAGGTCGCGAACTTCCATCTCCACAAGCTCCAGCAGCTCTTCGTCATCAACCATGTCCGCCTTGTTTAAAAAGACAACTATGTATGGCACTCCCACCTGGCGGGACAGCAAAATATGTTCCCGGGTCTGCGGCATGGGACCGTCCGCAGCGGATACCACCAGCACGGACCCGTCCATCTGCGCCGCACCGGTAATCATGTTCTTAACATAGTCCGCGTGACCGGGGCAGTCCACGTGCGCATAGTGACGGTTGTCCGTCTCGTATTCCACGTGCGCCGTGGCAATCGTGATGCCACGCTCCTTTTCCTCGGGCGCCTTGTCAATATCCTCAAACTTCGTCTTGTCCGCATAACCGGCATTGGATAAGCAGTACGTCACCGCCGCCGTCAGCGTAGTCTTGCCGTGGTCCACGTGACCTATGGTACCAATATTAACGTGAGGCTTGGTCCTTTCAAACTTCTCCTTGGCCATTTTAAATCAACCTCCTTAATTGTCCCTGCCCGGAGTTTTTGCTACAGGGCTCCATTAATTTCCTCTCGCTTCTTATTATGTTACATTTTATTATTTTTACCCAGGGAAAGAAATAAAAAAAATTAAAAATAAAATGGTGGCGGCGCAGGGATTCGAACCCCGGACTCTGCGGGTATGAACCGCATGCTCTTACCAGCTGAGCTACGCCGCCTGGAGCTCACGACCGGATTCGAACCGGTGACCTTATCCTTACCAAGGATACGCTCTGACCCCTGAGCTACGTGAG
>CAYODA010000001.1:13828-44763 GCA_964402625.1 uncultured Syntrophomonadaceae bacterium | reverse complement strand
TGGTCGGAGCGGCGAGATTTGAACTCGCGACCTCATGACCCCCAGTCATGCGCCCTGCCAAACTGGGCCACGCCCCGACGTGTATTTGTTTATCAACCTACATTAATTATTTTAAAGGGAGTTAACCCGTAAGTCAAGAGTAATACCAAAAACCCTGTTAGAAAATTATACACCCGGCTTTAAAGCCTCCAAATATATAATAACTAAATGTCCCCCACCCCATAATCATGTAAACCAGGGACCAGGCTATATTAAAAGACTGTTTCCAACTGGCGGGCAACAAATTTTGCCGCGTTTTCACCTTCCTTTAATATGCCGGTGAATATGGGAAAATCATGCATTAAACCTTTATAATGACGGTGTTCTACCCTTACTCCTGCACTTTGCAGCTTATTTGCGTATCTTTCCCCTTCCTCTTTTAACGGATCCACCCCTGCCGTAATAATAACAGCCGGAGGCAGGGCGGAATGGTCCTGCGCAAATAAAGGAGAAGCCCACACCTCCCTGCTTTCTTCTTCATGGTTATTAAAGTAATATTCCATAAACTGCCTTAAAACCTTGGAATTAAACATTATTTCGGGTGCATCCTTCGATTTTTCCGTTAAATCCGTATATAAATCCAGTACAGGGCAAACCAATATCTGCATGACAGGACTAAAATCTCCATATTCGCGGGCCATCAGGCAAATCGAGGCGGCCAGGTTGGCCCCGGCACTATTCCCGCCAACGGTGAGCTTTTCGGGGTTTACGTTAAGAGACGAAGCATTTTCTTTTATCCAGAGAGCCACCTGATAGCACTCGTTTAAGGCAAAAGGATACTTGTTTTCCGGTGCCAGGGCATAGTCCACACTTACTACCACACATGCCGATAGCTCAGAAATCCGGCGGCAGAAGTTATCGGTGCTGTCCACGCTTCCCAGGCAAAACCCGCCGCCGTGCATTAGCATCAAGGCGGGAAAAGGTCCTTTCCCTTCCGGGGTGTAAATTCTTACAGGGGTTTCTCTCATTTTGTTTCGGGCCACGGTATCGTGAATGCTTCCCGAAAACCTCACCTTTCTTCTCTTCTGCGTTTGAGTTTTCTGGAACTTTCTGGCCTTTTCAATGTTGGAGACCGACATGGGGGCATTGGCCAGCTGTTTTAATATAGCTCTTTTTTTGAAAACATTAGGCATCAAATTGAAGTACTTTTCCTGCATAATTACTCGTCCCTTTCAATTTTTCCATTTATTATATCTCTAAGCTTGTTCCATTCCGGGTAAAAAATATCCGGGTTCATGGTTTTTAAATCGGGGCAGATTTTAGGGCGGAATTCCATCTTGGAAAGAATATCTTTCTCTAAATCTATCCCCGGTGCAATTTCTATCAAACAAAGACCATCGTCCTCCAGGGTAAATACGGCTCTTTCAGTAACATAATTAACCGACTGCCCGTTCTCTCGTGCGAACTTACCACTAAAAGTTATCTGCTCCACCCGATCTACAAATTTATTGTACTTTCCTTCCTGCTCTATAGTAAGCCTGCCGTTCCCCGTTGATACTTCCAAACCGCTGGCAGTAAACAGTCCACAGAAAACTACTTTTTGAGAATTCTGGCTTATGTTAATAAAGCCCCCGCTTCCCACTACCCTGCCCGAAAACTTGATCACGTTTACATTACCCTCTTTATCTATCTGGGCCATACCCAGGAAGGCCTCGGATATTCCACCCCCGTCATAATAATCGAACTGGGATTGGTGCTCTATGATAGCTTCAGCATTATAGCTGTGTCCAAAATGGGGTGGACTGGCCGGCACCCCTCCTATAGTTCCGGCTTCAGTTGTTAAATGCATCATGTCAAAAACCCCTTCTTCTCCCGCAACGCTTCCCACATCTGTAGAAATCCCAATACCGAGGTTAATTATTGCATCAGGGGTTAACTCCATGGCGGCCCGGCGAGCCACTACTTTGCGAGCGTTTAAAGGGAACGGGAGAACCGAAGACATGGGTATTTTGACTTCTCCGGAAAAAGAAGGATTATAGTACAGCCCTTCCGTTTGCCAGTGGTTTTCTTTATCCGTGCACTTAACTATGTAATCCACCATGATGCCGGGTACTATTACCTGCTTGGGCTCCAGGGTGTTTTTCTTGGCTATATTTTCTACCTGGGCTATGACTATACCGCCGCAATTTTTGGTAGCCTGGGCCAGAGGGAGGGCTTCTAAAAGAATACCTTCACGCTCCATGGTCAAGTTGCCGTTCTCGTCGGCAGTAGTTCCCCTTATAATAGCCACATCAACTGTAAATGATTTATAAAAAAGATACTCTTCTCCTTCAAATTCTACAACTTTTACCGGCTCATCTTTAGAAATTGAATTCATTTTTCCACCTTCAACCCGGGGATCAATAAAAGTTCCCATCCCCACCCTGGTAATGAGCCCCGGCCGTTTGGCGGAAATTTCTCTCCACAGCTGAACTATCACGCCCTGGGGCAGGTTATACCCTTCTATCTTCTCTTCTTCCACCAGGGTACGCATCTTAGGTGCCTGTCCCATGTGCCCCGCGATCCATTTTTTAACCAGTCCTTCGTGACCGAAACGGGTTACGCCCCTGTCTTTGCTGTCACCTGCTGCTGAACTGGAAACCACGGTAAGATCCCTGGGATAACCGGTTTCAAGAAACCTTCTTTCCACAGCTTTACCTAACTCCTCGGCCCAACCTGCCAACCCCATAATACTAATACCAACTGTTGCTCCATCCTGAATTAAATTTGCAGCTTCGTCAGGTGACTTTATTTTGTACAACATCTTTTCCTCCTTGGTTAAAAATGTTCCCTGGTCGGATAAAGCCGGCCATACGAAAAATCCGATATTGTGCCGTTAGCAGGTAAGTTCACACCACGGCTCACATGCCAGAATTTTACGTATAATTTTTTTTATTTTTAAATCCGCATAATCAAAGAAGCGGGTAGAAGGAATTCATCTTCATGTTCCCAAAACACTGTTCCATGTTTTTTCTGCATTTTTGAGAAAATTAGTAAAATACTACAGTTAACTGTTGCTTTTATAATAATGGTACTATAAAATATGCAAACATACAAAGAAAATCACTCCTTAAAAATTACACTTCAGGAGTCCCCGCAATATTGAAGGCACCAGACCTGTCTTAAAAACAGGGAAAGGCCTCTATGCTATTTTACAGCCGGTTTTACGGTACAAATTCCATATATAAGCCAGATTATCTCCCCTTTTTTCATAGAACCTCCTTTTTAAGTTAATAGTATTTATAAAAAGAAAAAGCACAGAAACGCGGTAAAAAACCACCAAAAGAAAGAAGGCTTGGTATATTGTATCGTCCACACTTCCACTTTATAGGAATCGGGGGCACCGGAATGAGTGCTATCGCCCACATTTTACTGGAGAAGGGTTTTAAAGTAAGCGGGACCGACCTGCATACCTCGGAAATTATCAGGGGGCTGGAAAAGCGGGGTGTAGATATTTATACAGAACACCGGCCTGAAAATATTAACGAAGCGGAGTTGGTGGTTTATTCTTCTGCAATCCCCCCAGACAACCCCGAATTAAAAGAAGCATACCGGCGAGGCCTCCCGGTAAAACACCGGGCGGAGCTATTGGCCAAGATATTAAACAACTCTCACGGCATTGCCATTGCCGGGGCCCATGGCAAAACTACTACTACTTCCATGTTAGGATTTATTTTTTCTAAATACGGAGCCGATCCTACTGTTTTAATAGGGGCCCTTAATGATGACCTGGAAGGCAATGCCAGGGCGGGTAACAGCCCTTACGTCATAGCTGAAGCCTGTGAAAGCGACTATTCTTTTTTTAAATACTTTCCGCTTGCAGCAATAGTAACTAACGTGGAACCGGATCACCTGGAAAACTACCAGGGAAAATTTTCCCTGCTAATAGAAGCGTATAAAAAGTTTCTTGGCAACGTAAAAAAAGAGGGTTTCTGCCTGCTCTGTGCAGACGACCCGGTACTTCAGGATTTCTTGAAAGATAGTTTCCCTTGTAAAATACTGAGCTACGGTAGCAGCGAAACCTCTGATTACCGGCCTCGCGAGGTTAAGCTACAACCCGAAGGAAGTGAGTTTTGCATTTATTACCAGCACAAAATACTTGCCCGGGTTAAGCTGCCGGTTCCGGGGAAGCATAACGTGCTTAACGCAACAGCGGCACTTGCTGTAGGTCATCAACTGGGCATGGACATAAAAAAGCTGGCCAGGTCCCTGGAAAATTTCCACGGTGCCCGCCGGCGCTTTCAGCATATAGGAACAGCTAACAGGGTAACGGTAATAGACGATTATGCACACCATCCTACCGAAGTAGCCACCACCCTGGAAACCGCACGCCTCTTGAACCCGGAAAGAATAGTGGCTTTTTTCCAGCCCAAGCGTTACACCCGGACCAAATTTCTTTTTAATGATTTCTCCCGGGCATTTAACCAGGCCGATGTGCTGATAATGTCGGAAATACTCCCATTTGGGGAAAAGCCCATTCCCGGTATAACCACGGAAGCTTTGGCGCAAAGCATAGAAAAGGAAACCGGCAGAGACGTTATTGTCCTTCCTTACAAGCACGAGGAAATTATTAATAAGTTTATGAAAATGCTGCGCCCGGGAGACCTGGCTTTAACCATGGGTGCCGGGGATGATATAGCCAGTCTGGCGCAAAAGGTGTATAATGAACTCAAGAGATAATATCTTCCTTGTAAATTTTGTTAAGGTAACCCGCTTAGTAACCAGCACGAACAAAACTCATAACTAAAATGGGGCTAATAATAAGCGTTTCAGTTAATTATACTTTTTAAGGTTTTGCATTCGACTTATCTCTAATGATTTCTCTTTATCTCCCCTGAATCAGGCTATAAAGCTAAAATGCTTGACTATCTTGCCATATTTAGTTTATTCTAGCTTGTTATATCCGTAAAGATATTTGACTTTATTTGCTCTTATAGGTAATATTAATTATTAGATAAATGTGATTAAATGTTGTCATTATCAAACAAAAACTTCAGATGTGGGGGATATTATGTCCAGAATTCAAGTAGAAAACTTATACAAACTATTTGGAAACCACCCACAAAAAGCATTTGATCTCCTGGAGAAAGGGTATTCCAAAGACGAAGTTTTTAAACAAACCGGACAGGCGGTAGGAGTAAATAACGCCAGTTTCACCGTGGAAAAAGGTGAAATATTCGTGGTTATGGGGCTTTCGGGAAGTGGAAAATCCACGCTTATACGCTGTTTAAACAGGCTGATCGAGCCAACGCAGGGGAAAGTTTACATAGGCGACGACGAAGTAACTGCCATGGACGAAAAGGAACTACGCGAATTTCGGCGTCATAAGCAATCCATGGTTTTTCAAAGATTCGCCCTCTTTCCTCACCGGACCGTGCTGGAGAACACATCCTTTGGGCTGGAAGTACAGGATGTTCCCAAAGAAGAACGGGATCAGAGAGGGATAGATGCCCTTAAACTCGTAGGCCTGGATGGCTGGGAAAACCGCTACCCTGAACAGCTAAGCGGCGGGATGCAGCAAAGGGTTGGACTTGCCCGCTGCCTTGCGGTGGACCCGGAGATACTTTTCATGGATGAGGCTTTCAGTGCACTGGACCCTCTTATTAGAAGGGAAATGCAGGACGAACTGCTGGAACTTCAAAATAAGGTGGGAAAAACCATAGTATTTATTACCCACGACCTGGACGAAGCTCTCAAGCTCGGAGACCGGGTGGCTATCATGAAAGACGGGGTTATTGTCCAGATAGGAACACCTGAAGACATTCTCACCAAGCCAGCCAACGACTATGTAGCCAAGTTTGTGGAAGACGTAGATATGTCCAAGGTTCTTACGGCAGAAGGTGTTATGATAGATCCCAAAATAGTGGCATACCCTAAAGACGGTCCCCGTGTTGCCATGAGGAAAATGAGAGAAGGAGGGATATCGGGGATCTTCGTGGTAGACCGCGAGCACAAGCTTCAAGGCTACCTGAGTGTCGAAGGGGCCAAACAGGCAGCAGAAGAGGGTGCTCAAGACCTCACTAATGTGTACCAGAGCGATGTGCCAACTGTATCACCCGACACCCAGTTAACCGATATCTTCGAAGCGGCAGCCAGTACAAGCATACCGGTAGCAGTTGTGGATGAAGATAAAAAACTCAAAGGTCTTATAGTCAGAGGAGCTCTCTTATCCGGCCTAATAAAGGAGGGGAATCCCGTTGAATAACAACGAACAGGAAATAATCCAAAACGGCAGCAGAGCAAACAATCGCTTACTTACTGGTATAATTGCCATTATAATTGTTGCAGTGGTTTTGGCAATCCCCTGGCTCCTGAGAATCACAGGTGTAATTACCGGAGAAACCATGTCTATACTCTACAACCCCATTCAGTTACTGCCGCAGATACCCATGGAAGAAGGTATTGAAGCCTTCAACGATTGGCTGTTGGCATCTATTGGCCAGTACACCCAGTTTATTGCCAATATAGTTCGAAATTTAATATCTGATGTGGTTGATGCTCTCTTATGGATACCTTCTTTTATCCTTATGTTAATAATTACTGCGCTGGCCTGGCTATTGGCCAACCGTGGAGTTGCCATATTTACTTTCATAGGGCTGCTCCTGATTCACAATATGGGTTACTGGGAAGGCTCAATGGATACTATAACCTTAATCATCGCCTCAGTATTAATTTCCATTTGTGTAGGATTACCGGTGGGCATACTTTCCACCAGAAGCGATCTTGTCCACAAGATTGTATGGCCCATACTTGACTTCATGCAGACCATGCCGGCCTTTGTTTACCTCATCCCGGCAGTGTTTTTCTTCCGTATAGGTACTGCTTCCGCCATGATAGCAGTTATAGTTTTTTCCATGCCTCCCGTAGTTCGTCTAACAGGGCTTGGTATCAGGCAAGTTAGCCAGGAAGTTGTAGAAGCCGCTTCTGCTTTCGGCGCTACCGATTGGCAGAAGTTAATCAAGGTACAACTCCCCCTGGCCAAACCAACTATTATGGCCGGTATCAACCAGTGTATCATGCTGGCCCTCTCCATGGTGGTTATAGCCGCCATGATTGGAGCAGGAGGACTGGGAGCCTCAGTTCTGAGAGGTATTCAGCGGATGGATATAGGTATGGGCTTTGCCGCTGGTTTAGCCGTGGTGATAGTGGCTATTATTCTCGACCGTATCACCCAGAGCAGCAAAACGACATCCGAGGAAGAATAATAGCCGTTTCACAATAAAAAAAAAGAAGGAGGGGTTTGCTTGTTTAAAAGAAGACTTACTTTATTTGCTGCATTGTTAATGGCCGTATTAGCGTTAGGAATGGTCATCGGGTGCGAGACAGATGAGGAAGATCCCGAACCGGATCCGGATCCCAACGACGTAGAGGAAGAAGTGGAAAAAGGTTTTGAAAGCATTGTAGGCATCGATCCCGGTGCCGGAATTATGGCTGCCACGGAAGATGCACTTGAGGTCTACGATCTGCAGCCGGGCCTGATCGAGGGAAGCGACGCAGCCATGACCGCTGAATTGAGCACTGCTATCAACCAGGAAGAGTGGATAGTAGTAACCGGATGGACTCCCCACTGGAAGTTTGCAGAATGGGACCTGAAATTCCTGGAAGACCCGGAAGAAGTTTACGGTGAGGAAGAGTACATTGCTACTATTGCAAGGGAAGGACTGTCCGAGGACATGCCCGAGGTATACGAGTTCCTGGAGAATTTCCACTGGGGCGACGAAGAAATCGGCGCAGTTATGGAAATGAACACCGAAGATGATGACTATCTTGGCAACGCCCAGACATGGATAGAAGAAAATGAAGACATAGTCAATGAATGGCTCCCGGAAGATTTCGGAGCAGAAGCTGATGGCCAAGAAGTTGACATCACCATGGTGGAATGGGAATGCGCTCTTGCTACTTCCCATGTAATACAGGCAATACTTCTGGATGCCGGTTATGAGGCCACCCTCACTTCCGTAGACGCTGGTGTTATGTGGTCCGGAATTGCCGCAGGCGATAATGACTTCTTTGCATGCGCCTGGCTTCCCGGCACTCACGGAGACTACGAGGAAGAGTACGGTGACGAAGTTGACGAGATCAGGGCAAACTACGAAGGAGCACGCATTGGCCTGGTTGTACCTGAGTACGTAGATATCGATTCTATAGAAGAAATCAACGAACACCACCTGGATTAAGTATCGGTCACCTCAAATTAAATTAAGCTAAAAAGGCCGGAATACCCGGCCTTTTTTTATTAAATTTTTCTACAATATTATAGCAATCATTCCCCCGCTTCCTTCGTTTATTATCTTTTCCAGGGTCTGCTGCAGCTTATCCTGTGCGTTTGGAGGCATGTTCCCCAGTCGAGAAGTTATCCCCTCTTCTACCAGGGCATTCAGTGATTTGCCAAAAATCTCGGTTTCCCAGAGTTTCTCCGGGCTTTCTTCAAACTCGGATAAAAGAAAATTAACCAGGTCCTCGCTTTGTTTCTCTGACCCGACTATAGGCGTAACTTCCGAATTAACATCCACCCTGATCATATGCAGGGAAGGAGCAGTTGCTTTCAAGCGTACCCCAAACCTGCCCCCCTGGCGAATGATTTCCGGCTCATCCAGCACCATCTCTTCCACCACAGGAGGAACAATACCGTAGCCCGTTTCCCTTACCTGTTCCAGGGCATCCTTGATCTTGTCATACTCTTTCTTGGCTACTGCGTAATCCTTAATAATCCGGAGTATGTCGGCATCTCCACTTATTTCTTCTTCCGCAAACTCGGAAAGAACCTGCTGAAGCAAGCCCGGTGCCGCCTTTAGTGAAATAACTGCTTCTCCGCTTCCCAGGTCCAGGTGGGAAAGCCAGCCTTCTTCTACAAAAATATACTCGTGCAGGTTTTCCACTATGTAATCTACTTCCCGAACTTTGTTCACTACTTCCACGTTTTCCTGGATAGCCTCTGTAAAATTTTGTTTTAACCAGTGCTCCTCGTCCAATACTTCTACCCAGTCGGGGAGGTCTACGCTAACTTCCTGGACGGGGAATTCGTAAAGGATTTCCTCCAGAATCAAATTAAAGTCACTTTCCTTTAACTCCAGGCAGCTTAAAGCAATTACCGGGACCCCGTATTTTTCGCTGAGCTCCTCTTTTAACGCCCGGGCATCTTCACTCTCCGGTCGAGTGGAATTGAGCAGCACCACAAACGGTTTTCCTATCTCTTTAAGCTCTTCCACCACCCGTTCTTCCGCCTCCATGTAGCTCTCCCGGGGTATATCCGTGACCGTCCCATCCGTGGTTACTACCACTCCAATGGTAGAGTGCTCTGCTATGACTTTTTGCGTCCCTGTTTCTGCAGCTTCTTCAAAAGGTATTTCGTAATCGAACCAGGGAGTAGAAACCATACGGGGGCCTTCCTCGTCCTCATAACCGTTAGCCCCTGGAACCGTATAACCTACGCAGTCTACGAAGCGCACGTTCATTAAAATGTTTTCCCGGATCTCGATCTCCACTGCTTCGTCCGGGACAAACTTGGGTTCGGTGGTCATAATAGTTTTTCCGGCGCTCCCCTGCGGAAGTTCGTCCTTTGTTCTTTCCTGTTCTATTTCATCTGCAATATTAGGCAGCACAAAGAGCTCCATGGCCTTGCGAATAAAAGTAGATTTGCCTGTTCTTACCGGACCAACTACTCCCAGGTATATATCCCCTTCGGTTCGTTCTACAATGTCTTTATAAATATCGAATTCCATCCCTTCACTCCCTCCTTCCACAATAGTATAAGGGAACTCCATGCTGATACATGGTTTAACAATATATATATATGATAAATATAAGGTTAAATTACCTATAAAATGAAAAGTACTATAATAAAAAAGGAAGATGTACATCTTCCTTTTTTATTTCTACAACTTGAATATCTATTTTTTTCTATTGTTTAACTCCTTAAGAGAGCCACACTTGATTACAGTTAACGCACTAACCTCATTCGGGAAACGCGGTTAATCAAAGGCAATATCTTCTACTTCGCCTTTCTTCGCTCTCTGCATTAAATCATGCATGGCCTGGAGGGGATCCTTGTTAAAGTAAAGCACGTAGTAAATTTCTTCAGTTATAGGCATCTCCACCCCTTTTTCCCGTGTAAGCTGGTAAGCCGCCCGCGTGGTATTAACGCCTTCCGCTACCATATTCATTTCGGAAAGAATCTCCCTCAGCCTGTTGCCTTCTCCCAGCTTGACTCCCACTCTTCGATTACGGCTGTGTTCGCTGTTACAGGTTACAAAAAGGTCGCCCAGGCCGGAAAGCCCGGTAAAAGTTCTCCCCCTGGCCCCCAGGGCATTGCCCAGGCGAATTATTTCCACCAGACCCCGCGTCAGCAGCGCCGCCCGGGTATTATCACCCATGCCGAGACCTTCAATAATTCCCGATCCCAGGGCTATTATGTTTTTAAGGGCCCCTCCTATCTCTACGCCCACCAGGTCAGAATTGGTATAAGTCCGGAACGCGGGAGTCATTAAAATTTCCTGTATTTCCTGTGCCGTTTCCTGCCAGCACGAGGCAACCACTGTGGCAGAAGGCACTTTACTGGAAACTTCTTCGGCGTGGTTAGGGCCTGAAACCACGGCTATCCTGTAATCGTCATGCCCCTCCAACTCATCTCCAATTACCTGGGACAATCTCAAATAGGTTCCCGTTTCCAGGCCTTTAGCTGCATTAACCAGGACCACCGGCGAGGCCAGGTAAGGCTTCACCAGTGCTGCCGTCTCCCTGACCGCATGCGAAGGAACCACCAGGAAAACGTACCTCTTGCCCCGCACGGCTTCTTCTATATTCAAAGTAGGCTTGAGCTTTTCCGGAAGTTTTATACCGGGTAGATAGTAAGGATTGACTCCTTTTAATTTCATTTCTTTGTACAGTTCGCTGCCCCGGACCCAAAGATTAACATGATAATTTTTTTCTGCCAGCATACAGGCCAGTGCAGTTCCCCAGCTTCCCGCACCAATAACTGCAATTTCCATTTATTTCACTCCTCCGGCACCTTAACTTTTTGTCCCAGCCTGGACTCCTCTCCCCTGAGTAACTTCCTGATATTTTCGTGGTGCCTTATTATCACCAGTACCGCTATGGCAAGCCCGGTTAATATGTAAGCTATCTCATATCCGGCAACTGCCAGGAAAATGGGAAACAGCACCGCTCCCGTCATGGAACCCAGGGATACGATGCGGCTGAGGGCAATAACCAGGACGGCTATTATGAGCAATATAATAGATTCCGGGTAAAAACCGGGCATGCTAATGATAACACCCAGCCCTGTAGCGACTCCCTTGCCGCCCTTGAATCGCAAAAAGAGAGAAAAGCAATGTCCCAGCACCACCAGGAAACCAGAGGCCAACATCACTTCCTCGGGAGCATCCCAGGCAAACGGGAACCTTACGGCGGCTATACCCTTGCCCACATCCAGGAGCAGCACCAGGACTGCCGCCACTGGCCCCATTATGCGCATCACATTGGTGGCCCCTATATTTTTACTACCGTGCTGCCTGATATCAACATTTTTGGCCAGTTTACCGGTAAGTAAGCCAAAAGGCACCGAGCCCAAAAGATACGCCAGCGGCAGCAAAATCAAGTATTGATATTCCATTTTTTCTCCTCCCTTTAGCTTATAATTAGTCGCTGGGTTTCAATTTTATTCTTACAGGTACACCTGTAAACCCAAAAGCTTCCCTCAGGCGGTTTTCCAGGTAACGCACGTACGAAAAGTGAACCAGGTCCGGGTTGTTTACAAAAAACACGAATCCCGGCGGGCTGGTTTCCGGCTGGGTAGCGTAATAAAATTTTACCCTTTGTCCCTTGTGTGAGGGCGGCGGGTTTACCAGCATGGCATCCTGCAGCAGATCGTTTAAAACTGCCGTGTCTATCCTCTTGCGGTATTCCTGTTCTACCTCAATAATCTTTCCCGGCAGGCGGTTAACCCTTAACCCGGTAAGGGCGGACACAAAGACCACCGGGGCAAAGGTTAAAAAGGAAAGATCCTGCCGGATTTTTCTTTTAAAGGCTTCCGGGTCGGGGGACTTTCCTTTTAGCAAGTCCCACTTGTTAACCGTTAAAATGATAGCCTTCCCGGCGTCATAAATATACCCGGCTATTCTTTTGTCCTGTTCAGTAATCTCTTCCGTGGCGTCAATCAACATGAGCACCACATCGGAACGCTCCACCGCCCGCAGGGAGCGTATTACGCTGTAGTACTCTACGGGGGCCTTGACCTTGCTTTTTTTTCTTATACCGGCCGTATCCACCAGCATCAAGTTCTTTTCGTTGAATTTTAACTGGACATCCACATTATCCCTGGTGGTGCCCGGCATTTCATTGACAATAGATCTTTCCTGCCTGGCCATCTGGTTTACCAGCATGGACTTTCCCGCATTTGGTCTGCCCGCCAGGGCCACCCTTATAACACCTTCAAGGGACTCCTCCTTTTCTACGGCAGGCAGGCCTTCCTTGATTTTATCCAGCAAGTCCCCTACACCCAGGCCGTGCGTGGCAGAAACCGGAAGGGGCTCTCCCATACCAAGTTTGAAAAAGCTGTAAACATCCCAAATTTCTTTCCCCGGGTCAATTTTATTGGCCACCAGTATAACCTTTTTTTCCTGCCTGCGCAGATACGATGCCACTTCCAGGTCCAGAGGGTTATCTCCTTCCACGGCATCTACCACGAACACAATTAAATCTGCTTCCTCTACCGCCAGCTGAACCTGTTTTTGAACCTGTTGATCCAGGGAGCCTTCTAAAAAAGTTAGACCCCCGGTATCGATAATTGTAAACTCCTGCCCCGACCATTCCACTTTCCCGTAAACCCGGTCGCGGGTTACCCCGGCAACCCGGTCTTCTATGGCCTGCCTTCTTTCCACCAGCCGATTAAAGAGGGTGGATTTTCCCACGTTAGGTCGGCCTACTATGGCTACAACCTGTTGACCCATTACAGCATCCTTCCTCTACCTTTAATAACTTGCAACTACTTATAAAAACTTAATTTCTACTCCCCTGATAGCAACTCCCTTACAATATCTTCTATTTCTTCCAGGTCTTCCGCCGGGTAAAGGGGGACCCCCAGCGCAGATTGAACCTCCTCCGGTGTACGGTTATCCAGGAAACTTTCTTTAAATTCCCCCAGCATGACTCGCGGAAAGATCACGGCTTCTCCAGGAGCTTTGCCGTAAAGACCTTCTTCCAGGTCCGTGCCAGTTAACAGCCCCGCTACGGTTACTTCTTCTCCAAAAAAAAGGTTATCCACCGGCTCTACGTTTACTTCTAAATTTTCAGCCGAATCCTCCAGCAAGGAAGCCGCTTCCTTTAAAACCCCGTAAGCCGCCTTACCGGTTACCAGGGTGATTTTGAGGGGCCTGTTAAAACCGGGCGCTCCTCCGGCGAAAAGTTTGCTAATTCTGCAGTCTTCCCGGAAAAGGCGAATAAGGCCTACCCCGTTGGAGAGCTGGGGGTAGTTTTCATACTCTTCTTCTGATGGAATAGAGTAACCTGCTTTTAAATAAAGCTCGTCCGCACCAAAAATAACCCGGCTCCCCCTGCGGGTAAGTAGCTCCTCCTGGAAAGAGTGCACTGTATCCAGGGCAGAAGCAGCGCCTTCCTTCTTTACCGGCTGTAGCGGTACCAGGTTAGAACGGTGGGATGTAAGGCCCACCGGTACTACCGCTACACTTTCCACCCCGGATCCCAGCTCCACCAGTTCCTTCAAGGTGCGCTCCAGCTGCTCGCCATCGTTCCAGCCGGGGCAGAGCACTACCTGGCAGTGAAAAAAAATGCCGTGGTCCGCCAGGTGCCTCAGGCGGGTCATTATCCCCCCCGCCACCCGGTTACGCATCATCCTGCGCCGTAAAACCGGGTCGGTAGCGTGTACAGAAACATAAAGCGGCGATATGCCTTCTTTAACGATCCTTTCCATCTCTTCCTCGGAAAGAGATGCCAGGCTTATATAATGTCCTTCCAGGAAGGAAAGTAAAAAATCGTCATCTTTAAAATACACCGTCTCCCGCATACCCGGGGGGTTTTGATCCACAAAACAAAAAACACAGTTGTTGCTGCACTCCCGTACTTCCCTGATGGTGGGGGGGTCAAATTCCAGCCCCAGGCTTTCATTCCAGTCTTTCTCTATCTCAATTTCCCAAATCCTTCCCCCGGCTCCTTTTAAAACTTTAAGGACCAGATCTTCCTCGGCCGCAAACCAGCGGTAATCTACTATGTCCCGGATTTGTTCCCCGTTTATTTCCAACAAAATGTCGCCTTTTTCCAGGCCCACTTCTTTTCCAATGGAATCCAGATCCACCTTTTTTATCCTGGCCCCGCCTTTAACGGGTGCCCCTGCAGTATTTTCCAAACAGACCACTCCTGTCTCTTAACTAACCCGCTACCCACGGCAGGAGCCTGCGAGAGAAAGCAAACTTTCCCACCCAGGCACCTCCGCAGCAGTCAACGTAACCGGTGTCAAAAAGCTTCACTTAATTATGCTACATATAACCTTATCAAGTCAAGAACTGCAGGTCTTATTAAACATGGTCCCCGTCCCCGGAATTGTCATCATTGTCCCCGTCCCTGTCACGTTCTTCCGGGATTTCCCGGGGACCGTAGCGAACATCGGCAAACTCGCGTCCGAAAAAGTGTTCTACCTTGGCCTTTAATTCCTCCCAGCTGCCGGTAGAAATAATCAGGTATATCGCTACAGCGGCTACCAGGGCCAGCAGCAGCCACATTACGGTTACTGCGGCAGTTGAGGCTCCCGCACCCATCAGTCCTCCGCCACCTTCTTTTACCGCTACTTCCTGACCCGCATCTGCCGCCACGTGTTCTACCACCGCCCCGGAAGCAAGCTCTACGCTTTCTTGTGCATCTTCCCTGCTGTTTTCATGAGAACCTACTTCAAGCAGGAGGGAACGCGGGTGCATATCCTGGTTATAGTTCCCGCTAGCCTTCATTATCCCCTTTACCAGACCGGGGTGTTCCTCGTTCACAACCTGTTTCAATCCTTCGGCAAACTCCCTGTTCAACCCGGAATTCTGATTCTGGCGGCCTACTACCAGGAGTATCTGCACCATCTCTTCGCCGTTTATCTCTTCCGTGTATTCTTCTCCGGGCACCGCGTCCCTGTGTACATCAAACAAGGCTGCAGGGTTTTCTTTCTGCAGCTCTTCTTTGGTACGGCGCGAGCGGTGGTAAGCACCGGCATCGTGGGGCACATGCGTCTCTTTTCTATGAATAACTTCAGCCCCTTCTTCTTCCAGGGCATTTGCAAAAGTTTCACCTACCTGGATTATTCCCCCGCCTTCTTCAATAAATTCCTCCCCGTCGGAAGAAACATAAGCTTCGGCGCCATGGCTGTGAAAAACGCCCAGGCGCAGCCTATCCCCCTGGGCGGGAAACAGCGGTTCCCTTCCTCTTTCCCCTAAAGATTCCTCTTCTTCGCTTGCACCGGGAGAAGAAGGAACAAAAGCATCTTCTACCAGGCTGGCCCAGGCGGTATCCTCGTCAATGCTGACTATACGGAAATGACGGTTTTCCGCATCAATATATTCGTCACCCACTTGCAACTTTCGTGCCGTGCGCAGGACAACCTCCCCATCATCTTCGTGCTTTACCGTGTAATACCCCTCTTCCCGTTCCGTTAGATTATGCAGGTCAAAATACTCCAGGTATTCAAATTCATCCTCCAGAGCTTCAGCCGCCCCCCCCGGGTTTCCGGCCATAACCAGTGTTATTATTAGCGTTAACGAAAACATCACTTTTACTGTTCTGGCAATAAATATATTTTTCCCGGGGCTAAAATGCCTAATGATTCCTTTCATGATCCTCGCCTCCTTCATCCTGATTGTCACCGGCTTCCTCGTCTTTTCCAGGAAGTATACCCAGGGTGCGCCGATGCGCCCTTTCTCTTATCTCTCCAATAACTTCAGCCAGGGCCAGGGCTATCAATCCCGCTACAACCACAGCATCAAATATACCGGCTCCCCCTATTACCAGGGGTTCCCTGATACCGGCAGCCATCATTTCCAACCGGCTAAAAATATCGTTTAAAACAATAGCACCCACTCCGGCTATAAAGGCAGAGCGCCTGGACCTGCCCGCCAGGTAACCGGCCACACCTGCTATAATAGCAATCAAGAAAAGGGGATCCATTAAGAAAGCATAAGTAGGTTCCAGCGGTATAATTGTCATCAGCGCGTAGACCACCAGAGAAGCCACCACCAGTGCAATAGCAGCCCTGGTCTTTTCTGCCCCGGTTCCCGCGGCCCAGAAGAGATAGCCCACCAGAACCAGGGGAATAATTCCCCCGCCAATATTGATAGATAGATCCCCAAATAAAGGCAGATCGGGTAAATAAGTGCCTACCAGCATGGCTAAAATTACCAGAAGGGCACCGCGATCACTTAAATAAAGACGATCCAGTACTCTTTGAGCTACACCCAGGTAAATCAAAACAGCAACAATAAACAGTATTATGGTCGCCAGGGGCATATACAGCTCTCCTTTTCCAGAGGATTTTACAACTTTTTCGCTTTTAGATTCTCCATAAAAAGCTCATTTATTCAGGGGTTACTTTCTGAATCAGTACAAAAAAATAGAGTCCTTTTCCCAGACTCTACTTTTCTCTCTTTTACAGGGTAGCCACCCTGCCTGGATCTCAGGTATTTTGTTTGAATGTATTGTGTTTAATATATGTTATCTTATGCTGACCGCGTTTACCTTGTATGCTCCAGTCCTATACCCCTCTGCCGGATCCATTCCTTTGTAAAACCGGTAACAACAAGAGGTTTTTTCCTGAGTTCCTCCAGTTCACCGGCTCCGGTCATGACCATGATGCGGACCAGCTCTCTTTCCAGTTTCTGCAAGCGCCGCAGCAGGGCTTTTTCTCCGAACCGGCACAGGATCTTTACCGCCATTCCCGCAATACCGGCAGCCCTGGCTCCCATGGCCAGGGATTTCGCCAGGTTTAAACTGGTGTTAACGCCGCCCGAAGCCACCACGTCTACCTCTCCGGACGCAGAAGAGAGAACTTCCGCCAGGCTGACTGCCGTGGGTATACCCCAGTAGTTGGAAAGCTGGGGTGAAAAACCGGTATTCCCGTCTCTCCGTCGGGTTTCTATATTTAAAAAATTAGTCCCCCCTCGACCTCCCACGTCAATAGCCTGTACCCCAGCTTCTTTTAATTCACGGGCCTGCTCCGCAGCCATACCGAAACCGACTTCTTTTGCCATCACCGGAACTTTCAGGGCTTCGCAAACGGCATTTATCCGGGCAAGATTTCCCTTAAAGGAGACATCTCCCTCCTTCATGGCCAGCTCTTGCGGAACATTCAGGTGTATCTGAAGTCCATCAGCTTCTATCATTTCCACCGCAGCCCGGGCCTCCCTGGTGTCGGCATAGGCTCCCAGGTTGGCCCAAACAATGCCGCCGGGGTTCTCGCGGCGCACTACCCGGAAAGATTCCTCGGCGCTTTCATGTTGCAATCCCACCCGTTGGGACCCCACTGCCATGGCAAAACCACCCTCCCGGGCCACCCTGGCCAGGGAACGGTTAATTTTGTAAGCCTCTGGCGTCCCGCCGGTAAGGGCGTTTATAAACAGGGGAGAACGCATGGGAATACCGGCCAGGCGCGTTTCCAGGTTTACCTCGCTTAAATCCAGCTCGGGCAGGGAGTTGTGCACCAGGTGAACTTCCTGGAAATCCGCGCACCGCAGCTTCCCTTTTAAGGCATGCCTCAAATGCTCTCCTTTTCTTTTGGCACGCTTAGAACGCAATTTTCTTACTGCTCCTGTTCTTCTTCATCGCCCTGCTCTTCTTCCTCTTCTGCCTCCTGCTGTCCTTTTTCAAATAGATCACCGAACACGTCCCCGAGTTTAACCACGCTGCTATCTTCTTCTTGATTTGCCTGGTACTCTTCGGCATAAGAAGCAGGAGAAGGAGCGGCTTCCTTAATACTAAGGCTAATACGTTTATCTTCCGGGCGTATATCCAGTATTTTAGTTTTTACCTGGTCTCCTTCCTCGACCACCTCGGAAGGATGCTTTACGTGATAATCTGCAACCTGTGATATGTGGACCAGACCTTCTACCCCGGGAACCAGTTCTACAAAAACACCAAAGTTTACCACGCGTGTAACTTTACCTTCTATGATATTGCCCTGGCTGAACTGTTCGGTAATGCTTTCCCAGGGATCCGGTTCCGCTTTGCGGACGCTTAAACTGATCCTTTCATTTTCCGGGTTCACTTCCAGCACCTTAACCGGTACTTCCTGTCCCACTTTTAGCACATCGCGCGGGTGCTCTACCCTTCCCCAGGAAACCTCGGAAATATGCACCAGCCCGTCTATACCTCCCACATCAACAAATGCTCCAAAGTCAGTAAGGCGGCGCACCGTTCCGGTTACAACTTCCCCTTCTTCCAGGTTATCCAGTATCTCTTTCTTCTTTTTTTCCGTCTCTTCTTCCATGACCTTCTTGCGGGAAAGTATCACCTTATCCCTTTCCCGGTTCATTTCAATTACTTTAAATTCCACGGTCTGCCCCAGGAACGTGCTAAAATCTGGAATGTAATTGACATCCACCAGTGAGCCGGGCATAAATCCATCCAGGCCAGTGCCCAGTTCAATAATTATCCCGGCATCCACTACTTCTTTTACCTTGCCTTCCAGCGTTTCTTCGTTTTCCATGGCACTTTCCAGTTTAGACCACAGTCTTTCTCTTTCCACCCGCCGGTGCGATACAATTATCTTGCCTTCCTCTTCGTTTAACCGCAATACTATTACTTCCACTTCCTCTTCCAGCGAGAACTTTTCCTTTAAAGTACTTCCTTCTTCCAGAAACACTTCCGCCCGGGGAAGTACCGCCTCGGTTTTGTAACCCACATCCACCAGGGCATAATCCTCTTCCACCTGGGCTATTTTGCCTTTTACCTGTTCCCCGGTTTCCAGTGACTTTAATTCGTGCTCTTCCAGCTCCTGCTGGCTAACCTCGTTTTCCAGGTCTTCGCCAGTAACTTCTTCCATTCTTTCTTCTTCCATCATCTCCAAAACCTCCTTAATAATCCAATCTGGGGTAGAGGCACCCGCCACTACCCCCAAACTATTTATACCTTCCCACATGCCGGGCTCCATTTCCCCGGCATGAGAAACCCTGATAGCAGGCACAACCTCCCGGCAAACTTCCACCAGTTTACCCGTATTGCTGCTGGTGGGACTTCCTATAATCAGCATGGCATCCACTTTCTCCGACAGCCGCCTGGCAGCCTGCTGCAGAGAGCCTACAAAAGGACAAATGGTACAGTGAATCTCCCCTTCGGGAAAGTTTTCTTTAAAAATGGCGGCTGCTTCCCGGAATTCGCCTTTTTCCCGGGTAGTCTGGGAAAGCAAAGCCACGTTAATCCCGGGTTCAATCCCTTTGATTAAATCTGCAAGTTCATCCAGGGTAGATACCACATGTGCTTTATGACCGGTCCATTCCACGATCCCCTTGACTTCCGGATGTTCTCTCCGGC
Organism: uncultured Syntrophomonadaceae bacterium; assembly: GCA_964402625.1. GTDB lineage: Bacteria > Bacillota > Dethiobacteria > DTU022 > PWGO01 > PWGO01. The sequence goes on along the minus strand of CAYODA010000001.1, from coordinate 25,236 downwards.
CCCACAGCACTACCTGCTTATATTCCCCGGTTAACTTACTTGCCAGGTGCTGCACTTTCCTTACCCTGGAGCAGGTGGCATCATGCACTTCCACATATTTCTTGCTGTTTAACTCCTGTAAAGTATCAGGTCCCACCCCGTGAGTTCTAATTACCAGATCCCCTTCCTGCACTTCTTCAGGTGAAGAGGCTACCTTTACTCCCTGTTCTTCCAGGGACCTTTCCACTTCTTCGTTGTGCACCAACGAGCCCAGGGTGTAAACTTTCCTGCCCTGTTGAGCCAGCTCCAGTGTTTTGTTTACCGCGTTGCTGACCCCGGAACAAAAACCGGAAGGCCGGTAAAATAAAATTCTCAAATCTTTACGCTCCCTTTACCCCGTCCAACCGCAGCTTATAGGCAGCGACCGGGCTGACTTGTTTAACGGTTTTCCTCCAGCATTTTATTAATATTTTCCCGGATACTCCTGCTTACTTCTTTAAGGTCTTCCCGGGAATATTTTTTCCCTTTTTTATCACTATTAAAATACAGCGGCGGACCTAAATAAACTTCTATCGGCTGAAAGAGCCTGTAAGGGCCTTTGACAGCCATTGGCACTACCGGTGCCCTGCTTTTTAAGACCAGCATGGCCGCCCCGTCCATCAGTTCCTGCATTTTTCCCGTCTTGCTCCTGGTGCCCTCCGGGAACATGCCTACTATCTCGCCTTCCTGGAGAAGCCTCAGGGAATGCTGAAGAGCTTTCCGGTCCGGTCGATCTCGCTTTACCGGGAAAGCCTTGCACTTCTTAAGAATAAAACCCGCTACGGGATTGGCAAACAGTTCTTCCTTGGCCATAAAGTGCACCTTCCTCCCCTTGATAGAAGATGCCATCAAGGGAGGATCCAGCCAGTTTATATGGTTACTGCAAATAACCACCCCTTCAGCGGGGATGTTTTCTCTGCCGTATACCCTCCAGCGAAAAAAAACCAGGAATAAAACAACGAAAAGCAACCTTCCCACGGTATAAGACATGACCGACCCTCCTGATTTCTCCCCATCTCAACCTTTTTGCTGTTTAATGTATTCCGTCACTTTCTGTAACACACCTTCAATATCCAGGTGCGTAGTGTCTAAAACTACGGCACCGGGAGGTACTTTAAGGGGAGACTCACTTCTGTTTTTATCAATATCATCCCTTTGGGTGATGGTTTTTTCTACTTCTTCCCAGGGAAGTTCTTTTCCCTTGTCTTTTAATTCCTGCCAGCGGCGGCGTGTTCTTTCCTCCTGGGAAGCATCTAAATAAAACTTGAAAGAAGCCTCCGGGAGGACACAGGTGCCAATATCCCTGCCATCCATCACTACCCCTTCCCACTTGTGGGCCAGCTGCCGCTGTTGTTCCACCATGGCCTGGCGTACCATTTTAAGGCTAGAGACCTGGGAAACCCACTGGTTTACTTCGCTGCCACGTATCTCCTCGGTTACATCTTCCCCGTCTAAAAAAACCAGGTTCTCAGTTAGAGGATTTACCAGCTCTATGGACGTATTATTTAACAGGTCTCGCAGACTTTCTTCATCGGATAAACTTACGTTTTTACGAATTATTTTCAAGGTAATCGCCCGGTACATGGCGCCCGTATCCATATAATTTATATTAAACCGCTGCGCCAGCATCCTGGCTATTGTGCTTTTACCCGCTCCTGCAGGTCCATCTATGGCAACAAACAGGAACAATCACCTCTTTCTAAAGAAATCTTTTATTATACCTGGCCAGTACCTGGCTCCCTATATCTTGCTTCACCAAAATAAAAAAACACCCTGAATCTATACAGGTGTCATATTCAAAGGTCATCCCTTAACTGCCTGGCTTCTTTTAAATATACGTGCTTTATCTCCTCTTGTTTTAGCCCGGTGTTGGTAAGAATCAGCACCCTGATACAACGTGCCAAAGAACCGGGCACGTTCATTTCCACAGTGCCAAAAAGCGGAACCAGTTCCCAGCCGCCTCCCATTTCTCTTAACGCACCGGCTGGAAAAGCCGCATCAATATCAGGGGTAGTAGAGAGAATCACCGCGGCAATATCTTCCCGGTGCACCCCGTTTTTCTCCACCATTTCCTGTACCAGGTGTCTGGTCGCTCCCCTGATCTCCTCGCTGCAGTTTTCTTCTACCGTTATTGCCCCTCTTATACCTCTTACTCCAGCTTGTCCCACTTTTCCTGACCACCCAACTCACAACATCAAAAACCTGCCAGAATTAATATATAACAAATCAACCGTTTTGACAAGAGGTTTTAATCTTCGTCAAGATTTTCGGGAACCACCCAGCCTACCAGCTCGTATTCCCCAAAAACCACTAATTCTGTTCCTTCCCGGGGAGAAGAAAGCCCCGGCGAAGAGACAACTCTTACCGTAGCGGGGACCGGCGCATCTACCTCACCCCGCACCTCGACCACATCACCGGCTGTCACCTCTACTGTAACCGCCTCTTCTCCTACCTTACCTTCTTCTTCTTCATTAACCAGCACCTGCAGTTCGCTGTCCGGAGAGACAGTCTTTAAAGAAATTTCATAAGTTTCTTCCTCCGGTTCACCGGACACGTTACGGCGAAACACTTCGGAATAATAATCCTTACTCAATTTTTCTGTATCGGGGTAAGGTTCACCTTCCAGCCTATACACATTGTTTAAATAATATGCCACATCTTCCCGGACCATAAGAAGTTGTGAGATCACCAGGAGACCCAGGAAAACCAGTGCCCCGTAAAAGAGACACTTTTCCAGGGATAAAGAAAACTGCTTGAACCAGCGATCAAATTTCATACTCCCTCCCCCTTGTTCTAGAAATAATACGCCGTGGAGGGAATTTTATTCGTATAAATTAACCTGCATCGCGCTTGACATAAGGTAAGGGTAAACTATTTTTTGAGGTTCTTTAAAGCCTCGCTAAAGCGGAAAAAAAGTTTTTCCATTTCCCTGGCGGAGAAGGTTAAAGAGAGAGGTTCCAGGATTTCCAGGGTGCGGAACTCTTCCCTTACCACTATAAAAACGCAGTCTTCCAGGGAGTTGGCTGCCAGGATCAATTCCAGGGGAGCATAAGCCACTTCCTCTTCTTCTTCCCCTTCCAGTACCGTATAAATCTCATAAGGCTGCACTTCTTCTATGCGGACTCCCTGCAGGGGAACATTTCTCCATAGCGTAGCCTTTTGATCCCGGATTTCAGCAGCTACTTCTTCGGTTTTTTTACCCCCGAAGAAAAAGCGGTTGGGCCGGGGATATCCCTTGTAGTCCAGCCTTACTTTCAACCTGATTACCGTTCCGTATTTAACATTGCCGTTGCCGCCCTCTTCTCCTTCCTGGTGGTCCTGGTTAAGCAAGTTATTCCCCCCTCTTTTTGCTTGTACTTGTATATTTTACCTCAACTGCCCTGTTTTAATTCGCTCACACCAGGACATTCTCCTGCCTGTGAAGCCCTCTATGAGGGAGGTTTTGGAACAAAAATAACAACACATTTCAACAGGATGCTCCCACCAGAATTGTTAAAATATAAATTGTTAAAATATATCGAGGGTGAAAACAGGTCGCGGCAGTCAAAATTAACATTTATATTTGCATACTTTTACTGGTCCTCTTCTTTTAAACTCTTCACTTCTTCTACGGTTAAATACCGGTACTCTCCTTCCTTTACCCCCTGCAAGTCCAGGAAAGCAAATCCGGTACGCTTTAACTGCTTTACACTTAAATTAACCGCCCGGCACATTCTTTTTATCTGTCTTTTCCAACCCTGGCGCAGGGTAATTTCCAGCAGGGCTTCGTTTTTTTTCTTGTTTGTCCGCAGCAGCTTTACCCCGGCCGGTGCAGTTTTTCCTTCTTCCAGAAGAATACCTTCCCGGAGCTGCTGCACCTTCTCCTCTGAAGGTATTCCCCTTACCTTTACCCGGTAGGTTTTTTTTACACCGTATCGGGGATGCTGCAGGCGGTTAGCCAGGTCGCCGTCGTTGGTTAACAGCAACAGTCCCGATGCATCCTGGTCCAGCCTGCCCACGGGGTAAACCCTTTGCTGTATATCGCTTACCAGGTCCGCTACTTTTGGCCTGCCCTGGGGATCATGCATGGTGGTAAGCACCCCCGGGGGTTTGTTTAAAAGCAGGTATACTTTATCCACGGGGATTTCAAGTACCTTTCCCCGGAAAAAAACTTCGTCACCGCTTGAAACCCTCTCCTCGGGCCGGTCTACTACCTGCCCGTTGACTACTACCAGCCCCTGCCTTATTAATTCTTCGGACTTACGCCGCGAAGCAACTCCCGCCAGGGACATGAAACGAGCCAGTTTCATTGGACGCTCTCCCCCTCACCCCGGCTTGCCAGGTTTAAAGTCACCTATATTTTACACGGCAGAAGGGGGTCTGTGCAATTCAAGCCGTTTAAGGGTAAAAATTTAATTATAAAACGTATTTTTTGAGTAGCCTTTCATGTGCAAGGCAGAGTATTGCCTTGAATACACAAATTATACCTTCCTATCCTAGCCGAAAACTACGGTGCATATGTACACCGAAGCCAGCACGCCGCTCAAGTCACCTATCAACCCGACACTTAAAGCGTGCCTGGTTTGCCTGACACCAACCGCCCCGAAATAGACAGTTAGCACAAAAAGAGTGGTATCAGTGCTGCCCTGCATGGTGGAAGCCAGCCTCCCCAGGAAAGAATCCGGGCCATAGCTGTGAAGTATATCCGTAGTAACCGCCAGGGCGCTGGTTCCGGAAACCGGACGAAGAATAGCCAGGGGCAAAATTTCGGCAGGAAGCTTTATCACTTCCAACAGCGGCAGCAATGCCCGGGATAGCATATCCATGGCCCCTGAATCCCGGAACAGACCTACCGCCACTATCATAGCTACCAGGTAAGGCACCAGCTTAACCGCCATAGGAACTCCTTCGGATGCCCCCTCAACAAAAGCCTCAAAAACGTTTACCCGCCGGACAAGTGCAAAAACTACCACTGCTCCAATAAACATGGGAACCACCCAGGTGGGAAACTCCTGCAGCAAAACCCACATAAGACTAAATCCTCCCCGGTTGTAAGCCTAAATCAGGCCCTTTTTCTTAATATTCTGTCAGCAAGGAGCGCCATAAATGTAGAAAAGAACGTCGCAATAACCGTAGTAATAATTATTTCCGTAGGGTTAAGGGAACCCGCGGAAGCCCGCAGGGCAATAACGGTGGTGGGAACCAGGGTGAGGCTGGATGTATTAACCGCCAGAAAAGTACACATCTCGTTGGTAGCCCTTTCGGGGTGTGAATTGAGCTTCTGCATCTCTTCCATGGCCTTTATTCCAAACGGAGTGGCAGCATTACCCATCCCCAGCAGATTGGCACTCATGTTCATAAGAATAGCGCTCATGGCGGCATGTTCCCGGGGTATCCCCGGAAACAAAAAATAAGCCAGCGGCTGGAGGAGTTTTTTTATAATATTAATCAGCCCGGATTGTTCAATTATTTTCATAATACCCAGCCAGAAAGCCATTATACTTAGCAGGGAAATACTCACAGAAACCGCCCTCTCCGCAGAATCAAACACGCTGGTGGTGATTATTTCAATTTCCCCCCTTCCTGCGGCTACAACTATAGATAAAAGTATCAACCCTCCCCAAAGATAATTAACCATCGGGTTCTTCCCCCCTTAAATTTTTAAAACACGGGGGTGATATTCAGGAAAAGTGCTTTCTGTAGAGCTTAACCAGGAAGTAATAAAAAGGAGAACGTTCTATATCTTCGGCTGCCACCAGGTTAACACCCCCCAGATCTTCTTCTCCCAATCTTATGTCCAGTTTTCCCAGCACCTGGCCTGCCGCAATGGGGGCCTCAACCGGCTCGCTCAGGCGAAACAGGTAGCGTACTTCTTTTTCTTCCCCCGGCTGAAGGGGATAATAAAAGTCTTCCTCTGCCGCTACCTTCCCGAAATCCACCCGGGCCCTGTCTAATTTCACGCTTTTTAAAACCTGTCCCCGGCGTATCAACCTCTGACGTGAGAAACTCTGGTATCCGTAATCCAGCAGCACTTCAGTGTCTTCCCACATTTGTGGCGCGTTGAGAACAACCGCTACCAGCTGCCATTCCGCCCGGGTGGCAGAACCAACAAAACATCTGCCTGCCGGAGTAGTCCACCCTGTTTTCACCCCGTCAGCTCCCTCATATCTTCCCAAAAGGAGATTCTGATTCCTCAACACCCGGTCCCACTGCTGGCCCGGCCAGGTTATAACGGCCCAGGGAGATGAAGCTATACGGGAAAAAACCTCGTTCTCCAGGGCATGTGAGGTTATCAAGGCCATGTCATAAGCAGTAGTATAGTGCTCCTCGTGGTGAAGCCCGTGAGGATTTTTGAAAGATGTATTTTTTGCCCCTAAATCCCGGGCCCTCCTGGTCATTATCCGGGAAAATTCTTCAACTGAACCTCCCACGTGTTCGGCAATTGCAACTGCCGCATCGTTACCCGAACGTAGCAAGAGCCCGTATAAAAGCTCTTCCAGGGTCTTCTCTTCGCCTTCTTCCAGGTAAACAGAAGAACCGCTCATAGAAGCAGCTTCCTGGCTAACGGTTACCTTCTCCTGCAACTTCCCTTCTTCCAGGGCTACCAGTGCCGTCATTATTTTGGTAGTGCTGGCCATGGGCCTTCTTCTTTCCGCATTTTTGGCATACAAAACCCTCCTGGTCTCCCTGTCCATAAGCACTGCTGCGTTGGAAGAAACCCCGGGAAATACTTCTTCCGGGGTTTCTTCTTCCTGTACCCCTTGCTCCTCGAGTGCACCTGCCGCAGCTGAACTTACCAAAAAGGCACCAATTAATAAGGCTGCTACCCCTAATGCCAGATGTTTTGTTATCAACCGGACCAGAATATTTAACGGTTTTACTTGCTGCATGTAATCCAATCACCCTCCTGTATCTAGTTACGTATTTTAATGCCTTTTATTCTTTATGTTTTCGTGTTTTTTCTAACCCCTGTTATTAAGTAGTATTCCCACTCACCTGTATTTATGCTGATGAGCTGAGCCTTAGCTTTGGCTTAATGACTGATTCGAGTCGGGAGCCAGCAAACACAACAATCCGGCACAAGAAAGCATAACTCGTGCCTTCGAGTAGTATCCCCCCCACCCTGACCCTCCCCCCGGTGGGGGGAGGGAAAAAAAGGAAAGGTTGGGTGCAGTAAAAGGGTGTTTTCTGAGTAGTCGACCCGGCGCCGCTGGCGCGGCGCCACCACTAGGGGGAGGAAAATACTCACCAAAGACTAAACCTATTTTTTCTTACCGGGGCCTTCTTTTTCCTGGAAGTGTTCCTGAATTTGGTTAATCAGCTGTGGAGCCAGGTCTATCAGGCGGTCTAACATGGCATGCCTATCCACGGGTAAAAGCCTTACTTCTCCCTGGCCTACCACCAGAAAAGCCACAGGCTGGACGGAAATTCCACCGCCGGTACCTCCTCCAAACTGGTTGTTGTTGTTATTATTATTTTGGGATGATTGCTGGCTTTCTTCCTGGAAATCACTGCCCCCGGCTACAAACCCGAAAGAAACTCTGGATATGGGTATAATAATATTACCATCGGGAGTTTCCACCGTATCTCCTACAATCTTATTTACATCTACCATCTCTTTTAAGTTCTCCATGGTAGTTTTCATCAGGTTCTCTATAGGGTGATCACTCATCTTTTTGCAGCCTCCTTTTAACCTTAAAATGGTACCCCAGGTAAAGCAGCGTATAAGCAAGCAGATAAACGCGAGTCTTCATTTCCAGGTGGAAATAGACCTCCAGCTTCCCCCGTTCATAATCCGGGTAAAACTCCAGCTTCGGCTGTATACCCGTTCCCCTTACCGTATTAAAACCGGCCAGACTGTTAACCCATAATCTCAAGCTGTCTCCCACGGTGCGAAAAAAGCCCACAGCCAGGGCTGTAGAAGCGGCATCACCACTTCCGTAAGTAACCCTTAAGCGTATTTCCTTCCAGATAATGCGCTTTAACACTATCCCGGTAGCCCGCCTGGAAGGTTCCAGTAAACTCTTTATCCCCTCCCCTTCCGGAGCCACCTTCCCTATTGATTTAAAGCCACTTTTATTCGTCCCATCTTCCGACGCTGGCCGGCTACATTTACTCCCACCACGCCCCCCACTTTCCTCTCCATTTTCGGCTCCAGTTTCATTTTTGCAAATGACTGGCCCTAGATTTTGCAACAGCCATTTGAAAGGGGTGCTACGGTAAGTATAAGCAAGTCCGAAACAAAAAAAATTAAATACGGCCACTTCCTCATTATTTTCTCTAAAATACCGCACCCTTATACTCACCGGCCAAATCAATACCATCAAAAACAGCAGCAGCAAAATAAAACCGGCTGCCAGAAGGAAAATAAATGCCCCGCTTATTTCCAATTATTACCCCCCCGGGGTGACATTTGATTTTTAATAAATTAATACCGTACATAAAAAAATTCCCTTCAAGGGAATAAATAATTCTTTATCTCGCCTTTGGTAAATTTAGCTTTCTCCCTCCAGGGGTGGCAGTTCCTGGAGGTCATTTAAACCGAAATATTTAAGAAACTCCCCCGTGGTGGCGTACATTAGGGGACGACCGGGGGTTTCTTTTCTCCCTTCTGTTTTTATTAGCTTTCTTTTCTGGAGGTTGTCCAGCACCCCTCCCGATCTGACCCCCCTGATAGCTTCGATCTCTACCCTGGTTATAGGCTGCCGGTACGCGATAATAGCCAGGGTTTCCAGGGCCGCCCGGGACAGGGTGGGTCGGGTTTCTTCAGAAAAAAGCTTGTCCAGGTAATGGGCGTACTCGGGCGGAGTGCCCAACCGGTAGCCCTGATTGACTTTAAAAACCCGGATGCCCCTGTTATTTTTCAGAAGCTCTTCCTCGAGTTCTTTTAAGGATTCTGTCACTTCTTCCTGGCTTACCTCCAGGATGCGCGCGATATTTTCTACTTTCAAGGGTTCTTCTGCTACAAAAAGAAGTGCTTCAATTATAGACCTGTACGGGGCCGGCATTAAATTATCCCTCTTTCCCTTCGATAATAATAGGGCCGAACTTCTGTTCCTGCCAGACCTTAACCTCTCCCTGGTGGCTCATCTCCAGCAGTGCAAAAAATGTTATAATTATCTCTTCCAGGCTGTTTCTTTCCATTAAAGATTTAAAATAAAAGGGTCGCTTGCTTTCTCGCAATTTCTTTCTTATAAAACCCATTTTTTCGTGCAGGCCGTACTCTTCTGTAACTGAAAAAGAGTGGCGGGTGTTTTCCTGGAGTTCCTTTTCCTGAAGATCTTGAAAAAGACGGGCCAGTTTTTCCGGGTCTTCTGTTTCCTCCCAAAAAGCTTCCTGTTTGGCAACCCTTAGAACGTGGGGGCTTCCCTCTCCGGAACGGAAAAAGACCTTGTGCTGCTCTTCTTCCTTCTCCTGCAGAAAAGCCGAAACTTCCTTGAAAAGGCGGTATTCCAACACTCTCCTGATCAGGTCCTCGGTACTCTCTATGGCAAAAAGGTCTTCTGCATCCTCTTCTTCGCCCAGGGAATCGGCAGCCGGGAGGAGACGTTTGGACTTAAGTCGCAGGAGAGTAGCCGCCATAACCAGAAACTCGCTGGCTATTTCCAGATTAAGCTCTTCCATGGTCTGGAGGTAGCGCAGGTACTGGTCGGTAATCTCGGCAATAGAAATCGACCAGATGTCTATCTCCTGTTTTTGAACCAGGTGAAAAAGAAGGTCAAAAGGACCCTCAAAAACCGGGAGTTTCACTTTATAGCTCATTTTACGCACCCCTCGGCGGCCGGGTGTACCTTTTTTCTATAACCCCATGGTTTCTTTAACTTCTTCCAGCGTACGGGATGCCTCTTTACGGGCCTTTTCCGCCCCGTAAACCAGAACTTCCTTGACGTAACCCTTCTTCTGCTCCAGCTCCTGTCTCCTGGTATAAACCGGTTCCAGGAAGTTAATTATACCCTGTGCCAGGGAGGTCTTGCATTGCACGCAACCTCTCCCGGCTTGCCGGCACTCTTCTGCCACAACGCCGGCATCCTCGCTCTGGAGCAGCCTGTGAAACGAATAAACCGTACAGACCTCGGGATTCCCCTTGTCCGTTTTGCGAACCCGGTCCGGATCGGTAATCATTTTCTTGACCTTCTGCTTTATACTTTCCGGGCCTTCCGAAAGACTAATATAATTGTCGTAGCTCTTGCTCATTTTGCGCCCGTCCAACCCCGTAACCAGGGGAAAATTATTTAATTTGGTTTCAGGCTCGGGAAAAACCTGCCCGTACAGGTAATTGAAACGCCTGGCCACTTCTCTTGTCATCTCCACGTGTGGTGCCTGATCCTCCCCGACGGGAACTGCATCCGCCTTATAGAGGAGTATATCCGCCGCCTGGAGGAGCGGATAACCCAGGAAACCGTGGGTGTAAAGCTCCCTTCCTTCCAGCTCGCGGATCTGCTCCTTAAAGGTGGGACACCTCTCCAGCCAGGAAATTGGCGTAAACATGGAAAAGAGCAGGTACAGTTCCGCATGTTCTTTAACCTCGGACTGGCGGAATAATACCGAACGCTCCGGGTCCATTCCCGCACTCAACCAGTCCAGAACCATCTCTTCTATGTTATCCCTGATGTTGGAAGGATCTTCGTATTCGGTGGTAAGAGCATGCCAGTCGGCCACAAAAAAATAGCAGTCATAGTTTTCCTGAAGCTCCAGCCAGTTTTGCAAGGCTCCCAGGTAGTTACCCAGGTGCAAAAAGCCGGTAGGCCGCATACCACTCAGGATAGTCTTGTAATTGTTTTTCATGGTTCTAAAACCTCCCTGTAAACTCTAAAAACCTGTAAATAACAGAACTATGCTGTAAATTCTCTCAAAAATAAATACAATCAAGGGGAATATAAAACGTCCCCCGAAAATTATGATGGCAATAAAAAGGAAGGGCCCATACGCTTCCAGCTGGCGGTAAAAACCGGACCAGGTTGAGGGCATAAGAGAAACCAGTACTTTAGAACCATCCAGGGGCGGCACGGGAAGAAGGTTGAATACCCCCAACGCTATATTTATCTGGGCTATTAAAACAAACAAATTTAAAAAGTACCCGGTGGCCCCTACCAGCTCCAACAAAAGCAGGCTGATAAAAGCCAATAAAAAGTTGGCAAAGGGACCGGCCAGGGAAACTTTAAGCAGCCCTTCCCGGTAATTCCTGAAGCGAGCCGGGTTAATGGGAACCGGTTTGGCCCAACCAAAACCCACCAGAAGTATCATCAGGGAACCCAGGGGATCCAGGTGAGCCAGTGGATTTAGTGTAAGTCTCCCCTGCATGGAGGCGGTAGGGTCACCCATGGCCAGGGCCATGCGCCCGTGGGCATATTCGTGAAAAGTAACCGCCAGAAGGAGCGCAGGCACTAACAGGGGAAGCATCCAGATATCAT
>CAYODA010000001.1:0-13818 GCA_964402625.1 uncultured Syntrophomonadaceae bacterium | reverse complement strand
GATAAAAAGCATTTTACTGTTCTCCTTTCTTTTCTTCCAGGTAAGAGAGTACCAACTTTTTCTCCTCCTCCAGCGTGGTCACACGGCCGTCAAGAACTGCTTCTTTCAGGTCCTGCAGGACCCTGCCCATAAGTGGCCCCTGCTGTATTCCCATCTGTTTCAAATGATGTCCGCGCAGGTGCGGGCCTGTTTTCTGCAGGTTGTTCCAGTACCACCGTGGGTACTCTCTTACCCTCTCCTCCTCCGATACCGCCATTAAAAGAAGTAACGCTTCTGTCGGAAGGGGATCCAGGGTGTTGTAAACAGTGCTGGGGCGCAACTTTTCTTCTTTAAACTTCTCCAAAACCTCGGGAACACCCTCGGCGCAAGCTACCAGCATCTGCACACGGCTGCGGGAGTAGTGCATGCGCCTCCCTACACTAAAAAGAGTTTGCCGGGGAGCACCGTAATAAAGCGCACCCAGGTAAACCAGTTCCTCATCGGGCCTGCTCTCCCACTCCTGGCTGTGGGCCCAATCCAGGACTTCTTTTACCCGGTAAAGCATCCACCAGGTCTTGTAGTCTGGTCTCAGGCGAGGAAAAGCAAACGAAAAGATCCCCAGCCCGTGCATCCGTTTCAGTGCCGCCACGGGGTCATCTTCACCAAAAACAAGGCGAAGTTCCCCGTTAAGTCGGTCCCGGGTCACTTTTTCCAGCAGACGACGGCGCACAGCCTTTTTTAAGTATTGTGCCGTTTCCTTCTCCATTTTAAACCCGAAACGCTGTTCAAAGCGCACCGCCCGCAGAATACGCAGGGGATCGTCTACAAAACTAAGGTGATAAAGCACACGAAGGATACCCTTCTGCAGGTCCTTTATTCCCCCAAAAAAATCCTGGAGCTGGCCAAAGCTATCCGGATTTAAAGAACACGCCAGGGTATTTATAGTAAAATCTCGCCGGAAAAGGTCGTTCTTAAGGCTGGAAGTCTCCACCTGCGGAAGCTTGCCCGGTGCGGCGTAAAACTCTTTTCGGGCGGTCACCAGGTCCAGCCGCATCCCGTCAGGCAAAAAGATGGAAGCAGTTCCAAAAGGCTCAAAAACCTGCAGCTTTCCACCCAGGAGGTGGCTCAGTTTTTCGGCAAAAGGAATGGCTTCAAACAGCACTACAAAATCCAGGTCCTTGGGAAATACCTCTCCCAAGAGAAGGTCCCTGATGCTGCCTCCCACCAGAAATACTTTCAAATCCTCTTTTTCGGCGGCCTGTCCTATAAGCAGCAGAAGACGCTGCACGCGGAAAGAAAGATTCCGGTTGATTAAACCGGTTAGATCCTCCAGGTCCTCCAGGCTGTCGGGCAATGAGCCGCTGTTTTTAATATCTTCAACACCGCTATCGTTTGTTTTACTTATCCCGCGGTAAGTCTTTTTTTTAGATTCGATATTATAAAGGAAATATAAAAGATCGGAACGCGTCACCAGGCCCTCCAGCTCCCCTTTCTGGTTGACCAGGGGGACCCTCCCGATATTATGGCTCATCATCAATCTCTGTACATGGTTAACCGAATCCTCGGGGTGAGCGGAAATAACCTTTTTGCTCATAAAACCTTTTACCGGGGCATGCGTCAGGCTGCTCCGCCGGGCTTTTTCCAAATCCTTACGCGAAATTACACCCACCAGCCGACCATCCTCCAGCACCGGGAATCCGCTATGCCCCAGCCGGTAAAGCATATCCAGGGCTTCTTCCACGGTGGTGGCAGGTTGGACCGTATTCACCGGCGAAGAAGCTATCTCCCTGGCCCGTGCCGGCACCTCCAGGTGGTTTTGGATTATTTCCCACAGCTCTCTCTTAACTTCTTCCAGGGTTTTCTCTTTTAACGTTACCGTGGCGGCGCTGCTGTGCCCCTTTGCCTGCCACCAGGAAAGAAGCTCAAGCAGGTTTATATCCTCGCTGTAGGAGCGGGCAATGAGCAGTACCTTACCTTCCATTTCCACCAGGCAAAAAACAGCCTCGGCTTCACCCAGTTCCGAGAGATGTTGTACCAACTCCCCTATACCGTAAACGTACCCCTCCAGGGAAGCCCAGCTGAGCATAATTCTTCTCTGTTTAACTTCATAAAACTCCGTCTGGGAAATAAGTTTCTCCAGCAAGTTACGCTGCGAAACGGTTAAAGACACCTGGAGGAACTCCTGCAGCATCTCTATTTTAACGCCTTTTTGCCACAGGAAAGAGAGGGCTTCCACATCGCGAGGAGTGGTGGTATTAAACATGAGGTTGCCGGTATCCTCGTATATTCCCATGGCCAGCAGGGTGGCTTCCCAGTCTTCCAGGTGGCTGCCCCGCTTCCGTATCTCTTCTACCATCAGGGTAGCGGTGGCACCCACGGATTCTAAAAACTCATACGAGGCTTCCAGGTCGCTTTCCTGTTCGGTATGATGATCATAGAGGTGCAGCTCCACACCGCGGTCCAGTAAAGCGGCATATTTCTCGATTCGTTTGCGACGGTTGGCATCTACTACCACCATTCTATCGTAGCGGGCCTCATCATCTTTTATGTCAACCAGTGGTAAAAAATCCCTGTAAAGATTAAGAAAAGCCCGTACATTATGATTGCACGGTGCCGCCAGGGCCATCCAGGAATCCGCATAAAGCTTACTGGCGGCCACGGCAGAGGCAAGCGCATCAAAATCCGCATGATCGTGTGTTACTATAAGTGTAGACATACTATTCCCCCGGATGTGGTGCATTCATTATATTATAACACATTGAGCCGTTGGGGAAAATTGCTAACCTGTGCTTCCAAACAGACTCTCTCCCAGGTTGACACGGGGACGGAGTTACTGTCACACAGCAGATTACCGTGAGAGCAATAACTAATATGGCCTGCAGGCTCCAGTGCCGGCTTTATTCATAGGCTTACGCTCTAACAAGCGTGACAGTAACTCCGTCCCCGTGTCAACCTTATACACAAAGAAGGGGAGTACTGTATTAAACAGCTCCCCCTCCTGTCTTACTATGCTTCTTCCATGATTTTATTTTACTTGCCTGACTGCTTGAGCATTTCCGCGGCTTTATCCAGCCCCAGGAATTTCAACCTTTCGATAGTAGGCACTCCGTTCTTATCCCATCCCCGGGCTTCATAATACTCGTCCAACATCATCTCCAGCTCTTCTTTTTTAACATAATGCCCGTCGGAATTGCCGCCTTTTATCGGTTCGGTCATTATTCTTTCAGGGAAGGTGTCCTCGCTGCGGTCATTCCCGGCCAGGACGTTAAACACACGGGCCAGGGTATTAATCCGGTCACCCACCAGGTCCACCTCTTCCGTAGTCAACTCGATCCCGGAAAGAGCTTTTAAGACCATGGAGGTATTTTCAGAAGCGGTAGTTAAAAAGGCCTGGTCACTCATAAAACCGCATATGATGGGGGAGTCAAAGTTAGCCGCCCGCATATCCTGGTTAAATTTGGTGAGCCTGCCCTTTCCTTCAGCTGCAAAGCGGTCTACCTCTTCGGGGAAAGGTGCCCCAAAGATCTCCTGGGGAGCATACCCCCGGTTGTGGTCGGCACCGGTGTAGGAAGTGGCAAAGTTAAGCCCGTGGGCTTTTGCCCCCCGGATATCGTAACCGGGCAGCTCCAGGCCTTTTACGTGCATGGCGATCTTTTCCGAATCCTGCCCTATCTTTTCTGCTGCTTTCCTGGTACCTTCAGACAGAAGCTCTCCCAGGCCCCGTTTGTAGGATATATCCTGCAGCATCTGCATCATGGCCTGGTCGTTGCCAAATTTCAGCTCCACCCCCCCGGTATCTTCGCTGGTCAGTATGCCCTTCTCGTAGAGCTCCATGGCAAAACCAATGACCACACCGGCGGAAATAGTGTCTATTCCCAGTTCATCGCACAGCCTGTCTGCTGCTATAACCGCATCCAGCTTGCCAACCCCGGTATGACCACCCAGGGAATAAAGAGTTTCAAATTCGGGGCCTTCCGATAAGATGCCGGCGTACTCTTCTTTTTCCGCCAGTTTAAACTGGCTGCAGCCTACCGGGCAGGCAAAACACCGGAAATTCCCTATTCTCTTGGAGGCGTTGGCATCCACACCCAGCTCTTTAACAGGATCCCACTGGCCGGTAGCGGACCAGTTCTTGGTGGGATTAATACCCAGCTCACTGCAGGCATCCATGGCCAAAACCGAACCGTGCTGGGAGAAAAGAGGCATGGTAACGTCACTTGCCTTAAGCTCCTTGGTCATCTTGGATACGCCTTCTCTTAAAGATTCCTTGTCCTGTACCGGAACCTCTTCTTCTCCCCGTATGGCTATGGCCTTTAGATTCTTGGATCCCATAACCGCACCCAGGCCTTTGCGCCCGACTGCCCGGCGTTCGTTAATAATGCAGGCCAGCTTTACCTCCCTCTCGCCGGCGGGACCAATGCAGGCTACCCGTATGTTCTGGTCTCTCAAGTCGTCTTTGATCATCTGCTGGGTGTCAAAAGTCCTGGTGCCCCAGTATTTTTCCGCAGAGCGGAAGCTAACCTTATCATCTTTAATCCAGAGATAACACGGCTTTTCTGCTTTACCTTCAACAATAATTCCGTCGTACCCGGCGAATTTTATCTCGGCAGGAAAGTGCCCCCCGGAAAGTCCCATTCCTATTGCACCGGTCAGGGGAGACTTGGCTGTTACTGCAAATCTTCCGGAGCAGGGCACGTTGGTTCCCGTAAACGGTCCCGGGAAAAAGGTAAGCTTGTTTTCGGGTGAAAGAGCATCCACCTGTGGATCCACTTCGTCACACAAGGTTTTAACTCCAAAGCCCGCTCCCCCTATAAAATGGCGGGCCATTTCTTCGGTGGTTTCTTCCACCTGATACGTCTGTTCGGTTAAATTTACCCGCAGTATTTTGCCGGTATAACCACCACGCAGCATCAAATCATCCTTTCTGGTAAGTTTTGCTACAGGTTCAGCTTATTTAATTACTTCTGGTAGGCGTTATTTAATCGCTGCAACACCTGCTCCTCTGTTATTTCATTGGGCATAAAAATGTAACAGTCATCCTGGAAAACCAGCGGTACCACATCTTTTAGAGATTCTTTTTTGACTCCTACTTCTTTGAGCGTTTCTATACCCAGCTCTTTTACCAGGTTACGAATGGCATCGCCCACTGTTTTGCCCAGTTCGGCGGGTGCCTTACCCTCTACATCGACTCCCATGGCTTTTCCTACAACTTTTACCTTATCAGGGAGATCATCCACTACGTGTTCCACTGTCTCCGGAAGAACATGGGCACAGGCAACCCCGTGTGGAATATGGAAATAAGATCCCAGGGCATGAGCCATGGCATGTCCAAGATGAACGTTGGCGTCGTTAAATGCTTTTCCGGCTATCATAGAAGCAAAACTCAGCTTTATACGGGCTTCTTCATTGTCAGGGTCCTTTACGGCCACCGGGAGATACTGGCAAACCAGCTGTACTGCTTTTTCTCCCAGTGTTTCCGAAAACGGGTTGGCAAACCCCGAGGTTATAGCTTCCACTCCATGAGAAAAAGCGTCTAAACCCGTAACCGCGGTGATATTCGCCGGCAGTCCCATGGTAAAAGAGGGATCCACTATGGCCAGGTCCGCCACACAGGGTCCACCGACAACTCCACTCTTAACATCCTTTTCCGTATCCGTTACCACGCTGATGGCGTTCATTTCGCTGCCGGTCCCGGAGGTAGTAGGTAGCAGAACCAGTTTTATTCCCGGATTAAGAGGAATGCTCTTGTCGTGATAGCGTGTTATAGGAGCTGGATTGCCCATTAGCACGTTGATGGCCTTGGCAGAATCCAGGGCACTACCCCCGCCAACACCTACAATTCCGTCTACTTTTTCTTTCTTGGCCAATTCCGCACCCTCATCAACCACTTCGGCCGGCGGGTCAGGTGATACCCTGTCATAAGTCACTACTTCTATACCCTGGTCTTTGATGTACCCGGTCAGTCTATCAATTATTCCCGTTTTCTTTACCACCCTGCCGTGCACTACCAGAACCTTCTTTAACCCCAGTGCCTTCAACTCCTCCCCCAGTTGTTCGGAAGCACCTATCCCAAACACTGCCGGTGGAGGGGAACTGATACGAGAGATCATTGCTTGATCGCCTCCTTCATAAATTTTAATTTTCTGGCCTTCTACTTGTTACGATATTAACTTATGTTTCCAGGCAAAAAACATTTGCCCGGATCTTTTACCCACCTGACATCTGAGTTATAACAGCAAACCGGTCACCATCCCGCAGCGAGGTTTCCATACCGTCTAAAAAAACTATATCCCTGCCGTTTAACAAAAACCTGCGATTTTTTTTCAGTTCCCGGCTTCCTTCTGCATAAACCAGTTCGGTAAACTTTTCCCCGAAGCTTTCTTCCAGTGCTTTCAGCAGATCCCGTACGCAAGCTCCTTCACCAAGGGATACTTTAACCCCCTCACTGCTGTTGCCACCTGCATCTTTAATTCCCTTTATTTTGACGTATATATCCAAAGTCATGCTCTCCTGTTTTCAATAATTTTATCTTTTGATTTGGCTATATATATAATTTTTCTACAAAAACGATATCAATTCCTTCCACCAACGAAAAGCTTTTCAACATTAAAAATATTGTTTATGAGGGTGCCAACTGCCCTCCTGTAATTTGCGGAATTTATTGATAATAGCAACAATACGTCACACCTTTTTTTCTTTATATCATTCGGCTCCTTTTTTGTCCAGCCACAAAATAGATGCTGTCGCTTAAAAACCTTAACGAAGGTGGAGGAAAAAGCTGGAGGTTTGGGGTCAGGAAGCAGGAAAAAAAAGATAGTTCCACTTAAAGAAAATATGTCTCCCGATCCCCACACACAACCTCCAGCCTCCAGCCCGGTTACTTCTTCCTGGTTTTATCAACCGGGTCCAGGTAATCCGGGCGCATTTTCTGTAAGGGCATGGGGCTTCTAATAATCACATTAAGTAGCCCCGAGGCGTTAAATGGTACCAGGGGCCACAGGTAGGGATAACCAAAGGACCTGGTGGTTGCCAGGCGAACCAGTACCAAAAGCACCCCGATAACGAATCCCGTTGTCAGGAAAAACCCGGTTAACAGAATTAACATTAGCAGGATTATGCGGTTGGCCATGCTTAACTCCCAGCTGGGAGTAGCAAAAATTCCTATGGCGTTAAGCCCGGCGTAAAGCAGAACTTCCGGGGTAAAGAAGCCTACTTCTACAGCTATCTCACCTATCAGCAGTCCTCCTACCAGGCCCAGGGCGGTTGCCATGGGAGAGGGAGTATGGATACTGGCCATACGAAGCAGGTCTATTCCGAAGTGGGCAAATATAAACTGCACCATCAAGGGAATGGCGTATTCCTCTTCCGGCCCCAGAAACTCCAGGCCAGGGGGCGGCAAACCCTGCTCCAGCACCATCAACATCCACAGGGGGACCAGCAGAAAAGAGCTAAGGACCCCCAGCACGCGTACCCAGCGTATATAGATACCCACGATGGGATCATGCCGGTATTCCTCGGCGTGGGTCAGGTGATGGAATATGGTAACCGGCGCAATCATTACCGAAGGAGATGTGTCTACCACTATTACCACGTGTCCTTCCATCAGGTGGGCCGCAGCCACATCGGGTCGCTCGGAAAAGCGAACTTCGGGAAAAGGATTCCAGAATTTTTTAGTGGTAAACTCCTCCACAGTTTTTTCCGCCATAGTCAGTGCGTCTACATCAATCTCCTGCAACCTTTTTCTTACTTCCTCTACCATCTTGGGGTTTGCTATGTCGGCTACATACACCAGGGCCACGTCGCTGGCAGAGCGTCGGCCAATCCTAAGCGCTTCACTTCTTAACTGGGGATCGCGAAGCCTTCTTCTTATCAAGGTCACGTTGAACAACATGGTTTCTACAAAACCGTCCCGGGAACCCCTGGTTATTTTTTCTATTTCCGGCTCGGCCGGATCCCGGGCGGGATAAATACGCGTATCAATTTCCAGTGCCTGCTTTTCCCCATCTATAAACAAAACAATAGGCCCGGAAAGGGCGCTAAACATGGCATCATCCAGGGTATTAACAGGCTCTACCGCCACATACGGTATTTTCATGTTAAATACTTTTTCCAGGGTTCCGGGCACCAGTTCTTCCCGCCTGGTGTTAAGCAAGGTTTGTAAAATCAGCGTAGTAGTTTCATCGTCTACAAACCCGTCTACAAAAAGTATACCTGCTTTTTTGTCACCTATTTTTATTTCCCGGAAAATTATATCAAAGCTAACATCTATACCAAGGGTTTCATTCAGCAACTTTTGGTTTTCCTCAATACTGCTTCTTATCTTACCCAGTTGTTTATCTGACATATTGCCTCCCGTCCCCTTATCACCCGCGGGGGTTAAATATTACCGCAGCCAGGAACCCAAATATAATGGCTGCAGTAATTCCCGTGCTGGTTAACTCGAACATTCCCGTAAGCACCCCGATTACCCCGTTGGAAGCCGCTTCTGCCATGGCCCCGTTAACCAGTGCGTTTCCAAAGCTGGATATAGGCAAAGACGCCCCGGCACCGGCAAACTCTATTAGTTTGTCGTACAACCCCACGCTTCCCAGGAGGCCTCCCGCCACGGTAAATGCAGTAAGCACGTGCCCGGGAGTCCAGTTGGTCAGGTCAAACAAGAGCTGCCCTATTACGCAGAAAAGGCCGCCCACCAGAAAGGCCGTCAGGTACTCCATATTATTATCAACCTCCTACAATCAAACCGGCCTCCTGCCGGAACAAAACTGATACCGGCAGGGCAGGGCCAGCTTTTATTCGTTTTCAATAGAAATAGCATGGGCCACTGCCGGTATGCTGTCGCCCTGGAAACAAGAAGTAGGGCTGTGCATGGCACCGGTAGCCACTACCAGGACTCGGTTTAACTCCCCTTTTTTCATACGCCGGTATATATGACCCAAAACTACCAGGGCTGAAGAAGCACAACCGCTTCCACCCGCGCCCACCTGCTGGTGGGGATAATAAATTAACGTCCCGCAATCGGAATACACCCCTTCCAGGTAATAACCTCTCCTCTCCATAAGATCCAGCGTCAGCTGCCTGCCATACTCACCCAGGTCACCGGTAACTATCCAGTCGTAATACTGCGGCTCCAGCTGAAGCTCTTCGAAGTGAAACAACATGGTAGCTGCAGCTGCCGGGGCCATGGCCGGCCCCAGGCCGGAGGTCTCTTTTATTCCCGTATCCACAACTTCGCCCAGGGTGACCGTGGTAACCCGCGGTGCTTTGATAGTGGAAGTAATCACCGCCGCTCCCGCGCCGGTCACAGTCCACTGGGACCACTCTGGATTTTGAAATCCGTACTCGGTAGGATAGCGGTACTGCCTCTCTGCACTGCAGTTGTGGCTTGAAGTGGCCGTTAATACTTTTTCCCCGTATCCACCCCCGACAAGCATTGCCGCCATCCCTATACCCTGCACCAGGTTAGCACAGGCTCCGTATATCCCCAAAAACGGTACCGGGTGCTGCAGGGCACAGAACCCGGAAACCGTAATTTGATTGAGAAGGTCGCCTGCAATAAAATAATCCATATTCCCTTTACCATAGTTGCCTTTGGAAAGGGCCAGGCGACAGGCGTCTTCCATCATACGCCTTTCGGTCTTCTCAAAAGTCTTTTCTCCCAGCTTTAAATCCTTTTTTACTTCATCGTAATCACCCGACAGGGGGCCCTTACCTTCTTTGGGTCCGGAGACAACACCGCTATAGGAAAGATAAACAGGGGTTTCTATTTTTACAGTGTGGTTGCCAATTCTTTGAGAACACATCGGTATATCTTCTCCTTGTTTTTACCGGTTGCTTACTCTTTTCGTCCAGCTTTACCTGTCTTCCGCCATAACGGCAATTCTTAAATTATAGCGGAAATCAGCCCTATTACCAGGGCGGTCATAACCCCGAATACTATCACGGAGCCTGCCAGCATAAACATCTTGGAACCTACCCCGGTTACAAAACCTTCTTTTTTAAATTCCAGCGCAGCAGAAGTTATGGAATTGGCAAAACCGGTAACCGGGATAGCCGTCCCCGCGCCGGTATAACGCGCTATTTTATCAAAAATACCCAGGCCGGTTAACAGGGCGCCTAAAAATATAAAGAAAGCTACCGTAGGGTTGCTTGCTTCCTGGGCAGTAAATCCCAGTCCCATAAAAAAGTTCAGTACCAGCTGCCCTATCAGGCATATTATCCCTCCACTCAGGAAAGCTGTTACCAGGTTTTTGGCCAGTGGGGGGCGCGGTTTTTTCTGCTGTACCATCTGCTTGTATTCACCGGAACTCAAGTTAAACTTTTCTTTAAGGTTGCGGCTCATTAATCCAATTCCTCCTTTTATCCGGCACTAAATGCTTTCACCTGTATCCGGTAAGCCCCAGGCGGAATGCTATAAAGCTGCTTTTTATCCCAGGACGGGAGCTGTTCCGTATCCCCTTATCCAGGATAATTGAAACAGCTCCCGGATCTTCATGCTACACGAATAAACTTCTAATCTTCATCTTTTACACCGAATATAAGCTTTACATCAACCTTATAATCCCTGATCTCTCCTTCTTCCACGCGGGCTGTAAAATTTAAAACCTCTATCCCGCTGATGTCATCTACCGTTTGACCCGCCCTGCTAACTGCATTCCTGGCTGCATCATCCCAGCTGACATCCGACTGCCCTACCAGTTCTATAACCTTGGCTACACTCAAAAATAACACCTCCGTTTTTATTTATTTAAATTTCCAATAAAACTTCCCACCGGGCGAGCATCCTCGGGGGGAGAAGAAGGAGGCTCCACCCAAAAGACATAAACAAATACTGCAGCAGTAAATATAATTAAAATTAGCGCTCCTGCCAGGGAAATTAACCGGCCTTTATATCCCGGGCACCTCATTGTTACCCACCCCGTTGTTGTTAAGCTTATTTGACACTCTTAATAGTAAATCAGGCTTTTAGCTTAACTCTGCATTTAGTAGTATAACTACAACCGGAGCAATTATTCTCTTTAGCAAGTATGAAATAGAACAAGTATCAAAATAAATCTCCTAACCGGTAAAATTCATAAAAAAAGAAAGGTTAGCCTTGCGCTCCTTTCTCTCCTTCCAATCTATGCCGATGTCTATTTCCATTTTGTTTTCTTTCCTCTTCCGGCCGGTTCTTGTTCATATATAACCGGCGACCCTGTTTCCTCTACCGCATGGTTTCCTTCATCTTTTCCAAAATCTTTTTTTCCATACGGGATACTTTTCGCTGGGATACCCCCATGGCTTCCCCTACCTCTGCCTGGGTCTTCTCTTTAAAAAAGCGCATAACAATTACTTTCCTTTCTTCACCATTTAGCCCTTGTAGCGCTTGTTTCAGCCATAACCTCTGCACCACCTGTTCGTCTACCTCTTCCGTCGAAGAAGAGTCTTTCATATCCCCTGCCGGTGATACTACCAGGGGAAACTCCCGGGCTGCCGCACGCTCCTCTGTGCTCCATATATCTTTTTGCCGGAAATCCTTTGTGGTTCCTTCCTCTTTTTCTCCTTTTATGCCTTCCCTTTTCTCCGCCGGGGAAATATCCTTCCCCCTGAATTCTTTATTTTTCCTCAGCTGGGCCAAAATCTCTCCTTTGATCCAGCTTACTGCAAAGGTAGTGAATTTAACACCCCGCGAAGCATCGAAACGCTCCACGGCCTTGAACAGTCCCATATAACCTACTTGTTCCAGGTCATCGTCATCATAAAACGCGCTATAGTAACGGCCGGCTACTGCTTTCACCAGGGGGGTGAACCTGTCAGCCAGGCGATTTTCCGCTTCCCTGTCCCCCCTGTTCCAGCGGGAAATCAGTTCCTGGACTTCCTCCTCAGTCAGCCGCTCCATAAGACTTCTCTCCCTGCTCTTTTTTGGAAGATATACGTTTGACCATGCGGACGGTAGTTCCTTCGCCGTTAACCGTTTCCACTTCCAGGTTATCCATGAAGCTCTCCATAATAGTGAAACCCATTCCGGAACGCTCCAGCTCCGGGGCACTGGTATAAAATGGCTTTTTTACTTCTTCAATGTTTTCTATTCCCTTCCCCTGGTCCAATACTTCTATTGTAATGGTATGGTTTTCTATAAATGAAAAGATAAATACCGTGCCCACATCTTCACCGTAAGCGTGTATGATGGCGTTGGTTACGGCTTCAGAAACTGCGGTTTTTATATCCGAAAGTTCTTCCATGGTAGGATCCAGCCGGGCTGCATATGCTGCTACCGCGGCTCTTACAAAAGCTTCGTTGCGGGAAAGAGCCGGTAATTCCAGTCTCATGTAATCTTTGTTTTCCATCAGTGGCCCTTTAGTGAGAGCCCGGATAAATTAATCAGGTAAAAACCTGAAAAAAATCTGCTCTCACTAAATCTTCCCTCCTTTCTTATAGTGGTTTCCGCTAATTGTTATTGATAACCAGGCGATCCAGTGCCTCATCTTCATTCTCATAAACCTCCACCAGCTTGAGTAAGCCGGAAACTTCCATGACTTTTTTCAAAGAGAGGGATATCCCGCATACTGCCACCTTGCCGCCTTTGGAAGCAACCAGCTTGTATCTCCCCATAATTACTCCTACCCCCGAGCTGTCCATAAAAGACAAATTTTCCATGTTAAATAGTATATTGCGGGAAATTTCTTTTCTGTACTCCCCGTCCACCTCTTTCCTTATTTTCTGTGAAGCAAAATGATCCAGTTCCCCATAAAGGCGCACCACAAGGCTATCGTTCTTATGAAGCATCTCCAGTTCCATACTTCACCTCCTACCTCGGGCTAAACTGCACAAAACCCCATTACATAAACCTGTTATGGAAAATCGTTCTGCACTTATAATATATTTCCTGCCTGAGTGTAAAAATTTTATATTTTTCTGATAATAACACTCGTTTAAGGCCGCCCGAAGGACTAAGGATCCATTGCCATAAATTACACGTCAGTAGAAATATTTTGTTTTAAGGGGGAGAAGCAGGTGAGAAGCACCTGTCTTTTCTCACCTGCCAGAGCTAAACCACTCAAGCAGCAGCCTTCCCAGCAGCATTTTAAAGTCAGCTGGCTCTACTTCCCAGGCTGCGTGCAGAGCCACCACTTCTTCCTCCTCACCGGCAAAAACCCTGATCTTCCCTATTTTTTCTCCTTTTTCTATAGGGGGAAACAGGGGTGTTTCCAGGTTTATTTCTTTCTGGTATGGCTCTTCTTCTCCCCTTTGCTGCAAGAGTGTTACCCTGGATGCGGTTACCGCATTTACTTCCCGGTATGTTCCTTTTTCCACCGGCACCACAGCCACAATTTCACCACGGTCATGGAGAGGTACAGCCTGGTACCGGGCAAAACCGTAATCCAGGAGATGGCGGGCTGCATGGTAGCGTTCGTCGCTGGACGGGGCCCCCAGGGCAATAGCCAGGAAACGAGTATCTCCCCTCTGGGCCGTAGCGGCAATACTCTGCCCGGCCTGGTCGGTAAAACCAGTTTTCAAACCGTCACATCCCTGGTAGTAATGGATCATGCGGTTAGTATTACTTAAAAAGACTTCGCCGGCACGTATTTCCCCCTGCAGAAAACTCTCGTCCATCCATACCGTGGTCCAGTCCAAAACCTGCGGGTAGTGCAGGAGGGCGCGGCTCATTAAACCAATATCGTAGGCAGTGGTGTAGTGCTGTGGGTGATGCAAGCCGTGCGGGTTTTGGAAACGGGTATTTTCCATCTCCAGCTCTTCTGCTTTCTTGTTCATTTCCTCTACAAATTTTTCCAGGGAGCCGGCGGTATGTTCGGCCAGGGCTACGGCGGCATCGTTGGCCGATCCACTCATCAACCCTACCAG